>CALFWB010000045.1 GCA_937928795.1 uncultured Anaerolineales bacterium
GGATGGATGCTGAGAAAATACAAGACAGCCATAATGACGGCTGATGTCAAACACCAAGCACACACTGCTTTGATGACAAATGGCTCTAAATAAGTCAGATAGATTGAAAAAATTAAGCCAAAAAGGGTCATGACAAACACAGCCAAGTTTGCTTTTTGTGCTAGCCAATCTTTGCGCAGGCGTCCCCAAAACCAGACCAACAAGATGGCAATGTAACCAGCCGCGCCTAGGACGCCCACTGGTAAAACTCCAAACAATTTTGCATAGGGGCTCTGTTGCACGGCGTTACAATCGCCGATTGGACCGCATACCGCCGCCACTTCCTGGGTTTCCACATATGCTAAGTAAAGGGCAACCCCCAGACCAACCAGGGAAAGAATCGGGAAGGCGTATCGCGTGAATGCATCCGAGATGAAAATGGCTTTGTTTAAGGCAAGGGCGCCTATGCCATAGAGAAGCACTGCGATCATTCCGATCAAGATCAGGATCGCTAGGGTGAACCCGGAGGACCTCGGCTTTGCGGGGATCGGTTGGCTAGGTTCAATAGGTTGGGGTTGAACAACCGCAGCAACGGTCGGCATAGCCGAGCTTGGTTGAGAAGTAGCTTGGGGTGAGGGCTGTTGGACTGCTGTTGGCGCAGTGGCCGGCGAGAAAGCGGCTAATTGGGGGATCTGGGGATAATCTACGCCGCCCAGTTTGAGATAGCGTTCGATGATGCCCGGCAATTCGTTCGGAATTTGGCGCGAACCGATGAGAACCTGATCGCCGATGATCATGAAAGGAACGCCGATCTGTTCAGGCTTGAGACCGTAATTTTCCCCAATCTCATAGAGACGATTGATGTCTTCCATTGTTGAGACTTCGATCATCCAGATTTCCAACTGTCGCCCATATTGTTGGCGCAGCGGTGGCAGAACGTTATCGATCACCTCGTGACAGTGTGGACAACCGTCCATCCAGAAAAAGATGACGCGCACAACTGCTTGAGCGACCATCTGATCGCAGATGTGACAATACTTATAAGTCGGAGTAGGCTTATCCTGAGCCAGGACGCTTTGAGGTTGTAGCCCCAAATTGGCGATGAATGTAGCGATGATGCCCATGAACATCAGAAATGCGCAAAAGTGACGCTTCATCCGATCTCCTTAAGGAAAAATGGAGCGCACAAAGTGTTTGCTGAACATCATTCCTTCTTTTGAGTTTGCGGCTATCTTCATCGTCAGGACTCCCTGAGCGATTTAGGAACACTCTCCATCGCATGGAGTGTTGGCAAGGAGGGTATAGTCGATGCCGAGGGTGTAGCTAATTTCATCTGCAACTTGAGCTAAATAGGGTTTGATCTGTGCGAGGGCATTTTCACGCTGAATAATGAGGGGGTGCATTCTAACCCGATAGCGCAAGCTGTTAAAAGCTTCGATTTCTTCCTCGCTCAACTTTTCTCCCTGCTGTTGGCGCTCAATCAAACGCTCGTATAGTTCGATTAACTGGTTTTCTAAGGCGCTGGCTTCTGGGTCGTTTTCAGCCATCTCTCTGGCAGAAAGGTAGAGGCGAATTGTCTGATCCGTTTTCATCGCCTCAATCAAAGTAAGGGCAGCCGTTTTGATTTCAGGGGTGAGGTCCATGGTTGCTCTCCTTATCCACCACAGCTACAGCCATTGCGGCGCGCATTGCGGGCGAATGGGAAGCCCATGGCTTGGCTGATAAACTCATCTAAGGCACGGAAGAGCAGGATTGCCTCCTGTTCGGCTTTACGGTACTCCTGCACGATCGGTAGGGCTTCTAGCTCGCTTTGCAAGCGGGCTAATTCTGCTTGATGGCTGCGCCCATCAATGCCCATCTGCAGGGCTCTTTGATGACTGCGCATTTGAGCGGCGATCTGCTGGATTTGCGGGTCGCTATTAATGGCTTTCAGAGCGCGCAGAAAACTTTGGTACGTTGGAGTTTCTACCAGTACTTCTCCGAGGGCACGGCTTGCTTGAAAGACATCCAAGGCTTTTTCTTCTGCGGCTAACGTTTGTTCAAAATTACCGTCCATGAAAAATTGCATTCCTTTCTTTGTTGAGATACCTAATGATAACATAGATTAGAGAAAAAGCCTTTTTGCCGCTTCTTCATTTATCCGACAGTCGGGTTGAACCAGCAGATCAAAGGGATTAACCTTTTTGCCGTTCACAACAATGCCAGGTGAAGCCTGAAAGTTATATTTTGCAATGAGTTCCTGACCTTCCGGGGAGTGCGGATCGACGGTTTGGAAAGGAATTCCCGCTTTGGTCAGGAACTGGATAATCCGCTTGCTCCGTTTGCAGCCTTTTACAGGAAGGATAATAATCTCACTCATCTTTGCATGTGCGATGAGGGGCATAGCGCTTTACCCAAATGCCATGCCCCTCGTTTTATCCTAAGAGACAGCGTACTTGACCCGCAATTGCTTGACCAATTCAACGATCTCGTCTTTATTGGGGAACGTAATCGCCTCTTCGGGACAACCCTTGGCACAACCCATGCAGTATACGACGCAATTTTCCGGCCGAGCGACCATCGGGTGACCGAGGGCTACATCCCAATCGTAAACATCGCCTGGACAGGTGTCGATACAAGACTGACACCCGTTGCATAAGTCGATGTTAATGGTAGGATACCAGGGTATCTCAGAGCGGGGGATGCCTTCCCATAATTTCTCTGCCATCGGACTCTCTCCTTATGCTCCCATTTGGGTTAAAGCTTCTTTTACTTTAGCAATGGCTTCTTCGGTTTGCATATTGCGGAGGTCGAGGGCTGTGATTTGGGAATCGAAGTCAACCCCAACCTGATCGAGGGCGTCTTTGTACATTTTGCGTTGCATTCGAGGGTCACAGCCACCTACCAAATATTTGACACCTGGTTTTCCCATAAAACTCCAAAACCGCTCCCCGTCATCCACGCACAGTTGGGGATGAACGATGGCGAACTCCACGTCCATCTCGTTGCGGACGCGGTTGACCAGTTGCCACAAATTGAGCGATTGGAAGCCTGGGCACTCACCGGTGCAGTAGCACATGACAAAAACGGGTTTTTTGTTGTTTTCCATTGTTGCACTCCTTGTATAGATGGTTCGTTTTTTGGATTTTCTCGATCGCTATCGGTAAACTTGAATTGCTTTTGTCCAGCCGAGATGATCCTTGTCTACAATTTGCTGTAAAGTTTGGCGTCGGTTATAAGTATCTTTCTATTCATCCCTTGAGGCGGAGAACGAGCCAGCCAGGGGGAGCAGTTCCCTAAGCAGAAGCAACGATTCTTTATTGAGAGAAACTCATGCTGAGGGTTTTTATAGTGGATGAGACAATTTGCCAAAATGAAGATGGACTTTCCTACCCAGCAATCTTGCTGCGAAGGGGCTATCTGATTTCGACTGTTGGGTGTGTTTGCTAGGTTAGCCATCATCATTGCACCGTGAAAGCTAAATGAAGATTTGTTGCTTCAGATTGGGTTGACAAAGAGTATCGATAGATACCTCTTAATATTCAATCTTTTGAATGTATTTTAGCATACCCAACCCGCCTCTGATAACCGTCATTTCACCTGTCTTTTAGGTGATGGATGTCACAAAAGAGGTTAGCGGATCATGCCGCGGATGATCAGATCAACCGCTTCGTCTTCATTCAGACCGCGGGCTAGCAAAGCTTCGAGTTCTTTGCGGTTGACACTGCCAATGGCAGCTTCATGGGTGACTTGAGCTTTATCGTTGCGCACGATCACCAGTGGGGTATTCTGGGCAACAGCTTGATCGCGCACGATTTCGGTGCAGTCCATGTGACCACGGGCGCCGGGTGCGTTTCCTTCCATCGTTGTAAAGACTTGACTGCGCGCCTGATCACGAACCGCGACTCGGGTGCGGGTCAACCCGCGCGCTTTCTCACCGTTCAGACGCACCACTTCTTTGACCACGACCTCATCATCGGCATGGCCATAGGCTTTGGTGGTCATTTCGACAACAGAGCGATCGGCAGCTTCGACTTCATAATCAAAGACCATCTTTCCAATTCGGCCGCGCGTGAGGACGAATATGGTATTAAATCGTCCGCCTTCATCGACCTTAACCCTGACACGGGGCAGGACTTCAACTCCACCCGTTTGACCATGAAAGTGCTCTTCCGTATAGGTTAGGCTAGCATTCTTGCCAACATAGATCGTGCCTTCCATTCTGTGTTCAACCTTTACCGCATTGGGAAAGGAACAGTGAGCGAGGAATTGCACTTCGGCACCGTCGCCGATCTCGTAGTTTGCCAAAATGTGTTGAATTCCTTCCGCCGGGATGACGCCAAAGCAGAGATGAACGGGATGTTCGATCTTTGCGTTAGGTTCAACCCGAATGGTGGCTTTTACGCCATTTTCTAATGGTTCAGCCTGAAAGTGAATGCCCGCAATTTCATGGGATACCAAAACAGTGTTTGCGCTGACGACTAAAGTGGCAACCTCAGGCAATTGCAAGGCAGCCGGCTCGCCACCGGCTTGCTGATAAGCCTCCAACATAGCCGCCATTTCGTTTGCCCAGCCAGGGCGACTCCCCAGCGCATGTTCAGTCTTGACAATAGCATTCATACATTTTTATCCTTTCCGTCTGGACGAGCGGCATCAGGCACAGCAAGGTTTAGCAAGCCATTACTGGAAAGCGCTTCTTGCACTTCGGGCTTTGAGGTGTCCCAAGGTTGTGAACCGAGGGCTTCAAGATGGGGGATACAACGACCAGTAAAGTAACGGCGAGCTTCAAGGGGCTTACCACTGAACAAAATCGTCCCGGCGCAGATCAGTGAAACAACGTCAGCCGTCTCGACTAATTCGTCGCGATGGGTAATTAGGAAAACCGCTACTCCTTCAATTGCCATGCGCCGGATCAGGTTGGCAATTTCGCCTAGGGAGAGGATATCGATGCCCGAGTCGGGTTCATCGAGGATTGCCAAACGCGGCCGCATGGCATAGACTGCAGCCAGTTCGACTCGCTTGCGTTCGCCTCCTGAAAGCGTTTTGTCCGCCGAGCGGTAGCCATAGACCTTAGGCGGCAAGGCAACAGCTTCGAGGGCTTGGATCACTCGTTCGCGGTCAGGCGGATTGACGCCTAAACCGACATATTTTCCGACCGGGATACCTTCGAACCGAGCGGGTTCCTGCCAAGCTAGGGTGATGCCTAAGCGAGCCCGTTGGGTGATGGAAAGGTATGTAATATCCCTTCCTTCAAAGAGAATGCGTCCTTGGTCTGGCGTATAGCCTTCACAGCCCATCATGGTATAGGCTAAGGAGGATTTTCCCGAACCATTCAGACCTAGTAAGGCATGAACTTGCCCAGGGTAAATTTCCAAATTGACATCGTTGAGGATTTGACGTTCCTCCCGCCTGAGGCTGAGATTTTCGATTTTCAAAATGGGTTCGGTCATGGTCTATTGCCTATTCTTATCCAATCGATTCACTTTGCACCTTTTTGCTCTGGCGCGCAAGGTACTCAGCATACGCCTGACGCAACGCCACGGCGTAATCTTGCTCGACTGAAGCCTTGCGGGGGATGTAATTATAGCGTCTTGCCATGCCGATGAGTTCCTCATCGCTTGCCTCCTGTGGCTGGCGGTTGAGCAGGGCAAGTTGCTGGAAGACGACTTCTAAGCCTTGCATACCAACCGTGATGCCCTGCTCTCCGATTTTTAAGTAGGTGATTCCTTCGGCACGCGGCAAGCAGCAATCACTGCTTCCTGAGGTCGGACTCATCGGTTCCCTCTGGGTCTTGAGCAACACGCTCCTCCGCTCGCAGGTGCAGAGGAGGATAGGGACCTAATCCAGCGAGCCGATTGACGAAAGCTTTGAACGGTATTTGAACTTCCACAGCGCGGGCAGTTCGGTTTCCAACCACTTTCTTTTTTTTGAATTGAAGCAAAGGCTTCAAATTCGGATTGACAGCTTTCACATCTAAAGGCGTAAGTGGGCATTTTTTCCTCCAAAAGGTTTATGAATGAAATTAATCTGCCGAAACAGGTTCGCTGATGCGGGCTTTGTTCTGCCGTTCGATCCACCAGAGGGCTAGAGCAAGCAAGCCAACAAAACCAACCAGATAGAGGAAAAGGTACCCGAGGGGCGTTCCATCGATCCAAGCGCCGTAGATCAAGCCGGCTAAGGTACTGAAGAGGGCTACCCACGCCACATAAGTCCAGGCACGCAGGCGACCGATGATGGCGGAGATCATGAGGATACTCTGCAAGCTCAGCTCTGGATCCGCCATCAGGTATGCTAGAAGGGGACCGCGGTGCATCCCAAGGCTAAGGAACATGTTTGCAATCGGCACCTCCACAAGGGTGGGGAAGTACATGAACACGCCAAAGATCACGCCAGCCACATTGCCCAAAATGGTGTTCTGTCCGGCTAGAGCTTGAATCCATTCCGGTTTAATTAAGACCCGAATGACTCCAACTGCGAACACGCCGACAACCAGCAGGGGAAAGATTTGCTTGACAAAGCGCCACGATTCCCATAGCCAGTCACGCAATTCGTCTTCGGTCAAGCGCTTGAACATCAGCCAGATCAAGACCACTAAAGCAAGCAGGACACCGAAGAAGCGGCCAGTAAAGGCAATACCCAAACCGCCAGCGTCGGGAGTCATCCCTAAGGAAGCGGTTAGGAGGGTTAAGCCAACCAAACCCATGGCAATCCAAGTCCACCGATTGAAGCCCTCATAGATGTTCTCTAAGCCTTTCCAAGAGGTAAGGCCAATCAAGATCAACAGCCCAATTAGTATAGCTCCTTGAGCGGTAACGCCTTCTTCCCCTTTGCTAGGATCGAACGGCACCAAGCGGTAGAGGAAATCCTGAAAGCGATCTATGCCAGTGATGGGCAAAGTAATTTGGGCATAAGAATTGGTCAGTAGGCCGATCTTAAAGGTGCCGGCTAAGAGAAGAGCAACTAAGAGGAGCAAGAAAATCAACGCAGCGCGGCGCATCTTGCCTTGACCAGCGAACATGGCATCGGTTTCTTTATCATGGGCAATGTCTTGGCGGGAGAAAATCAAAGCCATAATCATGCCAATGCCAATGCCGAAGGTCAAAGAGAGGATTAAGCGAGCAAAGGCGAGATCAACGCCGATCACCCCGCCGGTGTATACGAGGGCTAAAATATTTGCCGCCGGCGCAAAGAAGAGAAAGGTGATTGCGGGCCCAATCCCAGCGCCTTTTTTATAGATGCCGGCAAAGATCGGCACAATGGTGCAAGAACATACAGCTAAGATCGAACCCGCTAAGGCTGCGCCTGGATAAGCAATGTACTTAGGGGCGTTTCTGCCTAAAAAGCGGGTAACCGACTCTTTTGGGATTAATGCCGTCATGGCGCCGGCGATATAAAAGGCCGGCACTAGACACAAAAGGACATGAGCGGCAAGGTATGCCGAGAGGTTTCCTAAGCCACCGTATAACATGCGCAATAGGGTTTCCAAGATATTCATCGAGTGCCTCCGATAGGATTTTTATCAACAATCTGTGTTGTCGCTGAATTATATATTCAAACTATTGAATATTGTATCCCTAAAGGAATTAGCGTATAGTGATAGTTGTCACGAATCTGGGATGACAGGTTGAGTGGAATAGGTGATTGATCAATCCTCGCTTCAGTTAGATGTGAGCTACCGACTTAGCCGTCTGAGCCATGCCGGTGATGGCTGCTCAGCCGTTTTTGGATTTCGGCTTGGGCGATTTAGTAACCGCGCTCGCTCAGCTCGGCGGTGTGGCTGAAATCCCCCAATGCCCGCAAGGGGTCAACTTGGATCGCTCCTTTAGCTTCACCGCCTCCTAAGGCGATGGCTAACGGGTGTTGGAAGGATAAATTTCTTGACGTTTTGATGATCTCTGTCCTATGACGAGCCAGATTAACATAAACCCATGCAGACAGCGGACAACAAGTTAGCCATAAAGCAATTCCCCTGTTCTTGGCAAAGCATAGGGGGTAATTCCGAAGCGATCACGTTGAACGGCAGTACGAATCGATGGTTTCTATGGTGACGCAGGTGTACTTGGATAAGGATGAAGGATGACGGTGGTGATGGGATATGGGACGTGAATCTCTTGTCGTTCAAATTCTGCTTTGATCCGCTTCATTGCCTCATCTCTGGCGTTGAAGAGATTGGTTGCGCTGAGGTCAATCCAAAAGTAGGCGCGCAGCTCAATAGCTGAGTCGCCAAAGGTTTCGGAGACGATCATAGGGGCAGGATCAAGGAGAAAGCCGGGCACGGTTTGCAAGGCTCTCAGCAAGGCTTCATGTACTTTTTGAAGGTCGCTGCTGTAATCGACTCCAACTCTTAAATCGATGCGCCGCTTGTCGGCACGCGTGAGGTTGACAATGGTGTTGGCGAGTAGATCAGCGTTGGGAATAATCACCAAACGTCCGTCGAAGGCGCGCAGTTCGGTGGTGCGGATGTTAATGGCCTGTACGGTGCCGCTGTAATTGCTGACCTCAATCGAGTCTCCAACCTTGAAGGGTTGTTGAAGGAGCAAGATCACGCCAGCCGCAAAGTTTTTGAGAATATCCTGTAAGGCAAATCCGATGCTAAAGCCGATAATTCCCAAACCAGCCAGAAAAGCCGTTACATCGAAAAACCTTTGCAGAGCCGTAATTGTGCCTAAGATGATGATGGTCCAGCGCGTTGTCATGCTCAGCAGGGCAGTGATTTCAACGCTTGCCTCGCGGCGCTTCAGTGCTGCTTCTAGCAAATGACTGACCAATTTTGCTAGATAAAGGCCGGCTAGGAAGATGAGAAGGGCAAAAACCAGATTGGGCAGAAAAGTCAAAAATTGAGACCAAAGGTGGTCGAAAGTTTGTGTCATCCGCGTTCCTCCGTGTAATGGAAATTATAGCCGATTTCGCGCCGCATAAACCGACTATTTAGTCTATAATGTAGAGGGAGGTAGGCGATGGCTCGTCAGATGCGCAGTGTTCGTACTCGGGCTCGTATTTTGCAAGCAGCCGCAGAACAGTTCACCCGTCTGGGTTACGAAGCAACCAGCGTGGATGAAATCTGCTCTGCTGCCGGGGTCAGCAAGGGTGCCTTTTATCATCATTTTCCCAGCAAACAAACTTTATTCCTAGCTCTCTTGCAGAACTGGGTGCAAGACCTTGAAAGCCGTTTGGAGTCGATTCGCCAAGAGGTTGAATGGGTGCCGCAGCGCCTTATGCGTCTGGCAGAAACGCTCCGTGAAGTTTTTGAACAAGCGGCCGGGCAGGCGCCTTTGTTTTTGGAGTTTTGGTACCAGGCGACCAAAGATTCAACCGCTTGGAGCGTTTCTGTGCAACCCTACCAACGCTTTCGTTCGATCTTTGCAGAGTGGGTTGAGGAGGGCATTCAGCAGGGAAGCTTGAAGCCGATCGATGCAAATTTAGCTGCGGCAACCCTAGTGTCGCTCGGCGTGGGGTTGGTATTGCAGGTGGCTTTAGAGCGCAAAGGCTTGGATTGGGGGCAAATCCCACTCAGGGCAGTGTCCTTGCTTTTAGAGGGTATGTCATCTTCTGAATTTATGTGATTATTCAGCCGCGAATTTACGCCAATTTCGCCATGTGATCATCCAACCGCGAATTTACGCCAATTTCGCCAATTTTCTATATGTGATTATTCAACCGCGAATTTACGCCAATTTCGCTAATTTTCTATATGTGATTATTCAACCGCGAATTTACGCTAATTTTCGCTAATTTTTTTATATGTGATGAGTTCACTGCAAAAAGGTCAAAATCAAACCACAGAGACACGGAGGCACCGAGATGATGAAGAAGAACTTCGTGACTCTGTGTCTTCGTGGTGAGAATTCAATGTTTTTGCAGTAGAGTCATGTGATTATTCAGCCGCAAATTTGCGCGAATTTACGCCAATTTTTTTTCGCGTAGATTCAAAAATTTGCGGCTGAGAATTCGCCATGGATTTATGGTAGGCTATATTATCGTCGAGGCGGAGCTATAGGGTTTCTGCAGTAGACTCACGGGTTGACCCTGATCGAGAAAGTGCCCTATTCTATCAGCCGCAGGACTTTTCGGTTTGAGCTGATACGCTCAAACTCGAAATTGCCCTGTGGGATGAGCGGATCGACCTGTAGGATGCCTTGATCCATATACTCCCAAATCAACTGAAAGGGTTGTTTGCCTTTGACCCATTTTTCGACAATAATCACTCCATGCCCAGGCATAATCGCAAAGACCACTTGGCGCGGGTCATGCGGGTTGCGCAGGGCTTCTGATTTGGAGAAGGCACGGTGAATTGCACGGGCTTGAGCTTCGGTCGAACAGGAGACCGGATAGGCGTAATAGGCAGGATCAAGATGGACATGTTCGACAAGGTTGGGATCAAAAGCCCAAATGCTGCGATGACCGTGTAGCTTAGAGCGGGCTACCGGCACGTCAATTGGGGTATCGAATCCCCAGTCTTTGCCAAGCGAGATGTGCGGTAAGTCTTGATCCATAAGGATTAGCTCAACCGCTTCTGAAGAGGGGGGATCATTACGTTTGCCCTCGACTTGACGGACGAGCGCGCCTTGCCCATCGCTGCGCACGCCAACAATCACTGCCAACTCATCATCGGTTAAGTTATCTTTATCGACCGGGCGGGCGCTGCCGGTAATGGTGGCAATTAGGGCTTGTAAAGTGGGATCCCAAGTGGCAAAACACCCTTCGCTGTATTGACTGGCGACCGAATCGGCTATGGCAGGGACGTTGACCAAATCGGCAATGCGCACCATCTCGGTGAAAAAATGGCGTTTGCCCAGTTCTCGACCAGCAGCGCGCATAGCGGTTGGTGTAGATAGGCTTTTCCACAACTCGGCTGAGATGCTTTCGCCAAGCACTTGATGATGGGTGATCTCTTTTGTACAAGCCGCCGTGACGATGCGCAACATCAGGTCTTCGTAAAAGGATTCAGGCGGGTTGGCGTCCGTGCGGGGATGGGCGCCGACCAGATCGAAGGTATAGGCCTCGAGCGGTTGGTCTTCTCCGATTACAAGCAAGATGCGGATGCATTTTGCCTGAGCTTGCACCAGTCGCAAAAGGGCTAAGATGGGTCCACCACGCTTGCCTTGTTCATAGAGGGTCTGGTAAGCCGTGGGAGCTATGCCGGGGAAGTCGAAATCCTTTGGGTCAGGTTGAGGTTTAGCAAGGGCTTTGTCGAAATGCTGGATGAGCTGTTGAAACTGTGTGGGTGTGGCTTG
>CALFWB010000046.1 GCA_937928795.1 uncultured Anaerolineales bacterium
TGGCAACTTGGGCTTGTTGTTCTTTGCACAGCGCGTTGAAAAGGCTGCTTTTCCCCACATTTGGCAAACCGATAATCCCAATACTCAGGCTCATTGAGAAGATTGTACATCAGAGTCGGGTAGAAGACAACCGCTTTTTATGCATCGTGTGCACTCAAAAGTTGTTGGCAACATTGCTTTGTAGGACAACTCAATGAGTTGTCCTACAAAACGTATAGACTTTGAAAAACCGATCCAGAAAACCGCCAAAGCGGTTTTCTGGATCGATGTCAATCGCCAGAAGTGTGACCTTACCATTCCATTGAGAAGCAACTTTTCTGCCTGCAAGTTGCTCCATAGGTTGAATAGCAGAACAAGTAGGGCGTATCGAAATCCATATCTCTGTTCATGATCCTTCTCCTTGAAGGAAGCCGGTGCTTGCTACAGAGAATCAGCCGGGTAAAAATTGCTTTTCCCCAATCTTGCGCTTGAAGATATAATGGCTTGTTAGGAGGTCTTATGTCAAAAACGGTGCTTGTCCTTGTGCCTCATCCCGATGATGCCGAGTTCTTCGCCGGCGGTTTGCTTGCCAATCTGATCGATGGCGGCGCAAAGGTCTATATCGCCATCGCCAGCGACGGACGCCGCGGTTCGTTTGAACACGACCCCGAGCGTTTGGCGCAGATCCGTCGCGAGGAGGCGATGCAGGCCGCCCAAACCCTTGGCGCCGAGGCGCCGATTTTCCTCGGCTATCCCGATCTGGAAGTGGATACCTTGCCGCGCGGCGTATTGCGCGAACGCTTTATCCGCCTCATCCGTCAATATCAACCCGATATCGTGGTTGCCGAGGATGCCTTTGCTGCTTATGAAGTTCACCCCGATCATCGGGCCGTCGCCTGGGCAGCTTCGGACGCCCTTCACTTCGCCAACCTGCCGTTGATGCACCCTGAACACATCGCAGAGGGGCTTGCTCCCCATTTCGTGGTCGAAAAATACTTTTATGGGGAAAATTTACCCAACGTCAACAAGATTGTGGACATCAGCCAAGCGATGGAGCGGAAGATCGCTGCCATGGGGGAGCATCGCAGTCAGGTGAAATTTCTGGTGGAAGATGTCTTCCGCCAAGCCAAATTAGCCGGCTTGGACTTGCAGTCTCTGTTAGGAAATGCGCTCGATGATCCCCTGCAAGCCCTAGCGTGGGCGATGCGGGCGCAAGCAGCCGAAATTGGCCAGCGCATTGGCGTAGCTTACGCCGAAGCCTATCGCTATGTGCGCTTTCATCCCTTCGTTGAAAATCTCCTAGCCATGCAAGGATAAGCCATGGGGATTAAAATCGCCATCCTCGGCGCAGCCGGGCTGCGCACGCCGCTGATCTTGCAAGCCATCCTGCTGCGCCAAGCGCGTTTGAATCTCCGTGAGCTTGCCTTAATGGATATTGACGGGCAACGTTTGGAGGTGATCGCCGCCCTTACTGCGCCGCTCGAAGCGGCCAATCCGCCGCGCTTTCACATCCAGCGCACAACAGACGTAGAGGTTGCCCTGCAAGGCGCTGACTTCGTCATCACCACCTTCCGGGTGGGCGGCATGACAGCGCGGGCTATCGATGAGCGCGTGCCCCTCAATTACGGCGTCTTAGGGCAAGAAACCACCGGACCGGGCGGATTTGCAATGGGTATGCGCACCATTCCGGTCTTGCTCGCTGTTGCGGAGAAGATGAAATCCCTTTGCCCACAAGCTTGGTTGATCAATTTTGCCAACCCAGCGGGGATGTTAGCCGAGGCGTTGGTGCGGGTGAGCGGATGGCAACGCAGCGTGGGCATCTGTGATGCGCCCCACACCCTGCGCCGAGCTTTGGCAGCCCTACTCAACGCCCCTGCCGAACAGGTCTTGCTCGATTACTTCGGACTGAACCATCTTGGCTGGATTCGCGCTGTGCGCTTTCAAGGCGCAGACCATTTACCGCGCTTTTTGGAATGGATCCGCCAACTGGATCAGGTGCCCGGTATGCCGATCAGTGCCACTCTCATTGCCACCCTCGGCATGATCCCCAACGAATATCTGTATTATTATTATCACACTCATCAGGCGGTGGAGAACATCCTTCAAGCCGGGCTCAGCCGCGGCGAGCAATTAGCAGCTTGGAACGAGCGTTTGTTTGCCGAACTAGCCGATTTACGGGCCAAAGAAGATTATGAAGGGATGCAAAGCGCTTATCAAGCTTACCTCAAGCAGCGTGGTCAGACGTATATGGTCAACGAAAGCGGTCAAGCGCACAACCTTGAACAGATCGATGCCGCACTTGCCGAGTCGCTTTCCTCCGAAGGATACGCTGGGGTAGCCCTCGACCTGATCGAGGGTTTAGGTGGCGATGGCCCACGCCAAATGATCCTGAACATCCCCAACCAAGGTGCCATCCAAGGGATGGGGGCTGAGGATGTGGTCGAGATTGCGGCTTTTGTGAGCGGGGGTGCGATTCAACCCTTGAGCGTCGGCTCTATCCCACAGCACTGTTTGGGGTTGATGCAACAGGTCAAAGCCTATGAACAGTTGACCATTGAAGCTGCGGTCGAGGGCTCTTACGCAAAAGCTTTAACCGCTCTGACGCTGCATCCCCTTGTGCCCGGCTTTGAGGTCGCTAAGCAGATTTTGGATGAGTACATCCAACGGCATGGCGATCTCTTTCCGCCTCTGCGCTGAGATACCAACGGACGAGCTAGATAGTGAAGCGCAGTTGACTAACAATCTTTAGAGCGTTATTTGAACCCCTTATTGGAGGTGTGAAGACTATGCAAGTTGAAGTAAATTGGAAAGGACGGCTATCGTTCGATGGCAAAGCCGAAAGCGGCTTTACCCTGCCGCTGGGCACAGACCCGGTAGTGGGCGGAGATAACGACGGCTTCCGCCCAATGGAACTGATGGCGCTCAGCTTAGCCGGTTGTACCGCCATGGATGTGATTTCCATACTGACCAAAAAGCGCCAAGCAGTCAGTAATTTCCGCGTCAACGTCAAAACCGACCGCGCCAGCGAGCACCCCAAAGTGTTCACCCATGCCACCATTGAATATCACGTAAGCGGCAAAGGCGTTCAAGAAGAAGCGGTGGTGCGCGCTATTGAACTTTCGGCTACTCGTTACTGCCCTGCCCAAGCTATGCTCAAACAAGTTCTCCCGATTGACTTGCTGTATTTTATCTACGAAGAGGGAGAAGACGGAACCGCAAGGCTGACTGCCGAAGGTAAATACCAGCCGCCGCTTACTTGAGCGCCAACACGCCAAAAGCTTGCGGTTTGCGGATCACGCGCCCGAAGCCGGCTTCCAACAGGCGGCGAGTTACGCTGCGCAAGAGGCTCGCTCCCATCCTGCTCTGCAGGTCGCCGATATAGTGGAACATCCGCCCCCGCTGCCGCAACACCCGAAAGCAATGGCGATAAAATGCGCTTGAATAGAGTTCCCCGGCTAGGCTAAAGGTCGGCGGGTCATGCAGGATCAGGCTAAAGTGGCTGTCGGGTAGCTCTTGAATGACTTCAAAGGCATCGCCAATGACCAAGCGGATGTTGGGGTTTTCAAACATAGCCCTTGACCACGGGTTTTGACGGGCAATTTCGATCACAGCCGCTTCGATCTCAATCGTCAGCACCTCTTGAGCAGTTTTTGCCGCCTGGATAGCCGTATAGCCCAAACCGGTAGCGGTATCGAGGACGGCTCCATAAGCGCCGCCGGCCGCCTTGAGTTTACGGCGCGTATCTTCCCAAGGATCAATTTCCTTAATTCGGTGCATCGGAAAACCACCGATTAGGAGGGTTGGCGCGCCGCTGGTGGGCATCAGGCTCAGGGTGAGGTTTGATCTTTGCCCGATCGTCCGAATCGGCTGAGGAGTATTCCTTTCAATGCGGTAGCAGACCGTTTCTGCTGCGCTAATTTGCCGAATCGCTTCCCAATCCAATTGTTGTCCATCGGGCAGAACAATCCCCTGCGGTAAGAGGAGGATTTGGGATAGGCTAATGCCCAAATCGAGCGAGACTTCCACTCGCTCTTTGCCCTGTTTAAGGGCATCCAACAGCGTGCGGCTTTGCGCCGCAGAAAGGATGGGAAGAGAAGGAGCTTGCGGCAATTGAGTTTTTGTGTCAGAACGCTTGGGCAAGTCGTCCCAAACCAGATCCAAAGAGAGCATATCCGCTTCCTTTCATTTGACAAGGAGGTGTATGATTGGTGCAAATTTGGAATAAGGACACCCATTTGCCATGCCACTTCGAGCAGAACATCCCAATTTGCCGTGTCACTTCGAGCGAAGGGAGAAGTCTTTACAAGATTTCTCCTCGCTGCGCTCGTCGAAATGACAAATCCACATTCCTCGCTACGCTCGTCGAAATGACGGGTACGAATTCCTCGCTGCGCTCGTCGAAATGGCAAATGCGAATTTCTAAACCGAACTCACGATCTTACTCGATGAATATTTCAACATGCTCCCCATCTTCCTCGTCATAAACATCGATCAACTTTCCCTGAGCGCCTTCTTGGATGGCGGCAATCAATTCGTCAAAAGCGACATCGGGAGCATATTTGGCGGCGATGTTCAGGCCAACATCGACCAGACCGATCGGCAGGTTAACCGAGGCCTTGGGTCGGCCGCTTGCCATATCCGTCACCCGCACGCGCAGCCAGCGGGCTTTATCGCCCGCCGGGCGGGTGAAATTGCGGGCGCGAGCCGACTTCTCCCCGGCGCTCAGAGCAGCCAGCAGTTTTGCCCCTTCTTCGGCGGTGATCTTTCCTTCATCGATCATCTTGAGAATGCGCATTCGTTCCTCGCTGGATGCCATTCGTGCCCTCCTTCTAACTAAGCGTTTCCTTCGAGAGCGGCCAGTAATTTTTCCGCCTCTGCAACCGTGATTTTCTTCTGTTCCAGCATCTTTAGGATAAACAAACGTTCCTCGTCTAACGCATCGGCAGAAACTTTTTCGGCCATCGATTCTCTCCTACGACCAAAGCCGATCCTTTCAATGAAACTGCCCTTAGCTTTCTGCGCAGAGCGGCGCTGCGCTTCGGCAAGCTTTTGTTCCATCTTTTCTTGAGCCCGGCGCATTTTCTCTTGCAGGCGGTCACTAAGGTCTGGGCTAGCGGAATGGAAGGGCAACGGGTTCTCTTCTCCTCGAACCGCAGCAGCGCCCACTTCGCCCATCTGCTCCGCAAAACGATCCATTTGCTGTTGAAAAGCTTCCATTTGGGTTTGAACTTGACGGCCAACCCTTTCGGCGATCTGATTCACCTCTTCGTTGAAGATTTCCTCAAAGTCTTCCTCATCTTCAAGGATTGCCTGGCGCACAATGAAGAGGATTTTCCCGCCTGCTTGGAGGTCGAAGGCGATCAACCCTTCCCCAATCGTTGTTTGGTAAGACCCCTCTGCAATGAGCTTCTTTTCGCCCAAATGGACAAGTTGAATTTGGCCTGCTCCGCTGCGCAAGTTGAGTTGCGGTTGGACGGCGTCTGAAATTTCGCAGTGGAGTGAGCCACCCACTCTTAAGGTTACCCCGCTGCCGTTAAAGACATTCCATTCAACGCGGCTGAAACCACCCACATCTGCCTTAAGAGAGGCACTCAGATTGCGTCCGTCGAGGTTGCCACCCACTTGACCCAGATCAATATTGCCTTGAACATGACGGGCGATCACGCTGCCCCCAACCCGCTGGCACGTGATTGAACCCAACACGTCTTTGACCATCAAGCTGCCGTTCACCGCTCCGATGGAGAGAGTAGCTAGGCTGCGACAGACCAGAGATCCGCCGACCTGTTCGATCTTGAGATCGGCATCCAGATACTTGAGGCGCAGGTTGCCGGCAACCTGTCCGATCTCAAGGCGAGCGGCGCGCGGGACGCGTAAGACGCAGTCGGCAGCCGTGCGCAGGAGGATGCCATCATCTTGTTCGACCAGTTCCACCTGCTCGTCATCACTGCTGACGAAAATTTCGCTTCTCATCCAGCCTTTGATTTGTAAACCGCCCCCAACCGTTTCAATTCGGATTGCTGGGGTCAACCCCAGCGATTTTTCATAGATGGTTTTCATTCATTACCTCCTTCCTCTAAAAGACGCAAGGCTTCTTGAACGGAAATCTCCCCTTTTTCAAGGGCTTGCAGGACGCGTTGGCGGGCTTCGGGGCTTGGAGCAAGCTGAAGTTCCTCCGCTCCAGAAGGTTCATAACCTAAGGCACGGATAACCTCATGCAGGCGGTTGCGGATGGTGGGGTAGGATAAGCCAATCTCCGCTTCCATAGCCTTGATTTTGCCCTCGCAGCGAATAAACGTTTTGACAAACTGCCATTGCTCGGGGCTAAGGTTGGCAAATGGCGCTTGGCGGAAACGTCCCTCAAAGGTCGTCTCACAGGTTTGACATTCGAAACGGGTGATGACGATTTCACCTTGACAGATCGGACAAACTATTGGGATTTCGGGCATAAGATTTTGCTCCTTTTGAGAATTGTAGTTCTCTCTTGATAATATTATATCAAAATAATCAAAAATTTTCAATATAATATTTCAATATAATTGAAATAGAATTAATAATATTAATGGTGGGCATTGCGACCGATTTGAAGTCGCCTAGAGGAGAAAGTGCGCCCGCAGAAGCCATAAGGGCTGCCCCAAAAAATTTAGCAAGCATCCGTTGCGGGTCGAGTAGGGCGAGAGCCCGTATCGAGACCAGCAACGCATTTGCGCCTCCCCTCGCCCTTTGGAAGAGGGGCCAGGGGTGAGGGAAAAATCACATTATAGGCATCAAGCCAGGTTTGCCTCCCGCAAAGCACCCAACACTGCTCTCGTGAAAAGCCCTACCACGCATCCTAAGGCGACATGGCTGCAGATCAATCCTCTGCTATAATTGAGTTGATCTTGTCGTTCGTCAACTTAATGCCACCAAGAGACCGCTTGCGAAGCAGCAAAACAAAACCTAAACCAGAGGACATCCATGATCGATCCCGCCTTACCCTTTATTGACCTACACCGCCACCTTGATGGAAACGTTCGCTTGAGCACGATCCTCGATTTAGCCGAACAGCACGGCATCCCACTGCCGGCTTCAGACGAGGAGGGGCTACGCCCGTATGTCCAAGTCACCGAGCCACAACCGGGCGTGATGGCGTTTTTAGAAAAATTCCGCTATATGGTCGGGGTTCTGGCAGATACAGACGCCTGTCGGCGCATCGCCTATGAGAACGTTTTAGATGCGCATCAAGAAGGCTTAGACTACGTCGAGTTACGCTTTAGCCCGCTTTTCATGGCCCAACCGCATCGCCTCGATCCGCGAGAGGTTGTCGAAGCGGTGATCGATGGCGTTGAGGCCGGACGACGCGAGAGCGGACTGACCGTCAATCTGATCGGCATCCTCAGCCGCACGTATGGGCAGGAGCTTGCATGGCAAGAACTGAAAGCCTTGCTGACTTTTGCCGACAAGCTGGTTGCCATTGACCTTGCCGGGGACGAGGCGAACTATCCCGGCGAGTGGTTCACCGAGCACCTCGAACGCGCCCGTCAGCGCGGTTTGCACCTGACCGTTCACGCCGGCGAGTCGGCCGGTGCGCAGTCGGTTTGGCAAGCCGTACAAGAATTGCGCGCCGAACGCCTTGGACACGCCGTCCACGCCATCGAAGACCCGCGCCTGATGGCTTACCTTGCCGAAAAAGGGATTGGCATCGAAGCCAACCTGACCAGCAACGTACAAACCAGCACAGTGAGCAGTTACGCTACCCATCCCCTGCGCCATTTCCTCGAACAGGGCTTACTGGCAACCATCAACACCGACGATCCAGGCATCAGCGGCATTGATCTGCGCTATGAATACGAAGTAGCCGCCCCAGCGGCAGGCTTATCGCCCGAACAGATAATCCAAGCCCAGCGCAACGCTCTGACGGTTGCCTTTTTAAGCCAAGCCGAAAAGGAGAACCTCATCGCCCAAAAGCAAACAAAGATGCCCTAGCCTGTCCGCTGTAAAACAGACCTTAGGTAGATTGGCAAGGGCAAACCGTCTTGCTCTTCCTTCATCCCCAACCCTTCGCCCATTGGGCGAAGGGAAGAACTCCCCCTCCCAGAGGGAGAGGGGCCGGGGGTGAGGGAATCTCTCAAGCACACCAAATCCACAAGAAAGGGACAAAGCGATTAGATGATTGAAAAGCCCTACCACATATTCAGTTATCTATTGACAGAACGTCTTTTTTTCGCTATGATTAGGTTCAAATAACTTTGTAATTATTCGCCTATTTATAAATAATAATTGTTCAGACAAATCAGCTTGCGGTAGGTGGAGCTGCCGTAACGAAAGCTCATTTATGTTGTTATATACTTCGGAAGGCGCCCACGAGATGATGCAATCATCGAACTTCATTCTTGTCAATCAAGCGGTTCGAGCGGGTTCAGAGAAACGAGGGGTAGGGGGCGTTCTTTGTAAGCAACGCTCAACCGCTTTTTGATCCCCAAATAAGGAGGTGAGAGGAAAACGATTGATAAAACTATTCCCAGCATCCCTTCAACCAAAACTTTTCTTGATCTTTTATCCTGAAGGAGTTGTCCTATGACCACCCAAACTGCAAAAGAAATCTGGACCCTCGAAGAGGGTGAAGTCCGCAAACCTGGCATTGTTCACGTTGTTATGTTAGCATTGTTCACCGGTATCGGCATCGTGGTCGGTACTTTTGGCAGCTTGGCTGTGCCGATTGGCTTTGTCTCCGCCTTCTGGCCTGGGCAAGCCGTGCAAAGCATTGGCTCCATCTGGTTTGGCTGGTGGGGCGGTATTGCGGCTGGGCTGTTTCCCTTGATCTCGAATTCCCTATCGGGCTCTGCGCCGCTGCCGGTCTCCATTGCCTACTTGCCGGCGAATCTACTGCAAGGCATGATCGCCGGCTGGGCGTTCCGCAGGTTCTTCGCCGATCCTTCGCTGCGCAGCGGACGCGACTGGTGGATTTGGATCATCTTCGGTGCACTATTGCCCAACGCTATCGGCGCCGCTTGGGGCACAACCATGCTGGTCGCCTTTGGTTTGATCACCCAAGCTGCCCAACCGACGGCCTTCTTGGGCTGGTTCATCGGGAACACCATCCCGACCGTGATCCTCGGCTCGATCATTCTGAAATTTGTTTCGCCGTTGGTGGTGCGCAGCAAAGCTTTCTGCAAAGGCTATTGGGCATAATCTACTGAAAAAGGGCGAGGCGAGGGAGGTTCCTTCGCCTCGCCTTTTCCATTCCTCTTAATTCAAGTTGGTAAAAATCTTATGACCGAAATCACGGCTTCTACTCCCCTCACCACATTGCCGACGCGCAAGGCGACAGCGCGTAAGACTTTACTCGGTCAGGTGCCGCTCGACTCGCCTTTTTATGCTTTCCATCCGGTAACGCGGCTGATCCTGTTTGTCTTTTTGGGCGTTATTCCGTTATTTATTTTTATCCCGGAGATTAATTTTATCTTACTGTTAGTCAACCTAATATTACTGCGCTGGGGAAAAGTGGACTTGCGCCGCCTGCGCATTTATATGCCGATCATCTTCACCGTGGCGATCTTTATGTTCACAGTGGTCATCCTCGCCCCCGGCAAGGACCCCTCCTATACGCCGCTCACAGTGCTTGGCATCACGATTTACTATCAACCCTTTTTCTTCACCTTTGCCTCCTATTGGCGCTTGATCGCCATGCTCTTCGGCACCATCTTGTACTTTTCGACCAACCATGAACGGGATATGCTGGTGGGCTTGCGCACCTTGCGCATGCCTTTTGTGGTCTCTTATGTGATCAGCTTATCCATCCGCGCTGCCGGCATGTTCATGGAAGACTTCCGTATCATCCGTGAAGCCGAACAAGCGCGCGGGTTAGACACCAAAGCCATGCGGTTTTCCGATCAAGCAAAGCTGTACGTAATGTACCTTGTGCCGCTCTTTTCCATTGCGTTGCGCCGCGCGGATGAGATCAGCAACGCCCTCTTTGCGCGCGGCTACACGCTTACCGGCCGGGTCGGCACCGGTGGCAAGCGCTCAGATTACATCCGCTCCCGCTATGTGATGCGGGGACGCGATTGGGTTGCGATCTTCATCCTCGTGACGATCTTTGCGGCAGTTGCCATTGCCCAAATTTTCTTTGGCGTCTTTGCCCTTACTCATTCCCCATTAAACATTTACCTTCGCACGATCTTGAACATCCCCAATTAAGCCTATGGACACCATCATCGAATTTCAAAATCTTGAGTGGAAGTACGAAAACACGAAAGAATTTGCCCTCAAAGGCATCAACTTGAAAATTCAAGAGCACTCGTTTGTCGGTGTTGTCGGTGCCAACGAGCAAGGCAAGACCTCTTTGCTCTCCGCAATCTGCGGCTTGATCCCACACAGTTTCAACGGGATTTATCGTGGTCAAGTGTTATTATTTGGCAAGCCCGTGCGCGAGATGGATTCTTTGGAACTAGCAACCAAAGTCGGTTTGGTGTTTTCCGACCCAGAAGCTCAATTTACAGCCATGACAGTCGAAGAAGAACTGGCGTTTGGCTTGGAAAACATCGGTTATTCGCTGAGTGAAATCAAGGAACGCCTCGAATGGGCAGCCCAGATCACCATGATTGAGGACTTGCTGGATAAAAGCCCATACGATATTTCTGGTGGTCAGAAACAACGTGTGGCGATTGCCTGTGTGTTGGCAATGAATCCGCCGATCATCATGATGGACGAACCGACCTCAATGATTGACCCCTTGGGCAAGCGCTTGATCTTCGACATCTTGCGCAAACTGAAAGAGGGGAAAAAACACACCCTCATCGTGGCAGAGCACAACATTGAACAATTGGCACCACTGGCAGATGAGATGATCCTCATGTCAGACGGTCAAATTGTGCGCCATGAGCCCACTTTGGAATTCCTGACCAATCCGCTATATCTGCGCGAACAAGGCATCCTACCGCCGGAATGCACGGAGTATGCCCAATGGTTGAAAAACGAAGGCTATCTTTCACCCGATACCCGTCTGCCGTTGGAATTAGAACAAGCCGCCGCTTTGGTTATGCCCCTCTTTGAGAAAAAGGTGGTGAAATGAAGCCCTTGATCACCGTTGAAAACCTTGATTTTACCTATCCTGATGGAACCCCAGCCCTTTTAGGCATCAACCTCGAAATTGGCGAACAGGAATTCATCGCGTTTATTGGTCAGAATGGATCGGGAAAGACGACCCTCTCGAAGTGTATCAATGGGTTGTTTAAGCCAACAGCCGGCAAGGTCATCGTCGAAGGGATTGACACCAGCCGGCGGGGAGTGATTAAGCAGTTGGTAACCAAAGTGGGCTATGTGTTTCAAAACCCCGATCACCAGTTGTTCAATCGCAGCGTCAAGAGTGAAATTGCCTACGGACCGCGCAATATCAACTTGCCCGAAGAAGAGGTGGAGCGGCGCGTGCGTGAAGCTGCTCAAGTCGCCGGAGTGAGCGAGGACCTGTTCGAGACTCACCCATATTTTTTGCCCAAAGGCTTGCGTCAGAGGGTGGCGATTGCCTCGATCCTTGCTCTGAAGCCGCGCACGATCATTGTCGATGAGCCGACCACCGGGCAAGATATGCAGCAGTCGCTGGAAGTCATGAACTTCCTGCGGGCATTATGGAAAGAAGAGGGGCACACGATTATCATTATTACCCATGAAATGCGCATTGTCGCCGATTATGCCGAACGGACGGTGGTCTTGGGTCAGGGGCAAATCTTACTAGATGCTCCCACAAGGCAGGTCTTTTCCCAGCCAGAAATCTTGCAACAGACCTACGTGGAGCCACCGCAGATCACCCGCCTGGCACAAAAGATCAGCAAAGAGGAACCTTTCCGCAGCGTTCTTACCGTAGAAGAGTTAAAAGGCTTGACAAAGGAGGTTCTTTCGTGACCACCATCACCCGCATTGGCATAGACATCGGCGGCACTTTCACGGACGCCATTGCGGTAACACCAAGCGGCATCCGCATTGCTAAAGTACCCTCGACACCCCAAGAACCCTGGCGGGCTGTGATTGCCGCGGTGGAAGCGTTGCAATTAGAAGAAGCTCCGAGAGCCTTTCTGCATGGCACAACCCTTGTGACCAATATGCTCCTTGAACACAAGGGCGCGTCGACCGGCTTCATCACCAGCCGAGGTATGCGCGATGTGCTGCATATCGGCCGCCATGAACGTCCCCTGACCTATGCGATTCGCCAGGAGATCGCCCAACAGCACTATCCACCGGTGCCGCGCAAATGGCGGCGCACGGTGGCGGAACGCATCGGCGCCAACGGCGAGATCGTGGTGCCACCCGACGAAACGGAAATCCGCCAAGTGGTGCGTTGGTTGGTTGAGCAAGGGGTGCAAGCGATTGCGATCGGTTTTCTACATGCCTACCGCTATCCAGAGCATGAGCGTCTTGCTGAGCAATGGGCGCGCAGCGAAGCGCCCGGTTTGTTTATCTGCACTTCTCACGAGGTCTCACCTCGCTTTCGCGAATATGAACGCTTTATGACAACCGCTTGGAACGCGCGCGTGGCGCCCGGCGCAGCACAATATCTTTCGGACTTGAGCCAACAGATTCAGCAGCGTTGGGAAGGCGTGCGTCTGACCCTGATGACCAGCAACGGCGGTTTAGAGGAAGTGAACCTTTCTGCCCAAGAAACCTTTGGAGAATTGCGCCGCACGCCTATCCGTTTGGCGCTTTCTGGTCCGGCGGCAGCCGGCAACGCCTGCGTGCGTGTCGTGCAAGATTTAGGGCTCAAGCATTGTGTCGGCTTGGATGTGGGTGGCACCAGTTCGGATATTGTCGTCGTGCGCGATGGCAGGCTCAACGAAGCACCGTGGGAAGAACGGCGCATCGGTGGCTATCCCCTACAAATCCCTATGCTCGATCTCCACACCATTGGCGCTGGCGGTGGTTCTTTAGTGAAGCGCGATGACTACGGTGCCATCCATGTTGGGCCCCAATCCGCGGGTGCAGAACCTGGTCCTGCCTGCTACGGTCGCGGCGGAGAGTTGCCAACGGTGACCGATGCCGCTGTGGTGGTTGGGCGCATTCCAGCCGATTTGCTGCTTGGCGGCACTTTGCCCATTTATCCAGAATTAGCTTGGAAAGCCTTTGAGCGCGCTTTTGGGGCAGAGCAAGCAGTCGTGATCAACTCTGCCTTAGACGTTCTAGGGTTAGCTGAAGCTAATATCGCTTTCGGCATCCGCGAGCGCACAGTCAAACGCGGTTTAGACCCAGGCGAGCTTTCTCTGGTTGCGGCTGGCGGAGCGGGCCCTTTGGTGGCTTGTGGTGTGGCGGATGTGCTCGAGTTAGCCGAGGTCATTGTTCCCCCTCGGCCCGGCTTATTAGCTGCGTGGGGCTTGCTATCCGCTCCTCAACGCCGTGAAGCAGCCTCAACAGTGTTACGCTTGCTTCGTTCGGTTGACCCTGCCGAAGCAGAAGCTCTCTTTCGTCAAACAGCAGATAAGTTATCCACCCAACCGCCAGCAGGTGCACAATTGATCCGCACCGCTGCCATGCGCTACCTCGGACAGGGGTTTGAAGTCGAAATCCCGGTCGATGAACCGCTAGATTTAGAGCAGCTAGAGCAACGCTTTCATCTTGCCCACGAACATGAATACGGATTTAGCATGAAAAATTCCCCTATCGAATGGGTGGAACTCCGAGTTGCTTGGGAACAACCCTCGCCAGCATGGAATTTTAGCTTCGAGGGAGCCTTGAAAACCCCTCCAGAGCGGCGTGTTTTGGTGTATGAGCGATCACCCGGCGAGACCACCTACCGCGCCAGCGAGGCGCGCCTCTTTGAGCGCCGCTCGCTCCCCATCGCCTTCCGAGTCGGCGGCCCGGCGGTGATCACCGAACGCGATGCCACGATTTATGTCCCAAGTGGATGGTTCGCTCAAGTGGTCGAAAATGGTTATCTACGGATGCGGCGAAAATGAACATGTCATCTCACTCTGCAAACGCTTCCCTACTCTCTTTAGAGGATCAAGTTATCTATGGGGCTTTAACCACGTTAGCCCGCGAGGTGGGACATCGCCTCAAACGGGCAGCCTACTCTTCCCTGATCCGTGAGTCGGATGACTACGGGGCAGCGATTGTCTCTGCCAATTTTGAATTGCTTGGTGAGGCAGAGACGACACCGCTGCAAATGGGCCCCCTGGCCGGCTATTGTCGCGGCGTCATGGAGACCTTAGCTGAGTACGGCGAGGAGCTAGACCCACAGGGCATTTACCTGCACAACGATCCCTTCCGAGGCGCCAGCCACAGCCCGGACATCGGGGCGATTGCTCCGCTTTTTGCCGAAGGGGAACTTTTCGGCTTTGTTGGTACAGCCGCGCACCATGTTGATATCGGCGCTGCCGTGCCGGGCACTTGTATCATCAAGGCGCACGATGCCTTCAGCGAGGGATTGCGTTTGCTAGCCTACCCGGTTGAGTTGCAAGGAAAGCCGGTGGTCCCTAATTGGCGTCTGATTGAAAGCAATGTGCGGATGCCCGAGCTGGTCGGCGGCGATTTGCGCGCTCAGGTGGCGGCTTGCCGTTGGGGACAGAAAGGCTTTGCCCGCTTGGTCGAGCGTTACGGGTTGCAAAAATTGCGCGCCGCAACCGAACGCCTTCTGAAAGTCACCGAATTGCGCATGCGAGAGGCAATTGCCGCCCTGCCGGATGGCATTTACCGCGCCACGGGGTATTTGGACGGCTACGAAGATACCGGCGAAGTTGATATTCCGATTTGCGTAACCCTAGAAATCCGTGACGACCAAATTTTTGTGGATTTCAGCGGCAGCGCCCCCCAACTCGACCATGCTCCCATCAATATGCCGTTCTACGGCACGACCGATATGGCCGTGCTGTTGACCCTGCGCACCTTGCTGCTTCCCGAGACGGAGTTCCCTAACTTGCCGCATAACGCCGGCATGTTCCGCCCTATCCAAATTTATGCTCCCAAAGGGAGCATCGTCAATGCCACTTTTCCGGCTCCGACGATCGGCCGCTTCTGTGGCGGGCAAATGGTTGCTAACCTGATCGTGCGCGCCTTGCAAGACGTCTTGCCAGAGCGCATTTGCGCCGGTTGTTCGACAACCAAAGCAATCACCTTTTCCGGACAAATCAATGGCAAACCGTGGATTTACATGGATGTAACCGAGGGTGCCTACGGTGGGATCTACGGGATGGATGGGCTAGATGCAGTGGATGTCCTTTACGCCAACACGAAGAATAACCCGATCGAGGACATCGAAGCCCATTATCCTTTGCGCGTCGAGCGCTATGAACTGCGCGAGAACTCGCCGGGAGACGGGAAATGGCGGGGTGGCTTTGGTCCCTTACGGGATACCCGCCTCTTAACCGATGGCTTTATCTCGGTGGAGGGGGATGGCTTTCGCCATGCGCCGTGGGGGCTAAAAGGCGGCAAGGATGGCGCAACGGGCGGCGTCGTCCTGTTCACGGCAGAGCACCCTGAGGGGGTTTTATTGCCATCCAAGATAGACAACATGGCTGTTAAGGCCGGGACGGTGGTGCGCGATCTTTGCCCCTCTGGCGGCGGCTTGGGCGATCCGGCTGAGCGCGATCCGGCAGCCCGCCAACGAGATTTTGAAAACGATTTGATCACTCCTCCAAGAGGTGACTGAATGCCAAAGGCGTTGGTGATTAACCCCAATACCTCTCCAACCATGACAGCCGAGATCGAAGCGACAGCGCAACGCTGTTTCCAGGGAGATTGGCAATGCAGCGTGCGCCACGCACCGGCTGGCCCTGAGTCTTTAGAATCTTGGTATGACTATCATTTGGCAACGGTTTGTGTGCTGCCTTTGGTGTTGCAACCATCTGAAACCTATGCTGGTATTCTGCTTGCCTGTTTCGGCGATCCGGGCATTTTTGCCCTAAAGGAAGTTGCGCCTGTGCCGTTGATCGGCATTGCTGAAGCCTCTATGTCGCTGGCTTTGCTGGTGGGGGGCAAGTTCGGCATTTTAGCGGGAATGCGGCGCGCCGTTGAGTTGATGGACAGCATGGTGCGCACGTATGGCTTGGAAGGGCGTTATGCGGGTTGTGAATCGCTGGATATGCGTGTGCTTTCGTTTGATGCTGAGCCCGAACGCACCCTTGAGACGCTGACCGCTTGCGCCGAGCGCCTGCGCGCCCGCGGTGCCGATGTGCTTTTGCTGGGCTGTGCTGGCTTAACCGCTTTTGTCGAGCGCTTCCAAGAGCGGGTGGCGATGCCGGTCATCGATCCGGTCGAAGCAGGTTGTCGTTTGCTGAAAACCGTGGTTGAGCAGCGCTTGAACCTCAGCCGCGCCGGCCTTTATGCTCGCCCAGCAGCGCAACGGTTGAATAACCTAGGAGAATTGTTCAGCGAATCGATGCAAAACATCCTTGCAAGAGCTTATCGTGAAGAAAAGGGTCTGAGTTCGGGGTAAGCCTTTTGTCTTGATGGTTCACTTCGAGCGCAGCGTACCAATGTGGCGTGTCACTTCGAGCGAAGCGGGAAGTCTTTCAGATTTCTCCTCGCTACGCTCGTCGAAATGACAAATGGGGAATTCCTCACTGCGTTGGTCGAAGTGACAGGCGCGAATACCTATGCCGAATTTTTATTTCATTAAATCCTCAGAAAGCCTCAGAAAACTCATCCAACATTGAGTCATTTTCCAATACAACCAAGTAATGAAAATTGCCCTCCCCCGCCGTACGCATGAGGGTATTAATCACGGCGCGACTTTTATAAAAATCATCTTTTGGCCCGCTAATATAAAACGGTTTTCCATCCTTGCCGAACTCAACGCCCTGCGAGCGCGGATGAGCATCTGGCGGGTCGAGCAACAACTGACAGTTCTCAAAATCCTGACAGGGCTTTAGCTCGTACTTTGCTGCAAACTCTACTGCGCCATAGATGATTTCGTGCGCTAGTTCAATCGAGCATAGGACAGGCTTTCCTGAAATGGCTGTCTGGACAATACGTTTGACGGCTCGAGGATTACCGACGAGCCTAACCAAACAATCCTTAACCCCTAAACAGTAGAGATCGACGAGGAACACCCCCACTAGATATTCCTCCGATGAAAGGATACGGCTAACTACAACCGGCGTTATGCCCTCATCCTGCCAGCCATCCATCACCCAGCAGCCGTAAAAAGGCGCCTGACGGGCATTTTGGAGATAATCTTCAGCAGAATTTAATCGAAATTTACGAACTTGCGAAGCGGGGATTTGGTTAGGCGACGGTGGCGGAAGCCGCTTCTTGGCGATGATTCGTTTAGGTTTCTTCATTTTCTCTTTCCTTACCTCAAATCTTTTTCGTGACCATTCAGCCTGCCGAAAAATCTGCACAGAACGCGGATTTTGTAGAGAGATCAGAAAATCTGCTTCATCTGAGAAATCTGTGGACAGTAGGCATGAACCGACCTCCCGCCCCCGTCTTCGGGGCTTCGGCTGAACAGTTCCTCATTATCGAGTAAGAAAAAGGAGGTCTTTTCTCGATCTTTGTTAGCGTAGATACCGCTCCATTAACCAGCACAAGGCAAGGTAGATTATACTACATCTTATGCGCTTGCTCTTCATTGCCGATGGGCGTTCTCCCATCGCCCTGAACTGGATAGCTTACTTCTGCGAAGCAGGCGATGAAGTCCATCTGGTTTCACTCTATCCCTGTCAACCGCAATTGCCTTTGGCAACCCTGCGTTGGTTGCGGCTGCCCTTTCTGGGCAGCCAAATTGCGGCCCGACCTGCGCAAGCCGATCTCCTGCGCCGCCTGTTTCCGGCGCAATGGCGTACCACATTCCGTCAACACCTTGTGCCGTTGGGGTTGAGCCGACCAGCCCAGGAGCTTGGCGATTGGATTGAGCGCTTGCAACCCGATCTCGTTCACGCCATGCGCATCCCCTACGAGGGGATGCTTGCCGCCTTTGCCAAGCCCCAATGCCCGCTGCTTGTTTCGGTATGGGGGAACGATTTGACGTTGCATACAACTGCCAATCCGCTCATCCGCAGGCTGACGCGTCAAACCCTCTCCCAAGCCGATGCCTTGCACAGCGATTGTTTTCGCGATCAGCGCTTAGCCGGGCAGTGGGGCTTCGCAGCTCACAAACCAAGCATTGTCCTGCCCGGTGCCGGCGGCGTGCAGCGCCAGCTTTTCTACCCCACAGCGGGCAGCGACCGTCAACTTATGGTCGTGAACCCGCGCGGCTTGCGCGCCTATGTGCGCAACGACACCTTCTTCGGCGCCATTCCTCTGGTGCGCCGCGCCATGCCTGAGGTGCGCTTCCTGTGTCCCTCCATGCAGGGAGAAGCCGAAGCCGAACGGTGGGTGCAGCGTGCCGGGGTGGCAGACGCAGTTGAGCTGCTGCCGCGTCTCAGCCGCGCCGAAATGGCGGCCCTTTTCCAACAGGCGATGGTCACCGTCTCGATCACCGAACACGACGGCACGCCGAATACGCTGCTCGAAGCGATGGCGTGCGGCAGCTTTCCCATTGCCGGCGATCTCGAGTCGCTGCGCGAGTGGATTGCGCCCGGCGTTAACGGCGATCTGGTCTCACCAGACGACCGCCAGGGCTTGGCAGAGTCCATCCTACGCGCCCTGCAGGATGAACAACTGCGCCAAAGAGCGCAAGCGATGAACCAGGAATTGATCGATCAACGGGCAGACTACAGCCGCGTAATGCCTCAAGCCCGCGCCTTTTACGCAACTTTGATCCGGGAAGGCGGAAACTCAGGGGGCAGGGTAACCGACCGGGAGTAGATAGAGCGGGCGGTGATCGGTAGGCAGATGCAGCGCCGCTTGCACCCCCTCGTCATAAAAGGCACCGATGGGCACACTCCCCAGACCCAAAGCGGTGGCTTGGAGCAACAGGTTCTGAGCGGCGTGGCCGACCTCCATGTGCACGTACCGAGGGCTGCGTTGCTTGCCATACTTAGCTTCGGTGCGTTCGTAAACAGCCGTGAGCACAAAAACAGCCGGGGTTTGCAAAACTGCGTCCTGACGCAGAGCAACCGCATGGAGAGCCGGGCGCAGATCGCCTGCCTGCCAGCGCACGAGTTTATGCTCATGCGGTTCATAATGATACAACCCTTGCGCCAGGACGACGTAGACTTCTAGCGGGTAAAGTGCGCCAGCCGAGGGCGCCGTGCGCAAGCCGGAAGGGTGAGTAATGCCCTGGGTTGCCCATAATAACTGGCCGAGTTGTTCGGCACTGAGGAAATCAGGGCGGAACTGACGCACCGAGCGGCGCTTGAGGATGGCCTCTTCTAGGCTCATCTCTCCTTGCAGGCGCGCCGCCGGCAAAGAAATTTCTTGCCCCCCGATCTCGTTAGATGGCGAGCGGTGGGTTGGCGTTGGGCTTGGTGTGGGCTTGGCATCCCAACGCCAGGCCGCGCAGGCTGCCAGCCCAACCAGCCATCCTAACGCCAACCACTGTCCAATGCCGTTCATTTCAGATGTGAATCGGTTGCCCTTCGACGCCGTGAGCGGCTTCCATCAGCACTTCGCTGAGGGTGGGATGGGCGTGCACGTTGCGGGCGATCTCATGGGCCGTCAGCTCCATCATTTGGGCGATGGTCAGTTCGGGCAGTAACTCGGTCACCTCTGGCCCGATCAGATGGGCGCCGAGGATTTCGCCGTATTTGGCATCGCTGATGATCTTCACCCAGCCACTCGACTCACCTAAGCCAAGGGCTTTACCGTTAGCCTGAAAGGGGAACCGCCCCACTTTGATTTCGTAGCCCTGCTCCTTCGCTTGCGCCTCGGTCAAGCCGAAGGAAGCCACCTGCGGCTGGCAGTAGGTTGCCCGCGGCAGGTTGGTGTAGTTCAATTTGACCGTCTCGACGCCAGCGATGTTTTCGGCGCACACAATCCCTTGCGCCGAGCCAACATGAGCGAGCATCAGCTTGGCGGTGACATCGCCGATCGCCCAGATGCCGGGCACGTTGGTTGCCATCCGGTCGTCAATTTCGATCGCCCCGCGAGCGTCCATTTTCACCCCTACTTCCTCTAGCCCTAAATTGCGGCTGTTGGGCTTGAAACCGATGGCGACCAGAGCTTGTTCTGCCTCCAAGGTTTTCCCGCCTTCAGGACTCGAAACGCGCACCACCGCCTTGCCGTCTTTGACCTCGATCCCTTCCACTCGATGGCCGGGCAAAGTCTTGATCTTGCGCTTGTTGAGGGCTTTGGTCAGCTCGGCGCTGATCTCTTCATCTTCGAGCGGCAGGATGCGCGGCAGCATTTCGACGATGGTCACCTCGCTGCCGTAGGAACTCCAGATGGTGGCAAACTCCACCCCGATTGCTCCGGCGCCGATGATGATCGCCGATTGGGGCAGCTTTTCCTGCAAGATGGCTTCATGATAGGTCACTACCACCTCGCCATCCACGTTCCAGCCGGGCGGGATAGCGACGTTGGCGCCCGTGGCAACGACGATGTTCTGCGCCGTGTAGCTCTTGGTTGCCCCACTCTCGTCGGTGACGGCAACGGTATCGCGCCCGCTCAGCTTGGCGCTACCCATGATCACGTCAATATTGTTCTTCTTCATCAGAAAGCCCACCCCCTTGGTCAGGCGGCTCGCCACCTGGCGGCTGCGTTTGACGGCTGCGCTGTAATCAAGCTGAAGATTCTCAAAGGAAAAGCCGAATTCCCTGCCCCCTTCGCGCAACAGGTGGGCGATTTCGGCGTTGCGTAAGAGGGCCTTTGAGGGAATGCAGCCCACATTCAAACACACACCCCCCAGCCATTGTTTGTCGATCACCGCTGTTTTCAAACCCAATTGAGCCGAACGGATGGCGCACACATAGCCTGCGGGCCCCGCACCGATGACGATCACATCATAATCAGCCATAATTTACTCCTTGTTCAGGTAGATCAATTGTCTTATATTATAATGGGAGATGGGAGAATGATCCGCAAAGCCGCTAAGATGAGGAATGCGCGATTGCTTTTTCGCCGAGGTGAGAGCCATTTCCCAAGAGTGAAAGCTCGCCCTTTGCTGAGGTCTATCCTTAGCTGGGAAGGACAAAAAAACGGCCCATCGAATGGGAACGAATAAACGAATAAAAGGATATGTTGAAGCACCTGTTCGTTTATTCGTTAAGAATTCGTTGACTTGTTTTGTTTGTCTAGTTCCTGGTGCAAAATTGAGTGAGGGAGAGCGCGTTTAGGGGGGAAGAATGGTAAAACTGGTGTAGTGATAGGCGATCTTATCTTGATAAATGCCCAAGGTGTCGCTGCCGTTTTCCACCCGCCCGCGCGGCGAAACAGCCCGCCAACTGAACCAGCGTGCACTTCTCTCTCCGCTATGCGCCAGATGGGTGAAGGTCGCATTGGGCAAAAGCTGATTCAGCAAGCTGTCGTACCAAGCCCGCAGAGCTGTCAGCCCTTGGATAGTTCGGGCAGCGTTGACATGCACAGCATCAGGTAGATAGAGTGACAACACCGCCTCTGGGTTGTGGGTGTTCATGGCATTGATCAGTTGGTGGGTGATGTCGGCAGCCGGTGGGGCATAAGACCATGGGTAATCGCGGATAATATTCCACACTTCGGGCAAGTACTTGCGCGTGTTCGACCACTCCCAGAAGTTCGCTGCACTCAGCCCCAAGCTTTGGGCGGTGGTGAGGAAATCCAACACCTCGGTTGGGCTGGCTGCCCAACTGCCACGGCGATAAGCTGCTCCGACCGGAATGATGGGACGGAAGGGGCTTAACGCCTGAAACTCCAGCACCGAGCGGCGCAGTTGATCGGCCGGGTTGTGGGCTTGCTCCCAATAAACTTGGGGCATGTTGTAATCGCACTGCTCCAGAAAAACGCTCCACGGCACCTGTGGATGATAAGTCGGATAACGATAGGAGCACAGGGCAATGGGCAAAGAGGGGTAAGCGTTGCGCAGACGTTTCATAAATGTACGCGCTGCCGTATCCTTGCCGGGCTGCTTGAATTCCGCCTCCACATCAAGGGCATAGCCATCCAAGTTCAGTTGACCGATGCGTTGAATGGCTTTATCGGCCTCGCTGACCGGTTCATTCCCATAGATGTAATGCCATCCCCAGACGATGATGCCCTTTTGGCGCAAGGCGCTGACCAGCGGCGGGACAAGATCAACGTTGTTGACAATGTTGTAGCTGTAGGCGCCATCGGCAACTTTGATCAAGACATGAGTAAAGTGCGCCTGTTGCGCCAAGTTGGCAATGGCGCTCACATCGCCGTTTTCACACGTCCAAATCCTCCAAATAAAGTAACCTTTCCCTTGTAGAGTCATCGCAAAGCCCCCATTTCTGCGCTCATTTGCCGCCAACCACCTGCTTGACCAGCTTGCGGATGGCGGTTTCATTGGGAAGCAAGACCATCGCCCCGCCCGGCGTAATGTAGTCATACGCCATTTCTGGGGTGATATAGTAATGCTTGATGCGCGTGCGGTCCAGGGCAACCTGCGCGGCGATCGGCAAGAGGGCTAAACCATCTTCAAATTTCAGGTTGGTGATAACTCCCTTCTTATAAGCTTTATAAAACTCAGGGGCTCGCGTCAGAGCATCGAGGCTAATAAACTTCTCAAATAGGGCAAGCAAAACTTCTTGCTGGCGGCGGTTGCGGGCAAAATCGTTGGAAGTCTTCCGCGAACGCACATACCACAGAGCCATATCTGCATCCATATGTACCTTGCCCTTGGGGATGGTAATCCACCCCTTGCCGGGATATTTATCATACAAAGGTTGTCCCACTTTGACCTCCAAACCGCCCAGATCGTCCACGACGCGTTTGAAAACGCGAAAGTTGACCATCGCATAATGAGACGGTCTGACGCCGAAATTCTGCTGCATTGTGGCGGCTAAGCCGTCAAACCCACCGTGCTGCCAGGCAACATTGATGCGGTCTTGCGTCCAGCCGGGGATATAGACATATAAATCGCGCGGAAACGACAAAATATGCACCATCCCTTTCTGCGTGTCGATGCTGACCAAGATGATGGTGTCGGTGCGGAACAGGGTCCCGCCGGGGCGGCGGTCGGAACCGAGCAACAGGATGTTCACTCGCTTGGGCAGATTTCCCACCGCCTCAGCCGGGATAAAAGCGGTTGGAGAGGGGGTTTCAAGCGGTGGAGGGGGAGTGGCGCTGGGTTCAGGCGTCAGGGTCGGCATTTCAGTGGGAGTGATGACCGGCGTGGGTGGCAGCGGCTGGAACGGGGTTGGGCTGGGGGTGACATTGGGGCTTTGCGCCGCTGCCTTTTCAATCGGCAGTCCTTGCACCATTTCCTCGGCGAGGGACGGCAAGTAGACGAGGTTGGGCAGTGTGCAACCGCTGAGAAAGAAGAACAAGCAGAAAAAGACCAGGAGAAGACGATACGACTTATTCATCAAAGGACAAACATTGCAAGAAGGATACCATTTTTGTCAACCGCACCCGCTGAAGATTGCATCGCTAACACCGCTATTCAAGGAGGTTTGCGATTCCTACGGGGAATCGGTCGGTTTGGGGGTGATAACGATCGGCGTCACGGCTGGTTCCGAAGTTACCGGCGGCTTGGTGGGCTTAGGCGGTTTGGGCGGTTTTGGGGTCGGGGTTGGCGGCTTACCTTGCGGCAGGCGCGGGACGTACAATTTTTGCCCCACCCGCACTTGGGTGGAATTCCCCAGACAATTCGCCCATTGCAACTCGGCTATCGAGGCACCCGTTTGAACGCCGATGCTGTATAAAGTGTCTCCTTTCTGGACGACATAGACCACCCAGTGCGCAGGCGCTCCGCACTTTGCCCCACCGCTTTCTTCGGTGGCTTTAGGTTTGCGCGGCTTTTCGGTTGGCGTAGTGGTCGGTGTGATCGTTGCCGGCGGAAGGTAGATGGCATTAGCAGCACTCAGCATATCAACGCTCAGGCAATTGGCTTGCAAAATCTCTTGCGGGCTTAAACCATATTGAAGGGCAAGGCTATCCAGCGAGGTTTCGGCTGTAAATACCATCTCTACCCAGCCGGCTGGGTAGGCACAAGTTGGGGTGGGTGTCTCGGTAACGGTGGCTGTCATTGTCGGCAGAGGGGTAGCCGTTTCCGTTGGAGGGCTTTCTAAGGAAAGCTCGGTTGCTGCGATCGGCTCGGCTGGGGACGTCTCAAGCGGTTGGTCATTGCTGCTAATGCTCGGACGGCGCAACCCACCTTCGGTGAGGGAAAGCATCAAGCTGCCCATGACGACCACCAGAGAGATCATCCACACCCCAATTGCGATGATCCAACCAAGTTTGCCCTTCATTGCTCACCTTCCTCTGCCGATATTTCTTCTAGACCAGAAGACGCCAACGAGAGAAGAACGGAAAATGTCGTCCCCTCTCCCACTTGGCTATCCACCCAAATCCGCCCGTTCAAAGCCTCCACCAAGGTTTTGACGAGGTACAAAGCGCTGCCGTTCTCGGCTACGCCGCGGATTTCAACCCGCCGTTCACGCGAGAAGAGGTTGGGGAGGTCTTCTACGGCAACACCACCGCCGCAGTCTTGAATCTGCACGAGCACATACCCTTTGGCTTGGTTTTCCTTTTCTTCCCTCACCGCAATGCGAACCGTGCTTCCCTCAGGGGAGACTTTGAGGGCGTTTTGGAGCAGTTTGACCAAAATCTGTTCTAGAGCGCCGGGGTCGCCCAAAACGGGGCAGAGTTCGGCCGGCAAGTCGCTCTGCAACTCGATCTGACGGGCATTTTGGAGTTCGCGCACCTCCGCCAAGGCATTTTCAAGCACTTCCGACAAGGAAACCGCTTCTACGCTAAGCTGCATTTGACCGCCTTGCAGATCGATGGCTGGGGTATAGTCATCCAAGATTGCCATCATGCGCTGGGTGGCGATGCGAATGCGCTCTAAGAATTTGCGCTGCAGGGTGCCTAAGATGCCAACCGACTCACCCAATAAAAAGTCGGTGTAGCCGATAATCGAAGCTAAAGGTTGACGCAGTTCGGTGGCCAGATTGGCGAGCAGATTCACGCCTTCTCCACCGCCTTCCAATTGGGTGCGCCGCAATTGCTGTTGACTTTCTTCCAGCTTGTCGCGCAGGTGGGCAATTTCTTCCAGCGCAAGGCGCAATTCTCCTTCCAGCCCGCCAGAGTCAACGGTCGTCAACTGCGGTAGCGCAGGGGAAACCTCCTTGAACTCCTCGCTCTTAGTTGTTTGCGGGTAATTTTCTTGCAGTGTATTCCATTCAGCTTGCAGGGCATTCAATTGATCCTGGGTCGCTGCAAGAGCTTGTTGGGCTTCTACAAGGGCTTGCTGGGTTTGGGCAAGTTCAAGGCTGGCTTGTACCTGACTCTGCAGTTGACGGATGATCTTACCAACCAGACGGCACAGGTTAACCAGTTGGATTTGCTCATCGCCGCTCCACGCGTGCCCGGAGTAGGGCGAAAGCAAAATGATCCCAAAAAGGGGGGATTGATCCTCAGCTAGGATCACCCCCATTAAGAGATCACCACTTTGCTTCAACTGGAGAGAAGAAGCCAGATAACTCAGGTCGGGTACTGAGGCGTCGGCTTTCATGCGCATCGGTTTGGCATGGCGGAGATTAGCAGCCAAAGTGGGCATCTGACGGCCATCCAGAATCGCCCCTTCGAGGGTTGCTTCTCGGATCAAGTCATATCCTCCGTGAACGACAATCTGCCATGCCTCATCAGGCGGTGAAACTAAGCAACACAAGTCGGCGCGCAGGGCGCGGGCAAAGAGGGCAGAGAGAGCGCTGCTCAACTGCCCTCTTTGCATGTCAACCGGCAAGCTCAGGCAGGTCTGAATGAGCTGCATTTCGAGGAGGGTCAGCCGTTCGGCCGGAGCAGGGCTTTCGGCAGGGGTAGGCAAAGGCTCAACGAGGATTGGGAGCGGCGCTCGGAGGGGGATTAGGATTAAGAGCGGATAGGCGATGATCTCTGCCAGTCGAATAATGCCCGAATAATCCTGTTGTGGAGCGGGAAAGAGGAAATGAAGCCAATACCCTACTCCGATTGCTAAAAAGAAAAGCCACGCTGCGCTCCAGCCATCCGGCCGCTTGACCAATAGTAAAATAAGGGCAAACAAGGCAATCCCGGCGCCGCTCAGCGTAGCGATCTGATCGACCAAGCTGCCATTGAAAGCATTCGCACCGTTCTGGTTAACCCACCACAGGCAGAGGAAGATACCTAAGAAGAAACCAAAAAAAGAGAACAACAGGGTGGCGGAGTCGGCACGGCGTTGCGGTTGAGGAAACACCCAAAGCCAAAGCAGGAGGATCAGGCTAAAAACCCCAGCCGTGCGTTCCAGGACAGGCAGCAACACGGGATCGGCGATCAAGCCCTGCCAAGCCATCCCCCCGGCAACAAAGAGGGCAATGCGCAAAACCAAAAGGGGCAGAAAACCGAACAGCAGACGACGTCTGAAAGGCTGTTGATCGCTGCGCCACAAGTAGAAACTGATCGGCAAAACCGCCATGAGGGAGAAAGCAACAACCAAATGATAGATCAAGTTGCCGGGAGGCTGGATCAGCAAATCCAAAAAAGGCTGGAAAACAGCAGGCATGCGCAAATCCTTGCTAAAATTATAGCACGTGGCGAGAAAAAATCCGCTTTCAAGGTTGACAAACGTCGCTTTCGGAGTAAAATTTTGGTTAGAAAGCCGAAGTGGCGGAACTGGCAGACGCGCTACGTTCAGGGCGTAGTGGGCTTACGCTCGTGTGGGTTCAAATCCCACCTTCGGCACTCTTAGCTGTCATCCTCCTTTTCACCCATGCTCGTCCGCTGCGGCGGACGATTTTTTATCCTCAACGCAGGAAAGGATGCAACCTTGATGCCTGATTGAAGGCGCTGAGAAAATCATTCCAAGCACAGCGAGACACCCCCCAGAAAATAGACCTAGGGCTTTTCAATCATCGAATCGCTTTGTGCTTTTCTTGCGGATTTGGTATGCTGAAACGGTTCCCTCATCCCCAACCCTTCTCCCTAAGGCAGAAGGGAGCAGCGCCTCCCCTCGCCCTCTGGGCGAGGGGCCGGGGTGCTGTCCTGAGCGCCGCACTGAGCTTGCCGAAGTGCTTGTCGAAGGGTAAGGGCGGGTTTCGACAAGCTCAACCCAGCGGGTTTCGATACGCTCCACTGCGTTCCGCTACTCAACCCGCGGCTTTTTCCTCGCCCTCTGGGAGAGGGTCCGAGGGCGTTGTCCTGAGCGCCGCACTGAGCTTGCCGAAGTGCTTGTCGAAGGGTAAGGGCGCAAGGGTTGATCCTAAGCGGAGCTTGCTGTTCCGAAAAGAGCTTCTCATTGAATGTGTGCACTCAAAAGTTGTTGGCAACATTGCTTTGTAGGACAACTCATTGAGTTGTCCTACAACTTTTGCGTGGACACTCATTGAATTTTTGAAAAGCCCTAATTGCGAAGGGAAAGTAGCCCCCTCCGTCCTTCGGACACCTCCCCTAATTCCAAAGGATTTGGGGGAGGCCGGGTGGGGGCCGAGTTGGGGTTATAATACGCTCATGCCACCCAGAAGAACCACGCCACGGGGATACGCAAAAGCCCAGAGATTACGCAAACACCTCACCCCGGCTGAACGTAAACTTTGGGAACATCTGCGCGGCGACAAACTTGGCGTCAATTTCCGCCGTCAGCACGCCATCGGCCCTTACGTTGCTGATTTCTGCTGCATCAGTCAGAAGGAAATTGATCATCGAATTGGATGGCAGTCAACATCTTGAGCAAGCCGAATAGGACGCCGAACGCACGAAATTCCTCGCAGCGCAGGGCTATCGTGTTCTGCGCTTTTGGAACAACGAGGTCCTGACAGAGATCGACGCAGTCATTCGGGCAATCTGCTACGCACTTGAAAAGCCGTAAATTCCCTTGCTTGTTCGGCGCTGCTGAGGTATGATGAAGTTATGAAACGCATCTACTTCAGTTGGCGATATGCCCTGATCATTGGCGCAGTGTTGCTTGCTTTGCGCTTTGTGATGGCCTTTAACCAGCGCATCAACGAGATGCATCGGTTGGCAGCTCAAAGCACGCGCGTCGCAGCCACCTTGAGCCAATTGACCCAAGAAAGCATTGCTCTGACAACCCAGATCGCTTTAGCAACCTTACCCGCCGGAGTCGAGCAATGGGCGTATGAAAAGGGTCACATGGCCCGCCCTGGCGATCGGGTGATCATCCCCTTGCCGCCTGGCGGCGCAACGCCCATCCCCACGCCCACGCCACCCCCTCAACCCGTTGTGTTGAGCAACTGGAAGGTCTGGCTTCTGCTATTTGTGGATGAAGCCAAAGCCCAAGACCTGCTCAGCCGTCCCTAGCTCTGATCGCAAACGAAGTACCCATATTCAATCTAATCCCTCACCCTGTCCCATTTGACAGATCGTTTTCAGTCTAGTTTTGTAAGCGAGGAAGGTGTCTGATGAAATACCAGAAAATCACCATGAGCCCGAATAAGAAAATTGCTCTTGTCGCCCACGACAACAAAAAGCGTGACCTGTTGGAATGGGCGCGCTTCAACCGAGATTTGCTTGCCCAGCATGAAATTTACGCTACCGGCACGACCGGTTACGTTTTGGAGAAAGCGTTGAACATCCCGATCCATAAACTCCAGAGCGGCCCTCTCGGAGGCGATCAACAAATTGGGGCAAAGATCGCCGACAATGAGATCGACTTCCTGATTTTCTTTTGGGATCCGCTCGAACCCATGCCGCATGACCCGGATGTGAAGGCTTTATTGCGGATGGCGGTGGTTTGGAATATCCCCATTGCCTGCAATCGCGCCACGGCCGACTTCATGATCTCCTCGCCGCTCATGGATGGTGAATACGAACGCTTGGTGCCGGATTACCAAAGTTACCGTCAACGAAATATCCAATGGGAGAAAGAGAGCCTGCAGGAAGCCTAAGCAAAGGGGGACATAGCCTGCGTGTCTTTATCAAGAACTCCCTCTTTCCCGGCTCAATTTTGGTTGTTGTTCAGCGGCATGTTGATCAGCGCCATCGGGGCGAGCATGATCTGGCCGTTCCTGATGATTTACATCAGTGAGCGGCTCGATAGTCCCTTGACCGTAAACGCCAGCCTGATCTCACTCAATTCTATAGCCGGGCTGATCAGCTCGTTAATTGCTGGGCCAATCATCGACCGACTTGGTCGCAAACGGGTGATGGTGGTCAGCTTGCTGACCAATGCGCTGGGCTTTGTCTTGTTGAGCCGCGCTCAATCTCTTGCAGCTTTTGCGCTGCTGATGGTGCTGCAGGGGGCTTCAAACCCGCTCTATCGGGTCGGAGCCGATGCGATGATCGCCGATCTGATCCCCGAAAACAAGCGCATTGATGCCTATTCCCGCATGCGCTTGAGCAACAATTTGGGCGTGGCAATTGGGCCTGCCCTGGGTGGGTTTTTGGCTTCGGTTTCTTATACCATTGCGTTCTATGGCGCCGCCGGGGGGCTTTTTCTCTACGGGTTCTTGGTTGCCATAGGAGCGAAAGAAACCCTCCCCAAACTTCTGCCTTCCCTTCGCCCTTCCGAAAACCCAGCCGACAAAGGCTGGGGAGGGTACAAAGCCGTGCTCCAAGATTGGCGCTTTCTGCGCTTTGCGCTGATCTTGGTCTTGCCGCAGATCAGCGCTGCCATCTTATGGGTCTTATTAGGGGTTTACACCAAAATGCACTTTGGCATTTCCGAAAAGCTCTATGGCTGGATTCCGGTCACCAATGCTTCGATGGTCGTCCTCTTTCAGCTTGCGGTTACGGCGGTCAGCCGCCGTTATCCCCCTCTGATCGCCCTTGCGGTTGGCTCGTTGCTTTACGGCTTAGGGGTGGGCAGCGTGGCGCTTGGACAAGGGTTTTGGGGGTTCTGGATAAGCATGGTGATCGTGACGGTGGGAGAGATGATCTTGGTGCCGACGTCTTCCACTTACGTCGCCAATTTGGCGCCGACCGATCGGCGCGGCCGCTATATGAGCCTTTACAGCTTAACCTGGATAGTGGCTTCGGGAATTGGGCCACTGGCAGGCGGCTTTTTAAACGACGCCTTTGGTGCCTTGGCGATGTGGATTGGGGGTGGTGTGGCAGGGGTTCTGGCAGCGGTCGCCTTCCTTTGGGAATGGAAAGCAAAGCCGGCGGTGGGTTCGCTTGCCTGAAGCTGTGGCTTTCTCAGCCCGTGTTCTGTAGGCCGGCTGCAATGCCGTTGATGGTCAACACGATCACCTCGAAGACGGTTTGGGCGGGCAAGCTTTCGGGGTCGGGGAATTGTCGCCATCTGCCCAGCATCTCAACTTGCAGGTAATTTAGGGGATCGATATAGGGGTTACGCAAGCGCACTGCCCGCTGGGTAATCGGCTCGTCGTCCAGCAATTGGCTATGCCCGCTGGCGCGCAGCACCCACTCCACGGTGCGCTCATACTCATCGCGGATGATTTGATAATAGCGCTTCCCTTGCCGGGCGTCTTTGACCAACTCCAGATAGAGGGCGGCGATTCCCATGTCAGCCCGCACCAGAGAGTTTTCGGCGTTGCTGATCAGGGCGTGGAAGAACGGCCAACCCTGATACATCTCGCGCAGACGGGCTTCATCGCCTAAGATAGCCAAACCACTGCCTAGACCATACCAGCCGGGCAGGTTGTAGCGGCTCTGCATCCACGAAAAGACCCACGGGATGGCGCGCAAGCCCTCCAAGGTGAGGGTCGCTTGGCGGACAGCCGGGCGGGAGCCGATTTGCAGGCGGCGGATTACATCAATGGGCGTCACGGCTTGCCAAAAGTCCAAAAAGGCTGGGTCTTCGTACACCAATTGGCGATAGGTGCGAAAAGCTTGCCTTGCCATTTGGTCTAAGGCTTCTCGCCAAGAGGGGTCAACTTGAGGTTGACCGTTGGGAGCAGAAGCCAAAAGAACTGCGTGAACCAACTGTTCAAGGTTACGGTGCGCCAGGGCGGGGTTGGAATAGCGAGCGGCGATCACTTCGCCTTGCTCGGTGACCCGAAAGCGGCCTTGGATAGTGCCAGCCGGCTGAGCGCGAATCGCTCGATTGGCCGGTCCCCCGCCACGGGCAATCGTTCCTCCCCGTCCATGAAAGATGGTTAGCTTGACCGCGGCAGCCTGCGCCACTTTGACGATCTCCTCCTGAGCTTGATACAACGCCCAGTTCGCCATCAGCAAACCACCGTCTTTGTTGCTGTCAGAATAACCGATCATGACCATTTGTTCATTCTGGCAAGTGTGGAGGTGTTGCTGGTAGAGGGGCAATTCAAACAGTTCCTGCAGGATGCGGGGTGCATTTTCGAGATCGGCGATCGACTCAAACAAGGGGCAGATCGAAAAGCCCTCGGCGCAGCCTGTCCAGTGAGCGAGGAGCAGAGCGCTCAAGATGTCGGCGGCGCAATGGGTCATGGAGATGATCAAGGGACCAAACAGCTCTGCGCCATAGGTGCGGCGGGCGCGGTTGATCAGGGAGAACAACGCCCAGGTCTTAGCGGTCTCAGCGGTGACGCCAGGGTTCTCCGCCAAGGGGGGTGGCGGAGCGGACAGCACACTGATCAGAGCATCCAAACGCTGCTCGGCCGCTAAGCTCTCGAAGGCTGGGGCGATTTGCAACGCTCGCAACACCTCGCCGACCGTGCGGTTGAGCATGGCCGAGTCTTCACGGATATCCAATCGAGCGGCGTGCAAACCGAAGATAGCCAGTTGCCGTTGCAGACGGCTCAGGTTCTTGCGGCGCACTGAGGCAGGCAGGGCTTCTTGCATCCAGCGCAAGGGACGCCAGAGATGTTCAACCGTGATACGCGAAGGCTGCGGCTCGGGCGAGAGCAGGTTGGCTTTCATATCGGCTTGGGAGGCAAAGGCTAAATCGTTTGCCAGCAGGGAGAGAAGCAGGCGATACGGTTCGTGGGCATACCGTTTGGCGATGTATTGGCTGTGTTCGGGGAGCGGCTGGCGTTCTTCCAGCCACTCTTGCAGAGCGGGAGGGAGGGGAAAACGGCGAGCGCTGATGCTTAACCGTCGCGCCTGTTCGCTCAGTTCGCGGCGGTGCTTTTCGATTGCCAGACCGCGATGGAGGCGCAAGGTTTCAATGGTCACTTCGGGGGTCACGTTGGGATTGCCATCCCGATCGCCACCGATCCAAGATGCTAAGCGCAGCCAGGGTCGCTCTACTTGCAGACCTGCATAGTGTTCGGCCAGGGCAAGGTCTAAATCCTCATAGAGTTTAGGTAAAGTCTCCCAAAAGACGTTCTCAATGTAGTACAAACCGGTGCGCACTTCATCGGTCACTTCATACTTGCTGACGCGGGTTCGTTCGGTCAGCCATAGGGCAGTGATTTCGGCTTGGATCGCTTCGAGCAGCTCCTCTTCCTGCCGTGGGGTGCAGGCGAATTGGGTTAGCTCTTCAAGGGCTGCAGCAATGCGTTGCAATTTGGAAAGGATCGTGCGCCGCCGTGCTTCGGTTGGGTGGGCGGTTAGCACAATTTCGATGGAAAGGTTTTGAAGCAATTCCGCCATCTGGTGCTGGCTAACGCCGCGTTCTTTGAGCAGGGCAATGGCTTCGCCGATCGAATCGTGTTCAGGGCGGGGGTAGATTTCCCTTTGGCGCTGGCGCAAGGTATCAAGGCGGAAGCGCTCTTCGGCAAGGTTGACCAAATCAAAGTAGGTGGCAAAGGCTGCCGCAAGGATTTGCGCTTCACTGGGCTGCAAGCGTTTGAAAAGGGCAGGCAACTGCGTTTCGGCTTCTGGATCGCCGTGGCGGCGCGCCTTGGTCGCTGCCCGAATGCGCTCGATCATCTCGAAGATCGCCACGCCCTCGAATTCTAAGATCACCTTTCCCAACAGGCTGCCCAAGAGGTGAACCAATTGGGAGATGTCGAGAGGTTTGCCACACGGGAGTTCGAGGTCGGTAAAGGCGGTTTGGCTTGCCATGCGGACGAAATCAGAGACCAAATTGAGGAATTTGGGTAACTATCGTCCCATTTTACCGCAGTTTTGCTAAGCTGTCCCTATAGCCGGACAATCGTGTGCACTCAAAAGTTGTTGGCAACATTGCTTTGTAGGACAACTCAATGAGTTGTCCTACAACTTTTGCGTGGACACGGACAATCGTGACTGTTTCAAAAGTTGAGCTTATCGAAATCCGCCCTCACCCTTCGACAAGCTCAGGGCAGCGCCCTTCGACAAGCCTGAAGCGTTCTGTGAGCTGCCTGCCAAAGAAGAAGCTGGCTAAGCGGAACAGTCGAAGAGTGCTAACTGACAAACTCTTCCAGCCGTTTCCAATCCTCCTCATCGTCTAGATCAAAAGCCAGCTCGGGCACTTCGATCACCGCACAGCGTCGCCCCAATTGTGCAGCTAGCTCACAATGAGCGTGAAACGAATTTTCCCCAAAGCAAAAGTGAGGTAGGGAGGGCGGAGCAAGATACAGGGCATTGGTGCCACGCCCGTGGCGATCGGGGGCAATCGCCAGCAACGGTTCCTGCCCGTGGGCTAAGGCGAGGAAATTCTCAATCGCCCCCTCACTCAGCAGCGGCAAGTCAGCCGGCAAGACCAAGACCGCCCGCGCCCGACTGCGCTGCGCAAATAGGCTAGCCAGGAACACCGCCCGATTCAAGCCATCTGGCTTGCTTTCCAATAAAGTACGGGCTCCCAAAGAGCGCGCCAGCGCAAGGGCTTCCGGATCGCGGCTGACCACCATCACCACGCCCACCCGCGCCGACTCCTTCAACACCGCTACAGTATGACATAACAGCCGCCGATTCAGGTCCCAACGTTGATCAATGTCCAAGACCCGTGAGAGGCGCGATTTGCCACGCCGCAAGGGCTTGACCGGCACAATTGCCCATAAGGTCATGGCAAAAGCTCCTGCTGGGCAAAAGTGAGGATCTCCGTGGCTAGCCTTTGGCGGTCAGCCGGGTTTTTCATCACCGTATCGGTGACCAAGGTACGCACACCTACAGAACGGATTTCTAGTTCTTCTGCGGCATCGAGACGGTCAAAGACGAACCCACTGAGCAGCGAGCCATAGTGCAAGGCAACCGCTTGGACCGAGGGAGGAATGCCGATCTCGGCAAACATCTTGGCGGCCGGCCCCTTGAGGGCTTTGCCGCCGACGATCGGCGAAACGGCGATCACCTTAGCACGCAACAGCGCCTGGCGAACGCCCGACACGGCAAGGATCGGGTCAATCGAAACCCACGGATTGGAGGGGCAGAAAATCACTATTTCGCTAGATGTGATTGCCTCCAGCACACCGGGCGCTGCTGTTGCCTGCGTTGCCCCCTCAAAGCGAAAGCCGCGCACACTGGGTTCAAAGCGGTACTTGACAAAATACTCCTGAAAGGATAAATCTCCAAGGTCAGTCTCAACGACGGTTTGGACAACGTCATCACTCATCGGCAGCACGCGGTGCTGAATGCCCCAGCGCTGGCAGAAAAACTGGGTCACTTCGCTCAAGGTCTCCCCTTCGGCTAAACGGCGCGTGCGTTCCAGATGAGTGGCAAGGTCTTGATCGCCCAATTGAAACCAAGTCGGCGCGCCCAACGCCTCCAGAGCGTTCAGGGTATGCCAAGTTTCGCCTGCTCTTCCCCAACCGGTTTCAGGGTTTGCTAAGCCGGCCAGGGTGTAACACACCGTATCCAGATCGGGGCAGATTTTCAAGCCGAAATGGACAAAATCATCGCCGGTGTTGACGACGATCGTTAAGTCTTGGGGCGAAAGGCAACGCGCCAAACCATCGGCGAGTTTTGCCCCGCCCACCCCACCGGCTAAGGTAACGACTTTCATCGATAAAGCATAACCTCCGCTAAGGATTTCCGCGGTGGCGGAGCGGGACGTTCGGCAGCGTAACCAACCAGAATGAGCGCCTGGGCTTGCCAAGCAGAGGGCAAATTCAAGGCGTTTTGAACCGCCTGCGGTGCGAACAAAGGCGCGCAGAGCCAAACCGTTGCCAAACCTAAAGCATGGGCAGCCAATTGAAATTGCCCTCCAGCCAGCGCAACGCTTTGAAGCCCCATCTCCCATTCGCCTTTGCGCTGGCGTTCGGTCATACCCGGTGGAAGGTCTTCTTCGCAGAGGCAGAGCAAGACGGCCAGCGGCGCAGAGAGGATGCGTTGGCGCGAGCGCTCCACGCGCCGATGAATCTCCTCTGGCGGCACGCCTTGCGCCAAGAGGTCGTGGCGGAAGGCTTCACCCAAAGCCTGAGCCAAGCGCTCTTTCATGGTTAGGTCGCTCACTACAACAAAGCGCCAGGGCTGCTCATTGTGCGCCGAAGGCGCCCAACAAGCCAATTCAATTGCCCGTTCAATCAGCGCCCGTTCAACCGCTCGATCTAAAAAGCGGCGCACCGAGCGCCGTTCGGTCAGCAGGCGCAGGCTTTCTTGCCTACGGCGGATCGGAATGGCGGTCAAACCGATCTGGAGATAAAAATCCACTACGCTTTCCAGTTCGCTTTCGTCCACTCCGACCGCTAGGCTGCGGTTTAATTCCAGATTATGCTCATCCACCGTCAACAAAACGGCCGAGACTTGGTTAGGAGCACCGCTTCCCCTCCAAACGTCCATTTCCGCAGCGGCTTCGCTGTTCGGCAAGGCGAGATAACCGCAGTCTAGGGGATAGCGCACCTGCGGAAAACAGCCCTGCGGCGTGCCTTGCGGTCGGTCAACGATCACCTCGCCCTCTTCCAATAGGCGGTCTAAGGAGTCCCAGAAGGATTGCCAGTTTTTCTCAATCATAGAGTTAGCGAAACAGGTCTTGATCGATGGGTCTCAGAAGCTCTGCGAGACTTGCCTCACGCAGCGGGTAGGGAAAGCCGCGCACGTGCACCACGGGCGTACCTTCGGCGGCTTGCCCCATCACCAACGAAGCCGCCGCCGCCAGTTCATCGCCAGCGCCTACCTGCGTAATGCGCAAACGGTAACCAAACAAATCGGGCTTGCCGCGCAAATCCACCAAGCCCGGCACCCCTGCCAAGCCGATTGCCACGCCCACCGTCCCCATGCGCCAAGCGCGGCCATGCGAATCGATGATCATCACGCCAATGGGAATGCCAAAGTGAGCTTGAAGACCCTCCCGCAAGCGCCTTGCCGAATCATCCGGGTCTTCAGGGAGCAGCAGCACCCATTCCTCCTGCTCCGTTCCGCTCCCGGCAACGTTCGAGTGATCGATGCCGGCATTGGCACACACAAAACCCAGGCGATGTTCCACGACAATCGTCCCCGGTCGGGTGCGCAAGACGGCGCGGCTTTCCCTCAAGATCAACTCCACCAGGCGCGGGTCTTTCTGGATGTCTTGCGCCAATTCCTGGGCGCGGGGCGAGGGAGAAATGGTTGTCAAATTCACCCAACGCCCTTCGGCTTTGGAAACGATCTTTTGAGCAAAAACCAGGATATCGCCCTCCTGCAACGTTAGCCCATTTGTCGAAAGAGCTTGAATGGTCAACGCCACCAGGTCATCGCCGCTTTTGATGAGCGGATATCCTTGTAAGGGGGTTAATAATAGGGACATCGCTAATGCTTAAGATCAATCATGGTAATTGCCATGGTCTCCTTGACCACAACTTGTCCCCTCGATAGTCTTTTGAGCGGGACGATCTTTATACTCCACTTCCAGCTCAGTTCCCACAAATTTGCGGCGGGTCTTGATTGCAGCAACGGCGGTCGTTGAACTGCCTGCGAACGGATCGAAGATCAAGTCTCCTTCTTTGGTCGAAGCCAGAATGATCCGTTCCAGCAGAGCCACGGGCTTTTGGGTTGGGTGTTTGCCGAAGGTTTTTTCTGCTCCGTTGGGAGCAGGGAGCGTCCAGACCGACTTCATTTGCTTGCCCGCATTTAACTGCCGCATGAGTTCGTAGTTGAAATCGTGTTTGGATTTTTTCATTTTTTGCTGCCCAGATTATGGTTTCGGTCGAATGGGTGAAATAACGGCAAGATAGATTGGGCGGTGGATTGGGTTTTTCCCGCGTTATATCATTGAGAATTTTCACGCCGATCTGCTGCATCGCAAAGCCAACCGAATGGATCACATGGTGGGTGCCCGAAACCCAAATCGTGCCGCTCGGTTTCAAGAGTTTTTGACACCTCGATAGCCAAGTTAAGTTGAACTCATGGTTTAAGTCCGCCCCCTGCGATTGGTCCCATGTCCCTTTATCGACCTTGACCATCTTTCCGGCGTGACAAGTAATGCCACCATTCGAGAGAAAATAAGGCGGATCGGCAAAGATCATATCAAATTTCCCCGCAGGAAATTTCTCGATCAAAATGTCCATAAATTCAATCCAATTTGCCTGATAAAGCCAAATACCCGCTTCATCATCCCGAAAGACACAGCGGTTGGGAGAGTATTCTGAACTCTCCATGACCAAATTTGGAAAGATAGGATGATCTTCTCTTGTTACATATTCCATCGACGAACTTCTTTACATCTAGTGCAATCGCTTTGCGTTTATAAAAACGATGAGACTGGCGCGAATGCCATTCGGATTTCTAAACGATCTCCACACACAAATTATACAGCCGATCCTCGGAATTGCCGTTTATCATAAAAACGAAGTGCAAGGGTGCTAGTTAGCGAACTCCTCAGCCGCCCGTGTGATCGGTACGATAACACCTATTCGTCAGAGGTCATTCTAGCCCTGCCACACAGATGCTGGCGGTTTTTTTCTGGTAGTGCTTGTTTAGGCTGATCAGCAGGGCGGTTAAGCCCTCAACCACCACGGCGTTATCCAAGCCACCGGCGTAATAAGCCTTCATGCCGCCATCTTGGGCGAGCTGGATCACGGCGGTAGCAGCTTGGAGGTCATCGGCGCAGACCAAGACGTCGCTGTGCAAGGGCTGATCAAGTTTGCGTAAGGCAGCCGCCGGCACGTTCTGAAATGCGGCCACGACGCGCACGCCATCTCCCAAGATGTCTTGGGCGATACGGGCAGCCGCCGGCGGCGCAGGCGGTTTCGGGTCGCGGAAGTCCACCCGCGCCGTGGCATCCACCAAGATTTTGCCTTGCAGGGCTTCTTTGAGGCTGGTCAAAGCTTCCTGATGGGCTGCTTGTACAACTGTCAGCACGCAAATCTCAGCTTGGCGCGCCACCGCAGCGTTTTCATCGCCGCGCACCGTCTGGATGCCGAGGGTTTGGTTGATCTCCTGAGCGGTGTTTTGTGCTTTTTCGGCTTGGCGGGAGCCGATCAAAATCGGATAGCCGGCTTTTGCCCAACGCAGGGCTAAGCCGGGACCTTCTTTCCCGGTGCCTCCGAGAATCGCAATGACGGGCTTGGTCTGGTTCATGTACTGCTCCTAAGATTGAAATTGGGTTTTAATCTACACCGCCAAGGACGTTGGCTTGATAGCGCTGCCAGGCGCGCGGGGCAAAATCGCGGGCTCTGCCAGCCACTGCGGCTTCGTCCATTGTGAGGAGTTGACGATCTTGCATGAGAACTTTGCCGTTCACAATGGTGGTCGTGATCATGCTCTCATGAAAGCCAAACACAATGTGCCAAGGCAAGTTGTCGGCTGTTAGCGGGGTGTGCGGATGATAGTCAACGAAAATGAGGTCCGCAAAGGCTCCTTCTTGCAAAATGCCTAGCGGAGCTTCGTTGAAAAACCGCCCAGCCAAAGAGGCGTTGTTATAGATTGCCATATCGGCGATCAGATTGGCCGGCATGCGCCGCGGGTCGCGGTGCCAAACCTTCTGCACCAGATAGGCGAATTTCCATTCTTCCCACATCGTGGAAGAAAAGCCATCCGTCCCCAAACAGACCGGCACGCCGATGCGCAACAGAGACTCGACCGGCGCAACGCCGACGGCGTTGTTCATGTTCGAGCGCGGCTGATGGGTGACCCAAGAGCCGCTTTCGGCGAGGATCTCCATCTCGCGGGCGTCCACGTGCACACAGTGGGCGAGGATGGTGTTTTTGCCGAGGATGCCGTGGCGGTGCAGGCGGTCGACGACGCGCAAGCCCGATTTGGCTAAACTATCGTATTCGTCGGCATCCGACTCGGCAGCGTGAATGTGAAACCCTACCCCGGCAGGGGCAAGCGCTCGGCAACGCTCCAGAGTCTCATCGGAGAGGGTCAGGCTGGCGTGCAAACCAAAGGTCGCCCGCACAAGCGGCCGCTTGCCTCCTTCGCAGGCTTTCAAGAAGCGCAGGTTTTCCTCGATTCCAGCCTGGGTTTTTTCTGCCCCATCGCGGTCGGTGACCTCGTAGCACAGCACCGCTCGCAAGCCGGCTTTTTCCACTTCTTCGGCAATGACATCCAATGATCCCTCAATGGCATTGGGCGAGGCGTGATGGTCAATCAGAGTGGTTGTGCCGTGGCGGATGGCATCGGCAAGCATCACCTGAGTGGAAAGGCGCACGTCCTCAAGGGTGAGGGAGCGATCAAGCGGCCACCACAGCTTTTGCAGGATTTCGGGAAAGTCCTTCGGCGCTGCGCCGGGGATTGCCATGCCGCGCGCAAAGGCGCCGTAAAAGTGGGTATGAGCGCAGATGTTGCCGGGCATCACGTATTTGCCATGGGCATTCAATCTTTCCTCTTGCGGATGGCGTTCGAGCAGTTCGCTCTGGGGGGCAATCTCGGCGATGCGCCCATCGGCAATGCGGATTGCCATGCCCTCTAGGAGCATGTTTTCCGCTTGCCAACTGATCAATTTACCGTTAATGACGATCATCTCTACCTCACTTTCTCATAACGCTATGGTTCAGCCGAAGGACAAAAGACACAGGCTGATGACCGGCTATGTTTCTTGATCCACAGATTTCGCACAGTTCACAAATTCCACCGATTTTTTGAATTGATTTGCGAAATCTGTGGCATCTGTGGATTTTCGACATCTCTGCGCATCTAAGTCCTCTGCTTTTGCCTACGACTCCTATCCTCTCAACTTACAAGATCACTTTTGACTCAAGGCTGCTTCGATCTCCTCGATGCGGAAATTGACGATCACCTTGCCGTTAATCACAAAGGTGGGCGTGGTCTCGTTGCCGTTTGCCCATTGGCGCACTTGGGCGGCTGCGGTGCGATCGCGCGAAATGTCGATCTCAACAAAGGGAATTTTCTTTTCGTTAAGATACGCCCGCGCTCGCCGACAAGCCGGGCACCACGGCGTGCAATACATAACCACTTCGGCCGCAGGTGGTTCTGGCTCAATGGCAGCTTCGGCTTCTTGCTGGCGCTGCAGGAATTGACGGTCTTTTTCCGCCAACTCGGGCTCCAGTTTATACAACTCACCGAAGAGCACCTCGTTATCGGGCTGGTCGTCAATTTCATGCACATCCACATAGCGGATCACACCCTGTTTGTCAATGACAAAGATGGCGCGCTCGCTATACCCTTCGGGGCGCAGGACGCCATACAACTGAGCGACCCGTCCGTGCGGGAAGAAGTCGCTCAACAACGGGTAAGTGATGCCGCCGAGGCTTTCTGCCCAAGCATTTAGACAATCGCTGCTGTCCACGCTAATACCCAGAACCTGGGTATCCATCCGCTCAAAGCGGTCAAGCGCCGCCTGATAGGATGGGATTTGGCTGCTTCATATCGGCGTCCAAGCCAGCGGGAAGAAGGCTAAGACGACATTCTTTTGCCCGCGAAAGTCGCTCAATTTCACTGGGCGCTTGCGGTGGTCAAGCAGCGTAAAGTCAGGCGCAAGTTGCCCAACAGACAAAGCCATAACGTTTTCCTTTCTGCGTCTCTTCACGTTTTCTGCGATGTGCCTATAGTATAAATCTTGTCGGATGTTCTGACAACTCCCCTTTGGGTAGGGCTCGGACTTTTCAAAATGCTTGTTTTTGAATTCGGTTGTGTCCACGCAAAAGTTGTAGGACAACTCAATGAGTTGTCCTACAAAGCAACGTCGTCAACAGCTTTTAAGTGCACCCAAATTGCATGAGACAGGGCAAAAAACTGGTATAATCGTTATATAAAAGCGGGTGAGTTCCATCACCCTTGCGCATCTCACCTTCGGAGAGGTAGCGTAGTCTGGCCTAACGCGCGCGCCTGGAGAGCGCGTGAGCCGCAAGGCTCCGTGGGTTCGAATCCCACCCTCTCCGCTCTTTTTTACTCAAACACCAACATCATTCCAGCCGTCATCAGGGCTCGGGCGGTTAGCACAGACATAATCAGAAAGACAGCCCCATAAATAACCATATCGCGACGTTCCTGATTGCCGCGCGTGTAGGCGAAGGCGGCCGGTAAAACCAAGGCGCTGACAATCCCGTATAAAACGTGTACTTGGCGGGCAAGGCGATACTCGCTGAAGAAGTACAAATACACCCCCAACGCCCCTTGTAATAAGATCAAAATCTCGGCAATCACAATCGCTCCCCAGTAATTGCTATCCACCCCGCGTTTTTTGAGGATGCGCCAAAAACCCCACAGGGTCATGATGGCGGCGTAGTAAAAGGCGGTGTTCCCCAGCCGCATGTGAATTTCCCAGATCAATTCTTGAAAGGTCATCGATTCCATTCCTTGCCTAGAGAGATTGAGCAAGTTTTGGCTGCCTCAGACTTTTCGGTCTGGCAAAGCCAGCTTTTTATAGGGCGGGATGCATGATTTCGGTTGGCATTCTCAGGCTGCCTCTAGCGCACCCTCAAGCCCTATGTGCTACCCTTCAAGGATACCATGAATCCGCGCCGCTGGGGCGCAATTCAACTCAGCTTTCTAGGGTGATAAGCGTAATCACCCCTTCGGTTGAAAGGAAATCACACCTCTGGCTTGAGGGGATGGATAGAAATAAGCAATTCCCTTTAGTAAACTCTTGACCAAACCATCACCAGAATTATTTTTACCATCATTTGTGACTGAATGAGGAGAAAGTTCGGATGAGCGAACAGAAGCCGCAAAGCGATCTGGAAACCAAGAAGAAAATCAATCGGCGGGAATTTTTGACCTTTGCTTGGTTGGCTTCTTTAGGGTTTCTCACCCTCAATATCGGCGGTATGACCTACTTGTTTGCCATGCCGAGGTTCAAAGAGGGAGAGTTTGGCGGCGTCTTCACGGTTGGCAAGGTCTCTGAACTTCCGCCGGCCGGCTCACCGCCGGTTAATTATCCCAAAGTGCGCTTTTGGCTGACGCGCACGCCAGAAGGTGTTTCTGCACTTTATAAAGTCTGCACCCACTTGGGGTGTTTATACAACTGGAACGACCAAGAAAACAAATTTATTTGTCCTTGTCATGGTTCACAATTCCAACCCGATGGCACCTATCTAGCTGGGCCGGCACCACGCTCTTTAGATCAGTTCAAGATTCAGGTTGTGGATCCGAACAGTGGGGAAGTGCTGATTGAGAGCGAAGAACCGGGGCCCTTACCCGTGCCCGATAACCCCGATGCGGTCGTGCGGGTTGATACTGGCCAGCGCATCAACGGCAAAGTTCATGGCTAGCAAAATCCTGAGCAAGGAGCAAAACGGCTATGTTGAAGTCACTTGACATTCAAGACCTAAAATCCAAACTATATCAGGCAATTGACAACCGCGTGCGGATTATCACGGCTGGATTAAACCTCCGCGAGTTGCGCAATGTCTTACGTGGCGATCCCCCTGAGGAAAAGCCCAACCCCCGTTATAAAGTGCATACGACCAGCTTCCTCTTTCACATCCGGCCGCGATACTACGAAAAAGCCAGCACCATTTTCACGCACACCTTTCGCTTAGGCTTCTTCAGCACCTTTTTCTTCTTCGTTGAAGCCATCACCGGCATTATCCTGATGATTTACTACAGCCCAGTGCCCTCGCAAGCCTACCAGTCGATCCTGAACTTGGAAAGCAACGTACCTTTTGGGAAACTGCTTCGCGATATGCACCGCCTAGGGGCGGAGGCGATGGTGATCTTCGTCTTTCTGCACATGATGCGCACCTTCTTGACCGGTTCTTATAAGAAGGAGCGTTCATTTACTTGGTTCACCGGCGTGCTGCTGCTTGGTGTCACGCTGTTCTTAAGCTTCTTTGGCTATCTGCTGCCATGGGATCAACTGGCATATTGGGCGGTGACCATCGGCACGGGCATGGCGGAAGCTGCTCCCTTATTTGGGCGAGAGGCGAACCTCCTGTTGCGCGGCGGTCCGGATATTGGCGCGAACGGTCTATTGCGGGCTTACCTATTGCATGTTGTATTGTTACCCGCTGTGGCGGTGCTGTTGATCAGCATTCACTATTACAAGGTCTCGCGGGAGCACGGCATCTCGCTGCCGGCAAGGTACGAAGAAGGAGACCTGCCTGCCGAAGAGAAAAAGAATGCCAAACAGCGCATTGACTTTATCCCCGATTTGCTCACGCATGAGGTATTTCTCACCTCTTTGGGCATTTTTGCCATCTTGGTCAGCATTATTATCTTCGGCTATAGTGCGCCACTGGAAAATGTTGCCAACCCGCAAGTAACTCCTCTGGATACCAAAGCACCGTGGTACTTCTGGTGGCTGCAAGGACTGCTAAAACTAGGCGATAAAACCCTAATGGGCGTCATTCTGCCCACCATCATCGGCGGGTTGTTGATCGGCATTCCTTATATTGACCGCAATCCACATCGCAGCCTATATAAACGCCCTGTAGCTGTTGGCGTTGGCATCCTCTCCATTTTGGTCTTGGTGGTGTTAAGCTATATGGGCACGCCGCTCTACGGAATCGAAACGCCGGCGGCCACGCGCATCGTGCAAGACCTTGCGCCAGAGGAAGGGGTGGGTCCACTGCGCAGCATCCCATTCGATCAATTACAGCCAGGCACTTACGAGGTGACCGAGACGGTGCCGCGCGATCTGTGTCCCAATTTAGATTTCGGCTGCCCAGCCTTGACGAGCGTTTTCGCCGAATATAGCCGGCGGATTAACCGCGCCATTAACGACACCTCACTCCCTAAGATCCAACGCTTGCCCAACGGTCAGGCGTTCTTAATCATCGAAGATTGGCAGACCGATTTGCGCAAAGTAACCTTTCGCATTCTCTGGGATGACCCTGACTCCCAGCAACGCAAGACCTTTGAAAAACACATCTTTCTTCATCGCCTGCGCGGTGAAGAGTGAGGGGAGGGAAAGCAATGTCTCGGCTGCAGCTTGAAGTTTTATTTGGTGCGCTGTTTGTCCTGCTTTCCGGGGGGATAATACTTTGGTACGGGCTCAACGAGCCGCAACGCATGGCAGAGTACGAACTGCATCAGCGGGCAAAAGCGATTGAGGTGGGGGCAGAAATCTATGACATTAATTGCAAAGGCTGTCATGGTCCGCAAGGCGAAGGGGTAGCCGGGCTCTGGCCGCCCTTAAACGATAAGCACTTCTTCACCGGGCGTCTTGCCGAAGTGGGGTGGAGTGGAACGCTGGAGGATTATATTATTTCTACCGTTTCTGGAGGGCGGTTAGTCTCCACCCGTCCCGACCGCTACCCTGGGCAGGGTCGTCCGGTGATGCCAGCTTGGGCAGAAAGCTATGGAGGTCCGCTGCGCGATGACCAAATCCGCAGCGTGGCCGCCTTTATTATCAACTGGAAAGACACCGCTCCCGACCGCAGCACCCAAATGGCAGAGATGGCCGGACCGCCGACCGGCACCGACATCAACAAAGAGCTGCCAGAAGGTGACCCGACTCGTGGTGAGGGCTTGGCAAACACTAAGGGGTGTGTAGTTTGTCACATCTCTGCGCCAACAGGT
>CALFWB010000047.1 GCA_937928795.1 uncultured Anaerolineales bacterium
GCGAGCTCTTCTAGGCGTTGCTCGGTGCGCTTCTGGGCTTCGGCTAGCTCCTCAACCCGTTGCTCGGTGCGCTTTTGTGCCTCAATTAGCTCAGCAACGGTCTGTTCGAGGCGGGTGAGGCGTTCCTCGCTCTTGCGTTGCGCCTCGGCGAGCTCTTCTAGGCGTTGCTCGGTGCGCTTTTGGGCTTCGGCTAGCTCCTCAACCCGTTGCTCGGTGCGCTTCTGGGCTTCGGCGAGCTCGCGGACAATCTGAGGCAATGCCAAGAAATCATCGCTGAGCAGTGTCCGCCGCAATTCCTCCCGCCACTCGGGATGTTCGTTGAGCAATTGGAGTAAATCTCGATACTCGCGAACCGTAAAAGCCATTTTGGTCTCCTATTTCGGATTATAACAGAGATTGTAAAGGTTTTATCTGCCCAATGAGCTGCAGATAAGACAGATTTTGCCGAACAACAGCTCTCTCCAGCATAGCGTTTCCCTTATTCGTCTATCCAGCCAGCTTGCGCTTCCAGCTCGCGGCGAAATTGTTGCGTGTAAAGACGATAATAGCGCCCTCTGCTCTGCAACAGTTCGGCGTGAGTGCCCTGTTCAACAATGTGCCCGTCTTGAATGAATAGGATGCGGTCGGCGCGCCGAATGGTGCTGAGGCGATGGGCGATGATAAAAGAAGTTCGCCCTTTCATCAGGGCTTCCATGCCTTTTTGGATCAGCGCTTCGGTTAGGGTATCGACACTGGAAGTTGCCTCGTCCATGATGAACAATTCAGGATTCGCCAACACGGCGCGCGCCAGACTGATGAGCTGTTTTTGCCCAACCGAGAGCAAGTTGCCCCCTTCGCCTACTTCCTGATCGTAGCCCTTTTCGAGAGTGATAATGAACTCATGCGCGCCAGCCAGTTTGGCTGCTTCGACAACCTCATCATCCGAGGCGTTCAAGCGTCCGTAGCGGATATTATCTCGGATCGTTCCCGAGAAGAGATGGGGTGTCTGCAACACCACGCCGATTTTAGAATGAATCGACTCGAGCGTGTATTCGGTATAGTCGCGCCCATTGATGCGAATTACCCCTTGTGTCGGTTCGTAGAAACGACACAGCAAGTTGACAATCGTGGTCTTGCCGCCACCAGTTGGCCCGACCAGGGCAATGGTTTGTCCCGCTTGCACCTTGAGCGAAAAATCGCGCAAAACCGGGGTATAGGTATCATAGGTAAACTCAACGTGATCAAACTCGATCTCTCCTAATAAAGTCTCAGCCGGGACCGCGTTGGGGCGGTTGCGCACTTCAGGTTGGGTATCCGCTAATTTGAAGATGCGCTCGGCAGATGCAATGGAATGCTGCATTTCAGCATACACGCGCGCCAAATCTTGGATCGGCCACATCATAAAAGTCAAATACGAGACAAAGGCGTTAATGCCGCCCAAGGTGATCAATCCACTGCGGATTTGTAGGCCGCTGTAGCCGATAATGATGCCCAAGACCACGGCGGCGATGATCTGCACGCTGGGCAGAAAGAGCGCCGAGAGCCAGGCGGCGCGGTAGGAAGCGTTATACATATGGGTGGTCAAGTGCTGAAATTCCCGCGTGTTTTGGTCTTCACGACGCAAGGCTTTGACCACGCGCACGCCTTGAATGTTTTCGTTGAAGGCGCCGGTGATCTTACTATTTGCCCGCCGACTGCGCCGAAACTCTACCAAGATGCGTTTACGGAACTCTACGGCAACCAATACCATCAGCGGGATCGAGGCTAACACCACGAGTGCCAGTCTCCAGTTGATCAGCGCCATAAACACGGCAGATGTGGCGATGTTCATCACCGCCCAAGTGACATCCACAATTCCCCAGGTAACCAAATCGGATACCCTGCCTGTGTCTGAGGTAACGCGCGCCATCAGTCGCCCAACCGCGTTTTGGGAATAAAACGAGAGCGAGAGTTTTTGCAGGTGGTTGAAGAGCAGCTTGCGCAGGTCATACTGGATTCGCTCGCCTAATACACCGGCAAGGTAGATAAAGGCAAAAACAAAGAGGGCTTGGATCAGAATCAACCCCCCATAGAGGGTTGCCAACTCTATCAAGCGGGCGGGGTCTTTAAGGGTAATGCCTTGATCAACGAATTGCTTATTGATATAGGTGAAATAGGCATCCAACCAAGAGGTCAAAGCGATAGTCACAAAAAAGCCGATCACCCACAGCCAGTGAGGCTTCAGCAACCCTCCAATCCGGCGGACGACCGGCAGGGTTAGTTGTGAAGTGTATTCTTCTTCCTCGAGTTCGATGATTTCATCGCTCATTTTCAGTCTCCGTTTTCAGTCATGACTTCATCACTTTACACAACGCTCATCAGTTCTTGCTCCAACTCCTCACCCAGGCGGGTTTGCAAGTCATAGATGCGGCGATAGATGCCTGCGGGTTGTTGGAGCAATTCATCATGCGTTCCCATCTGAACGATCTCGCCCTTGTCCAGAACCAGGATCAAGTCGGCTGTCATGACCGACTGGATGCGGTGGGCGATGATAAAGGTAGTGCGCCCTTGCATCAACCGTTGGAGCGCTTGGCGGATTTCGGCTTCGGTCTCAACGTCAATTGCAGAAGTCGAATCATCCAAAATGAGTAAGCGCGGGCTCTTCAGGATCGCCCGCGCAATTGCCACGCGCTGTTTCTGTCCACCCGAAAGGGTAACGCCTTTTTCACCGACCAATGTGTTGTAGCCATCTGGAAACGAAAGAATGACCTCATGCAAAGCGGCCGCTTTCGCCGCTCGTTCCACTTCTTCTTGGGAGACCTCCCGGCCAACTCCATAGATAATGTTCTCGCGGATCGAGCGGCTGAAGAGAAACGGCTCCTGCTCAACAATGCCGATCTGCTGGCGCAGGTAAGCCCGCGGGTACTCCTTCAATTCCCTGCCATCCAAATAAATATGACCGGCGGTATAGTCGTAGAAGCGCGGCAACAAGTTGACCAATGTGGTTTTCCCGCAACCCGTTGATCCCAATAATGCCACCGACTGACCCGCCTGAACACGGATCGAAATGTTTTTCAAGGTCTCCTGCTCACTGTCCTCGTAGATAAAACCTACATTTTCAAAGACAAGATCACCGTGCAGATCGCCTTTGGGTTGCACCGATCCGCCGTACAGGTCTTCGCGTTCTTGCCTAACGATCTCCATCAATCGTCCGTAAGAAACCATGCCGGTGGAGGTTTGGACGATAATGCGCCCTAAATTGCGGATTGGCCAGATCAGCCAGACGATCAAGCCTGTGTAGGCTAGATAACTGCCTACACTGATCTCGCCGCGAATCGCCATGTTGGCTGCCAACACAAACCCAAATAACATTTGAAAACCCAAAACAATGTCGGAGAGTGGCCAGAAGAGCGAATGCATAAAGAGCAGCGTCTTCCCTTTGAGAAATTTGTTCCAGTTATCCTTCTCGAACTTTGCGATTTCGTAGTCCTGCCGGCCGAAGGCTTTGACCACCCGCACACCGCTCAGGTTTTCTTGCAACGTGGTCGATAAAATAGCCTCTTGGGCTTGGTAGGCTTCGTAAGCCTGTGTGACTTTTTTGAAGAACCACAACGAGACGACTAAGACCACAGGAATCACGACCACAGAAAGCCAGCCCAATTTGGCGTTGATCTTCAGGATCGCCACAAAATTGATCAGAAAGAGCAGCAAAATCCGTCCGATCCCGATGGCTTGCTCGCTGAAAAAACGGCGCAGGGCATCCACATCCGAGGTCACGCGTTCGATCAGGTCGCCGGTCGGTGTATGGGCATGATAGGCAACGCTCAACCGTTGGATGTGATCGAACAAGAAATCTCGCAGCCGGCGCGTGATCCCCTCGGCGGTGTAGGCAGCCAGACGCCCAGAAAGAAAGGCAAATCCGCCGTCGATGGCTGCCAAACCGACAAATCCTAAAGCGATCCAACCCAGAGAGAGCGAAAGTGAGGGATCAAGGACGCGATCGGCAAAGAAGCGCAGAAGCAAAAAGGTGGCAGTGCGCGCCAACGCCGAAACCGCCAAGGCAAGGGTTGCCAACAGATACGGCAGATGGAAGCCGTCCATCATTTTCCACAGCCCCTTAAGGCGGTTTTTTTGCAGGGCAGGGCGAAAATCGGTGATTTCTAAGTTGGATAGCTTTTCAGTTTTGGTTGTGTTCATCCTCTCTCCCGAAAGAACAAAAAGGCTGTGACAGTGCGCCACAGCCTTGATGAGACATCTCTTCTAGAATATCGGCTACCTAAGAACAGGCGCACTTCGAGGACGGATCATATGCCCGTTGACGTGAAGATCGCTCTGATGGTTGTGCATGAAGTGCGCCTCCTTTCCGTCTAAACTGTTGACCCAAACCAAGCCTTATCGATCGGCTTCGTTAATGGTAGTTTACCCCTCTCTCCAAATTGCGTCAAGGTTTTCTCTTTTTCGGTTTGCACTCAAAAGTTGTTGGCAACATTGCTTTGTAGGACAACTCATTGAGTTGTCCTACAACTTTTGCATGGACACTTTTTTAGGGGCTAGGCATCTTAAAACGCCTAAATCGTGTAAAATTAAGATCATACCTTTCCGATTTGCATTGCCGTTAGAATAGCTTCACAATCCAATGGTTCTCTTGCCTTTCCTAAACCCTCCCGAATAGAAAGAGGTCGTCATGTACCGAACCCTTCTCTTTGGTCTGCTGGTTCTGGTGCTGCTCACCGCCTGTACTACATCCCAGCCCTCTACTACAGAAACTGCACCATCAACCTCTCCCCAAGCACCAGCTCAGCCCTCAACAAGCCAAGAGCCGGTCACCTTGCGTGTCGGATGGCCGGGCTTTCCGGATACGCTGAACCCTGCCTACGCTTTCCTAACCGAATCCTATACCATGTTTGATTACATCTACTCCACGCTGGCAACCGAATCGCAAAGCGGCGAATATGTTGGGTTGCTTGCCGAGTCGTGGGATGTCTCGGACGATGGTCTGGTCTGGACGTTCAAACTGCGTCCCAATGTGCGTTGGCATAATGGTGAGCCCCTCACTGCCGAACAGGTGGTGTGGAATCTCAACGCCTTCATCCAGAACCCGGATGGTTGGGTGACCAATTCCGGCTATGTGGCTGGCTTCGTTGAGGCGCGAGTTGTGGATGAGACAACGATCGAGATTGAAACCGAATACCCTATCAGCAACATGGCATACCGCGTTTCTTTCCTTTATATAGTTTACCCACCCGACTTTGAAGGCTTTGCGACCCCCGCAGAACTGCAGAATTTCACCAATTTCAACGCCATTGGCAGCGGCCCCTTCAAATTGGCTTCGTTAGACAAAGACCAGCGCATCATTATCCTCGAAACCAATGGCGACTATTTCGACGGGCACGCCAAGATCGACCGCGTCATCTATCAGACCTTTGACAACAGCGATGCCATGATCCAAGCTCTCAAGGTTGGCGATATCGACCTGATCGGCGAAGTACCCGACAGCGCCTTTGCCGCCGTCAGCGCCTTTGAGAACGTCAAAGCGATTTCGCTGCCGGGGCGTTCGATTACAGAACTGATCATCAACTCTGCCCCCGCTGATCACGATCCAAAGCCTAATCGAAACCCGGCTTTGGAAGATCCCCAAGTGCGCTTGGCGATCGCCACCGCCATCGATAAGCAAGACCTAGTGGATGTCGTCTTACAAGGCAACGGCACGCCGGGCGTCACGATCATTCCACCAACCCTAGGGGGCGGCTTCTGGTTCAATTCGGACATTCAAGATGTGAAGTTCGATCTCGATGAGGCAAACCGCATCCTCGAAGAAGCCGGCTATGTCAAGGGGAGCGACGGTGTGCGCGCTAAGGGGAATGTGCGCTTAGAGATGCGTTTGCAGTATGCCTCCGATCAGCCGAATTATCCACGCACAGCAGGAATGATCGCCAACTGGTTGGCTCAAATTGGCATCAAGGCTACCCCCGAATCGGTGGATCCAGATAGCTTGGTGGTGGCAACCAATCCCAACGCCGATTACGACTTGGTCATCTGGGGCTGGGGCGCCGACCCCGATCCGGATTTCATGCTCAGCGTGATGACCAGCAGTCAATATGTCGAGGGTGGCTGGAGTGATAGCGGTTATTCCAACCCAGAATATGACCGCCTCTACCTCGAGCAGCAGAAAGCCATCGAACCAGAGGAACGTCAAAAAATTGTCTGGAAGATGCAAGAGATGGTCTTCAATGACCGACCTTACATTGTGCTTTGGTACGGCAACATTTTGCAGGCTTATCGTTCTGATCACTTCACGGGCTTCATCGAGTCCCTCTTAGGGATCGACAGTTTTCAATCGCTAATGAACGTCGAACCGGTCCGATAGGATTTCTCACCGACAAAGAACTGCCATGGGCAGCGGCAACTATCTTCTGCGCAAATTCGCTTTTGCCCTCCTGACGATTTTTGTTGTCGTTATCATCAATTTTGTCTTGTTCCGCATTCTGCCGGGTGACCCGGTGCGGGCGGTCATCGGGCGGAATGTCAAGATCTCGGCCGAAGTGCAACAATCCTTGCGTGAGCAGTTTGGTTTAGATAAGCCGGTCTTTCCCGATCAGTTTCTCATGACGATCCGGCAATGGGCAAGCGGCAACTTGGGCGTTTCGTGGTCCTTGCGCCGCCCGGTTGCGGAAATCCTGATCTCAAAATTATGGAACACTCTCCTGCTCATCGGATTAGGTCAAATCCTTTCAATTTTCTTCGGAGTCCTGCTAGGGTTGCTGGCAGGCTGGAAGCGAAAGACAGCCCTAGACGCTGGCGCCTTGACCTTTTCGCTGATTGCCTGGGCAACCCCCACCTTTTGGTTGGGGATCATCCTGCTCGCCGCCGGCAGCACTTGGCTAGGATTGCCCACCGGTGGAATTCTCAGCCCTCAAAACGTGGGAAAACCCCTACACACCGTTCTGCCCGATCTTGCCGTCCATCTAATCCTGCCTACCCTAACCCTGACGATTCTCTATCTGGGGGAATACATGCTGATCATGCGCTCTTCGATCGTGGAGACCCTCGGTGAGGATTACATTTTGACCGCCAAAGCCAAAGGCTTGAACCAATGGCAAATCCTGTGGCGCCATGCCCTAAAGAACGCTATGTTGCCCATCGTGACCATCATCGCCCTCAACCTCGGCTTTACCGTTTCGGGAGCAATTTATATTGAGACAGTTTTCTCCTATGACGGATTGGGAAAACTTTTCCAGACCGCCCTCACCAAGCAAGATTATCCCCTTTTGCAAGGCGCTTTCCTCCTGCTAGCGGTGAGCGTGATCCTCGCCAATATGCTAGCCGATATTCTCTATACCATTCTGGATCCGCGCGTTAAAGCCAGTTGAGGTATGGGTAGCATGGAAGCATGGCAGCAATTACGGCGTAATTTCAGAGAGTTATGGCAATCCTTCCGTGGCAACCGCATGGGAGTCATCGGATTGGGGTTAGTCATCTCAGCCCTCATTGTCGCAATCCTTGCCCCATGGCTGACTCCTTACAGTCCACAGCAAGTCATGCGAGACGAGAATGGACGCGGTTTAACCTTTGCTCCGCCTGCGGTGCATCCGCCGCTGGGCACCGATGACGGCGGGCATGACGTCTGGGCGCAACTGGTCTTTGGAGCGCGCATCTCGCTAACCGTGGGCTTTTTAGCCGGTTTTATCGCCATGTTTGTCGGTAGCTTTTTGGGAATCCTGGCTGGTTACTTTGGGGGTTGGCTGGATAACCTCTTAATGCGCATTACCGATGTCTTATTGGTGATCCCCGACCTACCCTTGATGCTGGTCTTGGTGGCAACCATTCGTCAAATGCAACTCAAAATCTCACCCATTACCGTTTTGATCTTAGTCATCGGTCTTTTATATTGGACGAGCACCGCCCGTCTGGTGCGCTCGCAAGTGCTGAGCATCAAAGAACGCCAGTTTGTTGCGCGGGCGCGGGCAATCGGCGCCGGCCATGCCCACATCATCCGCAAGCATATCCTGCCGCAGGTGATGCCGCTGATCGTCGCCAACACCGTCTTGATCCTTTCGACCGCCATCCTCATTGAATCCGGATTAGCCTTCCTCGGTTTGGGCGATCCGACCAAGCCCTCTTGGGGAACGATGCTGAACTTTGCCTTTGACCGCAATGCGATCAGCAATGGGGCATGGTGGTTTTACCTACCGCCGGGGTTGGCGATCGTTTGGGTTTCATTGGGTTGCGTGTTGCTAGGCAACGTCCTCGAAGAGATGCTCAATCCGCGCTTGAGCGGTCATCACTTAGAGGGTGAAGCTCACATCATCAAGCCGGGAGAGCAGCAGTGAGCGAGTCCACCCCGCTGCTTTCGGTGCGCCATTTAAGCACCTTTTTTGAGCTTTCAGGAAACGTCAAAGCTTATGCTCTGGAGGATGTTTCCTTCGATGTTTATCCCTATCAGACTTTGGGACTGGTAGGCGAGTCGGGCTGTGGCAAAAGCACGACCCTGATGTCCATCCTGCGCCTGTTGCCACCCAATGCGCACATCAGCGGACAAGTGTTGTTCAAAGGGGTTGACCTGCTTGCCCTCAGCGAGGAGGAGATGCGCGCTTACCGCTGGAAGGAAATCGCCTTGATCTTCCAAAGCGCCATGAATGCCCTGAATCCGGTCATGCGGGTGGATGAGCAAATCCTTGAGGCGATCCTGCTCCATCGGTTGCTGCCGCGTGAACAGGCATGGCAGCGCGTGCAGGAATTGCTCGATTTAGTGGGGATCGCTCCGCAGCGTGGCCGCCAGTACCCCTTTCAATTTTCTGGGGGAATGCGCCAACGGGCAATGATTGCCATGGCTTTAGCCTGCTCGCCCAGCCTGCTGTTTGCCGATGAGCCGACCACCGCTCTGGACGTGATGATCCAAGCGCAGGTGCTAGAATTGCTAAAGAACATTCAAAAAAGGTTAGGACTGGCGATTGTTTTGGTAACCCACGATCTGGGCGTAGTTGCCGAGCTGTGCGATCAAGTGGTGGTCCTTTATGGTGGCAAAGTAGCGGAATACGGCAGTGTTGATGCGATCTACAATTCTCCCCAGCATCCGTACACTCAAAAATTGCTTGAAGCCTTCCCCGATCTTCATCGCCCCACGGCATCCCTGGCATCCATCCCCGGCACGCCACCGCGCCTCACCGATCTGCCATCTGGCTGTCGCTTTGAGCCGCGCTGTTTTGCTCGCCTAGAACGCTGCCGCCACGAACCTCCCGCGCTGCGAGAAGTCGGCGAGAAACACTACGCCGCCTGCCATCTCCTAGAGGAGAAAGAGAACCTTTTGGAATGAACGAAACGCCGCTCCTGATCGTTGAGGGACTGATCAAGCACTTTCCCGTCAGTCGCTCTCTGGGCGAATGGCTGCTGCGCCGTCCGCCACAAGTGGTGCGCGCCGTAGATGGAGTTTCCTTCACCCTTGAGCGGGGTGAAGTGTTAGCTGTGGTAGGCGAATCGGGTTGTGGCAAAACCACCATCGCCCGCACCTTAATCGGCTTGGAGGAACAAACTGCCGGAAGGATTCTATTCGAGGGTTGCGAGGTGGGAGCTTTGGAGCGCCGCACTCGCGTTGGGTTGATCCCTTTTGAATCGGGAAGGGTAGGCAGCCGCGAACAACAAACCCTACCGCGCATGTCCCTGAAATTGCTACGCCAGCAAGCTCAGATGATCTTCCAAGACCCTTACGAATCGCTCAACCCGCGCGCCACGATTCTGGAGATCGTCTCGGAACCGCTGATCGTGCATGGCATCGCCCGTCGCCGCCAAGAACGGCTCGAACGCGTGCACACGGCTTTGGAAGAAGCCGGCTTGCGCCCCGCCAAGGACTTCTTTTACCGCTACCCCCATGAGCTTTCCGGCGGGCAACGTCAGCGGGTGGTGATCGCCGCAGCAATGATCTTGCAGCCCGATTTATTGATCGCCGATGAGCCGGTTTCGATGTTGGATGTTTCCATTCGGGCAGAAATTCTCAACCTTTTGCGAGACCTGCAAAAACAACGCCAGGTGAGCATCTTATTCATCACCCATGACCTCAGTACAGTAGCCTTTTTTGCCGACCGCATTGCGGTGATGTACCTAGGACGTTTTGTCGAAGTCGGCAGCGCGCAAGAGGTTTTACAATTCCCACTCCATCCCTATACCAAAGCTTTGCTCTCGGTAGTGCCAGTGCCGAATCCGCGTCTGCGTCGCGAGCGAATTATTTTACAGGGAGAAACACCCAATCCCACTCAAATCCCGGCTGGTTGTCGTTTCCAGCCGCGCTGTCCGATTGCCATTCCAGAGTGCCAGTTACAAGACCCGTCTTTCGTTGCGGTTAGTGATACTCATCAGGCAGCGTGCATTCGCATTGAGAACTGACTTTTCTCCTCACGGGGGCGGGTTTCGATACGCTGCGCACCTCAACCCGCAGCTTTTTCCCTCATCCCCAACCCTTCTCCCAGAGGGCGAAGGGAGCAGTTCGCCTCTCTCCCGCCGAGAGAGGGGCCGGGGCGTTGCCCTGAGCGCCGCACTGAGCTGGTAGGTTGAGCCCGCCGAAACCTTGTCGAAGTGCCTGTAGAAACCTTGCCGAAGGGGTGAGGGCTGCCATCACTTAGAGTGCAAAGAACGTTACCACAAGGACTCTAGGACATCAAGAATCAACAAGGACTACCCTGCTGACTGCCCTTTGTGTCTCGGCGTCTTGGTGTTTCATCATCTTGTTTTAACTTCTCAAGCAGCTTTCTTCCATAGGGTAAAAGATGCTATCTACCGATCCCGTCAGGCAAGGGGCGAGGATTGATATAACGTAAGGCACAGTCAATCCCTTCTGACAACAAAATCTTTTTCAATCCGATGCTGAATTTACATTATCTAACCTTAACCAAACCAATCCAAAAGCAATTTAGCAGCAGGTGTTTACAAGGTATAATTGCCCAAAATTTTCAAGATTATAATGATCTTGACCCTTCTGAGTTTATTAAGGTGATCTAGCCCAAAGATGCGGGCGTGTGATCAGACTGGACAAAAAATGTCATGGCTGCCACGGAACTTACTCTAAAAGAAGCCCTGCGCCTAGCGTTGGAGCAACCGCCCCACTGGCTTCACGAAGCGGATGCCACGCTTCGGGCAGCGGAGTGGGTAGCATTGTCTCTGGAAGACCTGCGCGCCGGGGACATCTTGATTCTAACCCAGGCCGAGTGCACGCCGCAGGTCCTTCAAGAAGCTCAACGCAAAAACGCCGCCCTGGTTTTGGTCCTCGGAGCAGTGAAGGACATCCCTCTCGACCACTCGATCCCTCTTGCCTATACCGAAGAGAAGACAGATAAACGCACCCTGCAAAAGCGGCTCTTGGCCGTGCTGATCAACGCTCGGTCAGCTACTATTGAACGCGGGGCGCACATTCACGCCCAGTTAGCCCAGTTAGAAGCCGAGGGGCGCGGTTTAGAAGGATTGGTGCAAGCCATGGCTGAGATGACTGCTCGCGGGGTCATCCTGCAAGACAAACGCGGCGGCATCCTCGCCCATCACCCTTCCACGACATTGGCTGCTATCTGGCAAGACATCCTCCTCCAATTTAGCGAATTACGCCCTCTGCCCGAAGCTTTTCTCGACCGCAAACGCGTGGGCAGTCATCCAACCATCCATTGTCAGGAACTTGGCGGTGGCTTGGGTTGTTTGATCGCTCCGGTCGTGGTCGGTGAGGTCGCCCGCGGTTATCTCTCACTGGTCGGCGTGCAGGGTGAGTTCGATTCGTTGGATTATCTGGTTGTCGAACAGGGCGGATTGGTCTTAGCGATCGAAATGGCACGTAACAAAGCTATCCGCGAGACCGAAAAACGCCTTAAAGGCGATCTGCTCAACGCTCTGTTACAAGAAATCCTCACTCCTCGAGATGCTCGCCTCTGGATTCAGGCCATGGGCTTAAACCCCCAGCAACCCCATGTTGCCTTACGGTTCATGTGGGACACGCCGGCTGCACCTTCCCGTCGCCGCTTGGAAACCATTATCAACGGAGAGATCGCCCAGCGCGGTCTGCGCGCCATTGTCCACCCGATGGGTTCTGAGGTGATTTGTTTCTGCCCTCTAGAGAGCGAAACCGCTCGTCCCCAAGAAGCGATTGCCCTAGCCAGTGCGATCCTCCGCCAAGCTCAGCGCGAATATCCGCAAGCTGTCGTGCGCTGCGGCATTGGCACAGCAGCGCTTGAGGTAGGGGAGTGGCGTGTCTCTTTCTCCCGCGCTGGGCAAGCCTTGGATATGGCTCGCCGCTTGAACGAAAAATCTCCCCTTTACTATCCCGATCTCTCTGTTTACCGCTTGCTGCTTCAATTAGAACACAGCCCAGAACTGATGGCTTTTCAAGAAGAGATCTTAGGCAACTTGCTTGCCACCGAAAACCCGCAAGAGTTTATTAACACCCTCGAAGCTTTCTTCGCCCACAATGGCAACCTTTCGCAAACTGCGGAAGCCCTTTACATTCACCGCAACACGCTGGTTTATCGTTTGGAACGCATTGCTGCCATCACCGGCATCGATTTAGACAAGCCGCAAAATCGCCTGGCGGTTCAACTCGCCCTGCATATCTATCGCATGACTCGTCCCTTAGAGGAACGCTAAGTCCCCTTTTTGTGCAAAGTGTTCGATCCTAAGGCAAAAAGATTATTCAATCTATCCATAGCTTTTAAGGAGAAGCTTTTGTATAGTAACAGGCAAGGATGGATGGTTTTCCCATGCTAGAAGCGCTGGTCTTTGTGGTCTCCTCTCTTATGTTCAGCATCATGATGATGGGCATGATGATGTTCAAACGCGCTCCGGTGTGGGAAGCAGCGGTTTGTTTGCGGTACTAAGGTCGTTCCGCAGCACCCTCCAGCAGGCTACCCACACCGGGTAGCCTGCTTTTTCGTCTTAACCCTCAGAGAACAAACAGGAGAAATGGACATGACGAAAACCCACTCACCCAACCATGCGCTGACCTTTCAAGAGGATACGTTTCTTTCGATACCTCCAACCCCCACCCAATTGGGTGACTCCACCCAAGCGGTACACAGTGGACGGCTAGAAAACCCTTATCATTCGATCGCCGAGCCTTTGGTCTCAACCGCCACCTACACCTTTGAAGACACTCGAGCGGTGAGCGACTATATGCGCCATAAATTGTGGGGCGAACCCCTCGAACGCAGCGAGTACGGTCGTTACGGCAACCCCACCATTACGGCTGCAGAAACGCGGCTAGCAGCGCTGGAAGGCGCCGAAGAAGCGGTGATGTTTGCCTGCGGAATGCAAGCAATCTCAACCCTTCTCTTGAGCTTGCTCTCGGCCGGCGATCATCTAATCATCACGGATAACCTTTATCGCAAAACGCGCCAATTTTGTACCTCCACCCTGCCGCGTTATGGCATTGAGTGCAGTGTCGTTCCTCTGAATGATCGGCTTGCCCTCAGCGCAGCCATCCGTCCCAACACCCGCCTGCTGTTTTCGGAGTCCCCCACCAACCCGCACAATCGCTTGTTAGACCTCGAACAATTTGTTGAAATCGCTCACAGACACCACATCTTGACGGTGGTTGATTCCACCTTTGCCACACCCTTTAATCTACGCCCGATCGAGTGGGGGGTGGATTTGGTAGTGCACTCCGCCACCAAATATCTAGCTGGACACAACGATTTGCTGGCTGGTGTAGTGGCTGGAAAACGGGAATTGTTAGCCGGGTTGCGTGAATTTCAGGGGATTGTGGGAGCGATTAGTGATGCCTATACAGCCTCATTGTTGATTCGGGGGCTGAAGACCTTGGGATTGCGGGTGCAGCGGCACAACGAAAATGCCCAACGCATTGCCGAATATTTGGCAGCTCATCCTGCGGTGGAGCGGGTTTGGTATCCCAGCTTGCCCACCCACCCCGATTATGCAATCGGCTTGCGCCAATACAAAGGCTTTGGTGGGGTGGTCTCCTTCACCGTCAAAGGTGACGGAGAGAGCGTAGCTAGAGTGCTGGACGCCTTGCAAATCCCGCTCTTGGCTGTTTCGCTGGGCGGTACGGAGTCGTTGGTCTCTCAGCCGGCGGTTATCTCTTATTACGAGCTTTCCCGCAAGGAACGCCAAGCTTTGGGCATCGAAGACAACCTGATCCGCTATTCGGTGGGCATCGAGGATGCCGAGGACTTGATCGCCGATTTGGAGCAAGCCTTGCGCTGGGTGTGAGGGCAAGCACTCAGCGGTCAGCGGTTGGCAGAGGAATGGAGCGTTGGGTGAGTCCTGCCTGAAGTTTGTCGTTTCTAGGGTGTGCACTCAAAAGTTGTTGGCAACGTTGCTTTGTAGGACAACTCAATGAGTTGTCCTACAACTTTTTCGTGGACACGTTTCTAGGTTTGTGTCACGAGTCTTTCGTTTGCGTGCAGATCGCCGATCGGCGCTGGCGAGCAGAAGCCTTGCCTGATGACCATAAAGCCCTGCGGGCTATCCAATAGTCGGCTTCGCCCGAATTTCATGAGATGAGGAAGGGATTGACCCCGCACTGGGTTGTGACCAGATTGAGGATAGGAAATTACAATAAGGTTGGATTATTGCGGAAAATTAGGGGTAATCTGTATGTCCTCCAGAACCCAAGTGAATGAGCTGGGTTGATAAGCGGAGGTGCCATCAGGGCCCTGAAAATAAAATCGCACAGCCACCGTGTTGCCGGCGTAGTCTAGTAAAGGAATATAAACCCGCTCCCAATAATCTTTCGTGCCGCCGAAAGATTGAACGCGAGCATAACCCACTTGCCCTTGAACGTCCAATTCCACGTAGCCAAAGGTAAAGTCATAGGTGCTTTTATAGCGCGTCCAGAAAACGAGGTGAGGAAAGGGCCAAGCAGGGTTGAGAAAGACTTGGTCTTGTCCAGTTAGGGTGGTGAATTGGGCTGTCTTCACCGTCCCTAACCAACATCCTTGCTGCCGATCCTTGCATTGGCCTGATTGGACAAACAGCCACCCGCTTCCAGAGAATTGCGTTAATGGGATGGCGTTGGGTTGTTCGGCTGTAGCAGTGATCTCAGCCGTTCGTTCAACGGGCTCTGGGCTTGGGGTTGGTTGCTTTTCCGTTTGTTCGACGACTGGCGTTTGGGCAGCGATTTCGGTTTTCAGGCGGTCTAAAGCGGCTTGGGTGGCTTGGATGGCGAGCTGCGCGTTTTGTTGTTCAAGGGCAGCTTGGGTAACCGCTTGGGCTTGGACGGTTGCTTGCAGGCTTATGGCAGCCAGAGTCTGCTCCGCCCCTGTATCACTAACCACGGACAGACTGCAAGCCAGCGCAAAGCTTGCCAATATTCCAACCACTAAGGAAAACCGCCCTGTCGAGAAGATACCAATACGTGAGTTCTTAGGCTTCACCACACTTCACCTCCAAAATTGAGCCCATTCAATTCCATTGTTATAACCAAAACGACTCTGCCTTGCGTCAACACCGGTAAACATAGGAGTATCCCTAGAGAAATGTTTCTGTAGGTTTGAAGCCATGGTACTGAGGCCCCTCCTGCCTCCTCTCCTAAAAACTGATTTCCTCGTTAGATTGTATCATACTTTGATACTTAGGGATTCTCCAGAGCTTAGGCTTAGTGCCCAACGTGTGCACTCAAAAGTTGTTGGCAACGTTGCTTTGTAGGACAACTCATTGAGTTGTCCTACAACTTTTTCGTGGACACGTGCCCAACTTGCAACTACCCGCTATGTTGAATCTCGGTATAATATGGAAAATTCCTATCCAAAAGAGGTGATTCAACATGGCTCTAACTCCGCGCGAACGCGTCCTTGCTGCGATCAACCATGAAGAACCTGACCGAGTACCCATCGTGATCGGTGCTAGTAACGCTACGGGCATCAAAATGCCCGCCTATCGGCGCTTGAAGCAATTGCTGGGATATGAAGCGGAAGAGCGCTATATTTACGATTGGCCGGAACTCGGCACAGCCCTAATTGACGAACCGATTCTAGAGCGCTTACACGTCGATGTGCGAGGTGTGCTGGACCGCTTTCCCGATTTTGTCTATGAACGCAATCGCAATCGTCCACCGCATAGTCCCTTCATTGACGACTGGGGCAGCGGCCAGAAGGAAATTGAACCAGAGGTGTGGTTTCCCGGCGTTCACCCGATGGCTGAGGCAACAACCATCGAAGAAATCGAACGCTATCCTTGGCCGGATATGGACGATCCCAGCCGGGTGGCGCATGTTCGCGAACAAGCGCAGCGCTTGAGGGAAGAGAACCGCTACGCCATCATGGGCACACCCTGGTTGTTGTTCCCTTTCGAGCGCGCCCACGCCATGCAAGGGTTGGATAAGTTTTTATATAACCTGGTGAAGAACAAGGACTTTGCTAAAGCCTTATTGGAAAAGATCGCCAGCCTATGTAAGCAACTGATGGGCCATTTTCTCGAAGAAGCCGGCGAAAACCTCGATATCATCAAAATCGGCGACGACCTAGGCACCCAACAAAGTTTGATGATCTCTCCTCGCATGTATCGGGAAGTGCTTAAGCCAATTCATGCCGATTTTATATCCTTCATAAAAAGCCGCACCAAAGCCAAGGTTTTCTTCCATACCGATGGGGATGTCTTCGACTTGGTCGATGACTTTATCGAAATCGGGGTCGATATCCTCAACCCGATCCAAACCTCGGCGGGCAAGATGGCAAACTTGGAAGAATTAAAGAAACGTTACGGCAAAAACATCGTCTTTTGTGGGGCGATTGATACCCATCGCGTCCTCCCCCACGGCACACCAGAAGAAGTGCGCCAAGAGGTCAAACGGGTGATCGAAATCCTTGCTCCCGGTGGCGGCTATATGGTCGCCTCGGTACATACCATCATGAACGATGTCCCGCCGGAGAACATCCTCGCCATGGTAGATGCGGTCGAGGAATTTGGCTATTATCCGATACGATCGTAGGGCTTGCGTTCGGTGCAACAAGATCGGTCTCGCGCTACGTTTTTGAGGCTTGCCCCGATACGCTCGTCCCTTCTGGGGGTTTCAGATGGCGATAGACTTGCCCCTGGACCTCCTCTAAGAGCAACGCCCCTCTCTCTAAAGCAGAGGGGTGTAGTCTGAGAGAAGATGCGGTCATCGTCCGTCTTACTGGCGAGGGACAGAAGGGCGATGGGTCGAACCTGACCGTGTGCTCATAGAGACCGGGTGATAGGTCGGCTCAGGTCGGGTATAAACTGGCTCGGCTTCGCTCTCCTCTGTCGCCCGATTCGATCGCGGTGCAGCCGAAATTGGGCGATTGCTAAGGTTTAATCCGCGCGTCGGGTTGGGGATCGGGCGCAAAAGAGCTGGTTGGCGTTGAGGGGGCGCCGGTGTTTCGGCTTGAGAGAAAAGACGCGGTCCGGCAACCGAAAAGGAACCGATGATCAAGACCCGAATCAGCCAAACTAGAATTGCAACAAAGATCGGTACAACCCGCAACAAGGTCTCACGCTCCACAACTGCATTACCCAAGGATTGATGTTCCAATATGGCAATCGAGACGCCCCACCAAGTCAACATGGCGTTCATGGTGGCGGCTAATAGCCATGCGCCAAAGAGATACCAGACCTCGTTTGGCGAGTCAACTGCATCGTTAGGAGTAAATAAGCGCGCAATGCCGGCAAAGTCGATCCCGCAAAACGCTACCGCCAAAATTGTCGCCCAGCGCACGCCAGCAAAGGTCAAGTCACCCAATAGATCGGAAAGGGCAAATTCGGTGGTTGAATAGTTAAAGACCTCAAAAGCGATTAATGCCGCTAGGAGGATCAAGCCAAAAGCAAGGCTGCGCCGAAGGCGGAAACGGTGGGTACCATCCGAAAATGGAAGTTGGTTCAAAAAGGCGTGGTTCATTTTTACCTCCGATCAATCCAAATCACATCCTATTGACAGAACGTATGTTCTTGTTTATAATAGAACATAAGTTCTATTTTGTCAAGAGGTATTTTGAAAGAAGATGGCCTGAGATGTTCGAGAATGCTTACCAGATTGGACCCAAATTGGTCTTTCGCGGCTTTATTTTAGGGAGTATTTTTGTTTGCCTAGTCGGTTTTTATCTGACCGGCGATATTGCCATGCCCACCCGCGCGGAGGAATTTCCTCCCCCTAACTTAGTTGTTGAAGGTTCGGACGAAAATCTAAACGACTCAGAGCAAAATCTTACCTCTCTGCCGGAAGCTGCTCTCGATAATCGGGAGTGTCAGATTAGCGAGCAATTTCCCCCAAAAGTTCGTCAGTGGTGTGAGTTGATCATGTCGGCAGCCGAAAAACATCATTTACCACCCGATTTGATTGCCTCGGTTATCTGGATCGAGAGCGGCGGAGATCCCCTCGCTTATTCTCATAGTGGGGCCGTGGGACTCATGCAGGTGATGCCACGCGATGGTTTAGCGAGCGAATTTCAATGCGTCAACGGCCCGTGTTTTGAAAACCGTCCCACCATTGAACAACTCCAAGACCCCCAATTCAATATCAATTATGGCAGCAAGCTGTTGGCGGGTTTGATTAAGCGGCATGGTAATTTTCGCGATGCGCTCAAGGCTTATGGTCCGATGAAGGTGGGCTATTCATACGCCGATAAGGTCTTGAGCATTTACAAACAATATGGGCGCTAGTCTTTGTGATGAGGCAACTTTGACCTTCTTTGTGCCCTAGCGTCTTGGCGTTAAGGTTTTAATTTTTTTCACCGGACTCACGCTGTTTTTTTTGAGTTTTCTGCGCAATTTGCGTCATCTGCGGATATACTTATGCTTATGCAAAAAACGTGTTGGGTTTTCCAAAGTGGGATTGTCCCCTACGAAGAGGCGTGGGAATGGCAAAAAGCATTGGCTGAGCGGGTTGCACAGGGTACATGTCCGCCAGTTTTACTGCTCCTAGAGCATCCCCATACTTATACCATCGGACGGCGTGGTTCAAAAGAACATATCTTATGGGACAATGAGGAATTGGCTCGTCGTCACATTGCCGTTCATTGGGTTGATCGCGGTGGCGATGTAACCTACCACGGGCCGGGTCAACTAGTTGGTTATCCCATCTTCCCCCTGCGACAACTCGGGCTCGCCTCGCAAGGCGCTGACAGGAACGGGATGAAACTTGACGTGATCACCTTTGTGGAGCAACTGGAGCAAATCCTCATTCATACGCTAAGACAATTCGGCATCCTTGCCTCCTCACGAGCGGGCTTACGCGGCGTGTGGGTGCCTGCTACCAAAGCTGCTGAAACCCCTCAAGCGCAGGATTGGAAAAAGATCGCTTCAATTGGGATCAAGCTCACTGCACAGGGTGTCACGCAACACGGTTTTGCTCTCAACATCAATCCGCAGATGGACTACTGGAAAGGGCTCATCCCCTGCGGGATTTTCGGCTGTCAGATGATCAGTATGGCAGAAATCCTCCAACCGCTGCCGAAACGAGAAATAATTATTCAGGCGTTGTTGGATAAATTTAAGCGGACTTTCCGTCTGACCATGCTGGAAATTCCCCAACTTCCATTTGACACATCTCTCGAATCGCAATACACTATACGTTGAGGAGAATGCTCATGTCATCAATGCCCTTTCAATTGGTGATGCGCGCCGGACCGCAACCCGGAACGGCGTTTCCTTTGCAAAAAAGTGAAATCTACATTGGGCGCGATCCGTCAAACGATTTTGTCATCCGTGACGCAGAAGTCTCTCGCAAACATGCCCGATTAATTTGGCAATCGGGCGGGTATATCCTTGAGGACCTCGGCTCGACCAACGGCACATTTATCAATGGGCAGCGCTTGCTCGGCCCGCACGTGATGCGCCCCGGCGAGGTGATCCAACTCGGAGAAAACGTCAGCTTGGTCTTTGAAGCTCTCTATGATCCCAATGCAACCCGTCTTTCTCCAGCAGCAGGCGGTTATCAACCAAGCAGCAGTCCCTACCCAGTCCAGCCGATCGGCACACCTTATCCGAGCCAAGCTGTGCCTCCCGTCGCCCCCCTTGAACCGTCCTATGCAATGCCATCCTATCCCCTACGCGAAGAGGCACCGCAAGAGCTAGTATCTGAGAAAAAGAAGGCCCCTCTGTGGATCTTTGCCGGATGTGGCTGCCTGTTGATTCTCCTCTGCTTGCTGATGGGATTGATCGCCTTTGACACCCTAAACTTATACTGCGTTGGGCCCTTCCGCCTATTGAGTCCCTTGTACCAGATCATCACGGGCGGCACTTGTCCCTGAAACGATTGTCCAGCCCTCTGGTTGTCTTCGGAGAGTCAACCGCTTGAGGATTGGCGTCCCTTGGGTGACCAAGACCTCAGCTTGCTCATGATTTAGCATCCACAGTTGTGGCTCGTAACCGGCCTCGAGCAAGACTTGCACTACCTCCCAGGCATTCTCTGTCAACGGATCGGCAGAAAAAGGTTCCGGATATTCTTCTTCCAGGTTTGCTAAGACCTTGCCTACCGCCTCAATGATCCTCGCCGCGCGGCCGAACTCTGCGGCGCGTCGGGCGTTGCCGGCTTCGTTCAAAAGCAATTCCAAAGTGAGGTTCTCCGCCCGGCTGGGATGGCGGAAATAGTCGGCGACAATGCCCTTGTGGCGCATTTGCTGAGCATCAAGCATCCAGGCTGTCCGATAATAGGCTGACGGATCGAGGTAACGTTGATAGGCGCGCAGGGTTTCATAATAGATTTCTAAGGTCGTGATGTCTAGAGAGGTTTGGGCATTTGCCTCGTGGTTCTCCAAATTCGCCACAAAGTCGTCTTCCAGCTCTTCTAGAGAGATGCCCAGGTTTGTTCTTAGGGCGCGCTCGATCGCTTGCAGGTGTGACTCACCTTTGCGCAAAGTCATTTCCAAGTAAGTCTCCCAAATGCGTTGCCAGCTCCAGCGGCGGCTGAGATAGTCTACCAAAGCACCGGCTTCTAAATAAGCGATCTCATGTTGATAATCGTAAAAATCGTTTGCTAGCTCTTTCAGCGGAATATATCTGTTCAAACGCAGGACTTCGGCGGCGCGGGGCAAGAGGGATTCGGGAAAATAATGCCCACCGCTCAGGTAAACGGCGATCCCTTCAACGAATAGGGAAGGCCGCCCCTCTGGCTGAGCTTGCTGATCGAGGACATGCACCATCTCGTGGTGTAAGATGGTAGCAAAATCGGCAGCGGTGTAGTTGCGGTCAAGGTATGAGACGTTGATTTCGGCGTTGGCAAAGCCGCCATTGCCGATGACGCGCGGGATTAAGACGATGCCCAATCTTGCTTCGGGGATAACAGGAATTCGTTCTTGCACAAGCTGATATTCTCGCTCAACGATCGCGGCGATCGCTTCAATATCTCGCTGAGCTGCCGTGTTGGTGATAAAGTGGATTTCACAACAATCGGTCGTGAGCGTCTGCCATTGAGCCATTTGCTCGGCAGGCGGCAGGACGGTGCGAGGCAAGAGAGTTACAGTCTGCGTCCATTCCTTTTGCAGGCTGGGAATCGAAAATTGCAAGGTGTAATCGCCGGCCGTTAGCGATTGGGTATCCCAAACCCAAAGCAAGGTTGCCTGCGGGCGGCGGTCGAAGCCATAAGTCTGGAAGGTCGTACTGCCAATCAGAGCCGCCGGAGCCGCCAGGGTGAGGGTGATCGCTTGATTGAGAAAGGGCTCTTGGCTAGGAGCGACGATTTCAAAGCTGATTTGATCGCCGACATAAAGATTTTCCTCAGGGTGAAGGTAGACTTTGCAGCAAGGCTCTTCTTGCGGTAGGGATGTGGGCGTTATAGCAGAAGGTGCTGCCTCGCTCTTGTGGGTGAAGGGTGTTGGCGAGGGAGGCGCAGTGGGCGATGATCCTTGGCAAGCCAGTAGGAGAAAAACCAGCAGCGAGGAGAGAAAATGCCTGTGCAACATCGCTACGAATTATACGGGAAATAAGATAAAATTTGTGTCATCGGTGCATCTGTATCCGCCGCGTCCTCTGTGGATTTGTGTCGTCTCTGGATAATCCTGAAGTGCAGTACGAAGTCACCCTAAGCGAAATGGTTTTTGGCGGAGCCGCCATGGGAAGGTTGCGGGACGGACGGGCAATTTTTGTCCCCTACGCCCTAGCCGGCGAGCGCGTTTTGGCCGAGATCACGGCAGAGAAAGCCCATCACGTTTGGGGGCAATTGCTGCAAGTGCTGGAGCCTTCCCCACAGCGCATCGCCCCGCGGTGCCCACACTTCGGGGAGTGCGGTGGATGTCATTATCAGCACTTGCCCTACGCGGAACAAGTCCCCTTGAAGGCTCGTTTGCTCACCGAGCAGTTGCAGCGCATTGGCGGGTTTCGGGAACTTCCGTCAATCAAGATCCACCCTTCCCCTGCGGCTTGGCATTACCGCAACAGCTTGCAATTTCACCTCACCCCACAGGGAAAACTCGGCTTTCAGCGCGCCCAAAGCCATCAAACGATTCCCATCCAACAGTGCTTTTTGCCGCTTCCTCCGCTGGTTGACCTATGGCAGCAGATTGAACTTGACCCTGCAGCCGGGATCGAGCGCATTGAACTGCGTTGCGATAGCGCCGAGAACTTGCTGTTGATCTTGGAAAGCGATCGTCTTGAGACCCCCGAAGTCTTGGTCGAGGAGTTGCCGCTCTCTGTGGTTCATCTCAGCCCCGCCGGTAGTGTGGTGATCGCCGGCAGTGAATACCTTTGGATGGAGGTCCAAGGGCAAGGGTTACGCCTTTCGGCGGGGTCGTTTTTTCAAGTCAACACTGCCGTGGCGGAGCAAATTGTGGATTATCTGCTGGAACATCTGTACCTTTCGCCCAACGATACCCTGTTGGATATCTATTGTGGGGGCGGGTTATACAGCTTATTCCTCGCCCCAAAGGTCGGGCGACTAATTGGAATCGAGAATTCACCCTTCGCCTGCCGCGATTTTGAATTCAACTTGGATGAGTTTGAACACGTCGAACTCTACGAAGCGACTGCCGAACAGGTTCTGCCTCAACTCGATCTTCGGCCGCAGACCGTACTCCTCGACCCACCGCGCAGCGGTTTGAGCAAAACGGTGCGTCAAGCTCTTCTAGGGCTTGCCCCGCCCCAGATTGCCTACATCTCCTGCGACCCGGCTACGTTTGCCCGCGATGCGCGCCACTTCGCCCAAAACGGTTACTGTCTCGAACACCTTGCCTTCTTCGATATGTTCCCGCAGACGTACGCAATCGAATCGGTGGGAATCTGGAGATTGGACTGAAAAATGTGCGCAATTTGCAAATCAAATCTGGAAAGCACTTGCGGTCAACGTTGACGCGTATGCAATGGCTCATCCCCCATTATGGCTTCGTCAGCGGCTCGAACAACTTATTGTATTCCTCCACCGCGAAGCGGTCGGTCATGCCGGCGATGTAGTCGCAGATGGTGCGTTCTAAGCCGCGCTCTTCGATCGTTTCGTAGATGTGGCGAGCCAACATCTGCGGTTCATTGCGATAAGCATTAAAGAGTTCGGTGATAATGCGTTCAGCCTTAGTTTGCATGCGCACCACTCGATGATGGCGATAGAGATTCTTGAACAAGAAATCCTTCAGCGGACGGTTGCGCCGATACATCTCCTCAGAAAAGACCACCACATTATAGGGCAGGCGTTGGGCGTCCTCTGGAGATGAAAGGCGCGCTTCCTTGATCAACAAGTCACTGGTATGCACCAGATCGGTGACCTCTAAGCCGATCAGGCGGCGGATCATCCGATGGCGCGATAATTCATCCAGCTCAGGGCCCCTCCAACCGATGCTCTCTACCAAAATTTCCCACAAGGTGATCCCTTCCAGCATGGCGGGGGTGATCATTCCGGAGCGCAAGCCATCGTCCAAATCGTGAGCGGTGTAGGCAAGTTCGTCAGCAACGTTAGCAATTTGGGCTTCAATGGAAGCGCGCAATTCGGGGTTGTAATCGCGCGCATCGGCGACATCGTATTCCGACTCGTGCTTGACAATCCCTTCGCGCGTTTCCCAAGTTAGGTTCAAGCCGGGGAAATCGGCATAGCGTCGTTCGAGAAAGGTGACGATGCGTAAGGATTGCTTGTTGTGGTCAAAGCCACCGTAATCTTTCATTAGCCTAGCCAAGGCAGTTTCGCCGGAGTGTCCGAAAGGGGGATGCCCCAAGTCGTGCGCCAGACAGATCGCCTCGACCAGGTCCTCGTTGACTCCCAAGGCACGAGCAATTGTGCGCCCGATCTGGGTGACTTCGAGCGTGTGAGTTAAGCGCGTGCGGTAATAGTCACCTTCGTAGTTGATGAAAACTTGGGTCTTGTATTCCAAGCGCCGAAACGCCGTGGTATGCAAGATGCGGTCGCGGTCGCGCTGGAAGGCCGTGCGATATTCAGCTTCGTCTTCGGGATACTGGCGTCCCTTACTGTTTTGGCTGCGCATCCCGTACGGCGCCAGCCAGCGTTCTTCAAGGTATTCTAACTCTAGTCGAGTGTTCATGCCCTTCCTTAACCTCAAATTTACCATAAAAAGATAAAGAAGTGAAAGGGTTTTGTAGTCAGGGCTTCTTAATCCCCAAAGTCAGAAAGACTCTCATGGGTATAATTTCAATCAAGATGACTTGTCCATACAGGACTTTCTTTGTTGGCACTTCGGGGTGGAACTATCCCGAATGGCGGGGATTTTTTTATCCGCCTAACCTTCCTCAAAAACGTTGGCTAGAACATTACACCGTTCACTTCCCAGCCATCGAAGTCAATGCAACCTTTTATCGCAAGTTCAAAGATCAAATCTACCAAAACTGGGCGGTCCGCACGCCACCCGGCTTTCGGTTTGTGCTCAAAGCCCGGCGCCTGATTACGCACGAAAAGCGCTTACTCAATGCGGCTGAGGAAATTCAAGCGTTTGACCGCTCCGCTCACTTGCTTGCCGAAAAACTCGGCTTGATCTTGCTCCAAATTGCACCGCATACCCCCTATGAGCCACAGCGACTTAGAGATGCTCTGTTGGTTTTTAGCCAGCCGTCGAAAGTAGCCGTTGAGTTCCGCGACGAAGCTTGGCTGACTGGGGAGGTGCTTCGCCTCCTGCACGATTTTGGTGCAGTGTTGGTCAATTCCGATTATCCCGGTAACCCACTCACCGACCGCTTGGTCTCCGAGGTGGGTTATTTGCGTTTGCACGGCTGCAGACGTTGGTATGTCGATGAGTATAGCAAGGAAGAACTTGAGCGGATCGCCGAGACAGCTCAACGGATGGTCGAGCGCAGGGCAAAAGAGGTGTATATTTTCTTCAACAATACAGCAAGCGGGTATGCCGTGCGCAACGCTTTAGGGTTGCAGGAGAAGCTCGCGAAACAATGACCGTTTCACACCACCTTACACAACTTAGCGATACAACATTTGGAACGCCAAGTTCAGCTTAACACCGACCGAAGGTCGGCGTTACACTGCCGAAAAACAACCTTCATGCGGCGCAAATCTGCGTCCCTAGGTGCTCTCCACCCAAGGCACGGCGGATAGTTCCGGGAGGTTCGCCGTTGAAGATCAAGACTTCTAGTCCGGGGATTTCTTGAACCAGGGTCAAGCTTTGGCGCACTTTGCTTTCCATCCCGCCCGTCACATCGGGGGCTTGCGAACCACCTAACTGAAGGCGTCGTTGCTGGATGTCGGCCGGCGTGATCTGGCGCACCAGTTCAGTACAGAGGGGAAAATCCCGCCATACGCCTTCTTCAATGCCTGCCAACAGGATGCGTTGCGGTCGAAGCTGGCGGGCAAGGTATTCAAACAGGTCTTCGGTCGAGAGGATCGTGCCACCACGACGGCGATCGAAGATCACATCCCCGAAGATCAGCGGCACTAAGCCGGCTTGCAAAGCGGCAGAGATGGGGTACAACTCCCACACTGCTACACGGCCGTCTTCGGCGGTGACAGCGGCGCAGGGAGGTAAGGAAATCAGCGGCAACTTTGCCTCGAGCAAGGCATCCACGACCAATCGGTTGAGCGTTGCCGCTTCTTTCCACACTTCGGCGAAACCCAACCATTCTTCAGGCGTCCGCACCCCTTGGCGCGTCCCATAGCGTTTAGCCGGCACATGCCCAAACGAACCGGCGCCGTGTCCCAGAATCAGGCGCAGAGCGGGATTTTCAAGCCGCGCCGCAGCAATCTCCTCGGCTATGCGGCGCAGAATGTCCAAACGGGGGGTATAGGGACGGTGCTTATCGGTGATCAGTGAACCGCCCAATTTGAGGAAGATCAACGGTGAATTGTGAATATCCATAGTCTCCAAAGTAAATGCTAGCTCGGTTTATTTCATCCTGATTATGGATTGTTCCCTGATGAGTTCAACCAGCTTCTGAGCAGACGAAGAAGCCCTGCCCCTCGGAGCACATCCCAAAGTGAAGTTAGGCTACTCCACTGTGGTGAGAATTACCTCTCTCGCACCACCTTCCTTTAGCGAGCGGGCGACAGCCGCAGCATCTCCTTCGGAGACCAGTGCAATCACATTCCCGCCGCGACCACCCCCGCTTAGCTTAGCGCCCAAAGCCCCTGCCTGGAGGGCAAGGTTGATCAAATGATCTAATTGCGGAGAGGAGACATTCAACGCTCGCAAAAGCTCCTGATTGCGATTCATCAAGTCTCCGAGAAAATGGGGGACTCCCTTTTCGATCAAAGATCGGGCTTGGACTACGATGTCTGCGATTTGGTCGAAAAGGGCTTCGTAGTCTTGGGGATTCTGCTCCCAAGCGCGGCGCACATCCCCAACGGTCGCCGCAGTGGGACTGGGGATGCCACTATCGGCAATAAGCAATGTAAAAGGTCGGCCGATGCGTAAGGGTTGGATTGCCTGTCCCCGCATGAAAAAGACCGCCTTGCGCAGGGTGATCACGGTGTTATCCACACCGGAGGGCGTGCCGTGATGAATCTTTTCCACTTCATAGGCGATAGCGGAGACGGTCGTGTCAGGCAAGGATTTCCCTAAATACGCCGCAAGGGCGCGAATGATAGCCACCGAAACGGCTGCTCCCGACCCCAAGCCAGAGGCAACCGGGATGGTGGATTGAATTTGGATTTGACAAGCGGGAAGATAGGCAGCTCCAAGCTCTTGAGCGGTCAATTCCACCACTCGCCGCAGGGGATGATCGGCGCCAAGTTCTTCAAGCAGCGCCTCTAAGCGAATAGCCGGCGCAATCAGACGCACCTGGCCATGCGGAGCACGCGGTTCGGCGCGCACGATGGCACGGGCTTGCAACGCCATCACTGGCACGGCAATCGCCGGTCGGCCATAGACCACTGCATGTTCGCCAAAGAGGATGATCTTTGCTGGGGCTTGAGCAGTAAAAGCTGGCATCGGCTAATAAACGTAGAAGATCAGGATTACGGCTAAACCCCACAGCACGATGGTCCACTGTAGGGGACGGTCGGAGAGTAGCACATCTTCCGGCGCGCCACCGCTCAGTTTGACTTGAACGAGGTAGAGATAGCGGAAAATGCCATAAATTACGAACGGGATGGTGAGCATCATCACATGGTTGTCGGGCAAATTAGGCGCCGAAAAAGTGTAAAGACTGTAGGCAATGATGGTTGCTCCGGAAACGATGGTGATCAACTGGTCTAATAAAGGGATGGTGTAGCCATCCAGAACCCGCCGATGGTTATAGGCATCTTCTGCCAACAAAGCCAATTCAGCGCGGCGCTTGCCAAAGCCGATATATAACGACCCCAAAGTGGTGACCACGTACAGCCAGGGCGAGAAACGAGCAACTTGGATCAGCACGACGCCGGCTGCCACGCGCAACACGAAACCGGCTGCAATAGCAAAGACATCAATCAAAGGGATATGCTTCAGCCATTTGGAATAAGCCAAATTTAATCCAAAATAACCCAAGCCCACCCATGCAAAGGGGGCAGAAAGCCAATAAGAAAAGGGGAAAATGAACAGGGGCAGAATAATCGCTGCCCCCAGCGCTACCGAAGGGGGCAGTTTGCCGGCCGCAATCGGACGCTGCCGCTTCTGGGGATGTTTGCGGTCGGCTTCAACATCGACAAGGTCGTTGATCAGATAAACCAAACCCGAAATGAGACAAAAAATTAGGAACCCCAACGTCGTGCGGATAATTTCGGGCAGATGGGCGGGGTTGAGCTGGCGATCGAAGACGAGGGCTGCAAACAAGACGCCGTTTTTGACCCACTGGCGCGGGCGCAAGGTGAGCAGCAAATACTTAAGGTAGCTCAAGCGCATGAAAGTCTCCCTAGAGGATGATTAGGTTAATTGTAATCGATGAAAGGGAACTAGCGGCAATGATTTGGGTGTCCACGCAAAAGTTGTAGGACAACTCAATGAGTTGTCTTACAAAGCAATGTTGCCAAAAACTTTTGAGTGCACACTGGTTTGGTGATTTTCCCACAAAGAGGACTTGTGAAGAGTTAGCTTGTCAAAATTCGCCTTCTCAGGGTCTCGATACGGGCTGGCGCCCTACTCGACCCGCCAAAACCGCAGGTTGAGTAGCGAGCGCAGCGAGCGTATCGAAACCGACAACCGACAACGAATAGCTGCCCTCACCCCCGGCTCCTCTCGCAGATGGCGAGGGGAGGCAAAAAATTCGTCGTCACTCTCGATGCGGGCTGCGTCCTACTCGACCCGCGCATCACCTCGCAGGTTGAGCCTGTCGAAACCCGCCCTCATTTTTTTGAACACGGCTACATTTCACTCTGGCAAGCGCTCAGAACGTTGCCGCAAACTCTCTTCCTCATCGATGCAAACGCTCGCCTTTTCCTGTTAATTACTGAACTTTGCACCACAGGAGGATGAAAGTGCTCTTGGTTCACATATTCTCGCCGATCTGCCTCTTACTTCGCACAACCACAAATGATTCGGTGGCGCACCGCCCAGTGCGTTGCCCACAACGTCAAGAAAAGCAACCCAATTCCTAGACCTTGCCGCCACGGAAAACTTTTAGGGGTACTGCCCCTCATTGACAACACGCCAACGAGGGTGGGAGTCTGGTTAGAATCGCCTTCATAAGCACCGCTATCGCACTTCGCGCCACCCCGATTAACGCCATCGGCGCGCACTGCCCCGCGCTGATCAAGGGTAATTGAACTCTTACAACCATTGATGTTCACCGGCACAAGCTCAATCGCTGGACTATTGCTCTGCGGCGCATGCGTCCAGGTTTTTCCGCCGTTGGCTTGTAAGGGATTCAATAAAGGTAAGGTGTCTGTAATATCCGTGCTAACGAAAGGACAATTGTTTGAGTCAACTTTCCCCAGCACATTGTAACCGCCAGAAACAGCAACAAAATTACTTCCAAGATTACAATCCAACCAATTGCTGCCATTATACCCATTATTCGACAAGATACTACTGGTATAGGTGAATATACAACCATTACATTGCTCATCATTATCAACAACTCCCGCAGTCGTATTGCTTGTAATCGTAGTATGCGTTATTGCAATTGTATTGGTCCGTCCTGGATCGCCTATGCCCATGAGCAAACCATCATCATTGCCGCTGATCGTGCTGTTGATAATTTGAATTTGCCCCTTAAATCCTGTTGCAATCCCGCCATTTTTGTTGTACGCGATCGTGCTGCGGATAATTTGTGCTGGCTGATCGGGATGGGCAAATACAATGCCGCCCCCCGTGGACGCGGTGTTGGATAAAATCATGCTATCCACGATCATCAAAGTACCCTCAAAATCAATTCCACCGCCAATGTTTGTTGCCTCATTTTCTTTGATAACGCTTTCGGCAACCAGTAGGGTGCCGAAACCGCCGATCCCCCCTCCATTGAAGCCCGAGTTACTGATCACTTGTGTGCGGGAAAGGACCAGAGAGCCTTCTTCGACATCAATTCCACCAAATTCGCTCCCATTCCGAACGGTTAGGTTTGTCAATGTTAGCGAGCCCTTCTCAATATGAAAAATCCCGAAGCTGCTGCTTGCAGAGGGGTCTCGTTGGATGACGGCTCCGTTGCCCTCAATTAGGATCGAACTTGTGATGGGCGGCAGAGCAAAATTACTAGTACCATAAGGAGCAGAAAATTGATACAAACTAGAAGTCAAGCTCAGGACATCGTTACCACTCCCTGAAGCGCATCCTCCAATTGCCGTATCTTGATTGGCTGAAAGGATCGCGTTGGGTAGTGTGCAGGTCGTCCCATCTACTGTGATTGTTGCAGCAAGCACTCTAGCCGTTTGCAAATAGGCAAAAAACCATCCCAACATGATCAGTGAGAGGCCAAAGGGAACTAAACACCTTATCAAGATTCGCAAGCATCGGCTCATTTGTTTTCGCTCCTTTTTATGATGAAATTCCAACTTGCCTAGGAAAAGCCACTTAAGTTTTATCCCCACTGCTCTACCGCACAATTGATTCCGACAAGCTTTTGGCCTCTATCCTAAACAAATCTGGGATTTGTTTTGCTGCCTGATTTGGTTGACTGGTTGGTAATTGGCACTAAGGCAATTTACCGATCCAATAGACCCTACATAGACAAGCACTTATAATTATACCTCATATTATCCACTTTATCGTAAATCACTAAATCACCAAGCATCTTCCACAAGAGCCCACGCCTCCTCGCCCCCAGTCTATACACCAACGCAGAGGATAGAAAATGGAGAAATTTTTACCGCTTTTAGAAACAAAATCCGATTTTCCTTCTGCTTTCTTCAACGGTTACTCTACAAATAAAGAGCGTCCCGAAGGTTATGCTGCAAAAACTTGGTCGTTTTCATCAGTCTTCGGGACGGTTAATTTTATAAGGCAATGGAACGCGCCTAAGTAAAATTACCCAACTTAGGACAAGGAAAGGCGTATGATCCAGAAAGCAAAAGAACGAAACCTTAAGGTGATCTTATGCTGCCGCTTGCTTTTGCAATGCAGCCAGACGCTTCATCAGGCGGCTCTTGCGGCGGGCTGAATTGTTCTTGTGCAGAATGCCCTTCTCAGCCGCCTTATCCAAAGCGCTGACGGCCAGTCGCGTGGCTTGAATAGCCTCTTCCAAAGAACCGCGCTGAATGCTCAAACGCGCCTTCTTGACAAAAGAACGCGCTCGACCTTT
>CALFWB010000048.1 GCA_937928795.1 uncultured Anaerolineales bacterium
TCTAAGATTCGCCTGACGAGAACGCGGTTGTCAAGATTGTCTTCAACATAAAGAATGAGAGGGGCAGTTTGTGTTTCCATATCACTATCACTCACATTTTATTCAAAATCGTGTATAGATCCTATAAAATTCCCCTTAAGACTAAATAAATGTGAGCGGGTGATGGGATTCGAACCCACGAATGGCAGCTTGGGAAGCTGCTGCCTTACCGCTTGGCGACACCCGCTAACAGAGACTATTATAGTCATTGTTAGGTAGGGTGTCAAGAAAACTGAGGTTAGCTGCTGAGGAATGCTTCCATTGCTCATTCTTATCTCCTCTACTTTTGAGGAAGAGAGCTTGAATTATAAGACATTTGTCGTGAGAAGTATATAATAATCTTACCTGTAAAATCGCATTTTCTAACGTACAATTTTGTTAGGTTTAAGGTTTTGATAACAACGTGGAATGGGTTTGAAAGATGCAACCAATCTTAGAAGTCAATCTATCTGATGGAACAAGTCGCGCTATCGATTTTCCCAAGCAGTGGGAAATCCAATTTCTAGGAGGGGCATCACTTGGGGCACGTTTTTTATATGCAGAGCTCACAGCGCAGCTAGAGCCTCTTTCTGAAAATTCACCTTTACTGTTTATTGTCGGTCCATTGAGTGGGACAGCGGGGCCAGCCGTAGGGCGTTTTGTGGTTTGCGGCAAGTCGCCGGCTACCCGTCTTTGGGCAGAGTCGAATTGTGGTGGCTTTTGGGGGACGGAATTGAGAAAGGCAGGCTTTGATGGCTTGCTCTTGCGCGGCAAAGCGCCTTCACCAGTTTATTTGGTGATTGACGATGATCAGGTGCGCATCGCCGATGCAAGGAAAATGTGGGGGATGGATACCTATTCGACCCAAGAGATGGTTTTGGGTGAGATAGGCGAGAAGGGATTTCGGGTTGCCGTCATTGGCCCTGCAGGAGAAAGAGGCATTCCCTATTCCCTAATCCTAACCGACCATGGGCGGGTGGCTGGGAGAACCGGGCTAGGTGCGGTGATGGGCTCAAAAAATCTCAAAGCCATCGCGGTGCGGGGTAGCAAGTCAATTCCGCTCTCTTTGCCGCAACAATATCAAACGGTTCGGGCAGAGTCAAATCGCAATTTGCGCCTTGATAATCAGTCGCTGGTCTTGAGGGAACTCGGCACCGCTGCCGCTGCGGATTATTTTGACTACCTCGGTTTGATGCCCAAGCGCTACTATCACCAGAGCAAGTTTGATGGAGTGGCGATGGTTTCAGGTGCTTATTTTGCCGAAAATCTCCTAAGAGGGGTCAGCGCCTGCCATGCGTGTGTGATTGCTTGTGGCCGTGTGGTTCAATATGGTCATTCGCCAAAAAAGAAGGGCCCAGAATATGAGACGATTGTCGGTTTTGGGCCAAATTTGCTGATCTCAGACGCCATTGCAATCACCGAACTCGGCGAGATGTGCGACCGATTGGGGTTAGACTCGATTAGCACTAGCAATACCATTGGTTTGGCATTTTATTTGTTTGAAAAGGGGGTGCTCAAGCCAGCCGATACCGATGGCTTGGAGCTAAAATGGGGGGATAGTCAAGTTGTGGAGGAATTGATTCAAAAAATTGCCAAGCAGGAAGGTTTTGGAGAGCAACTGGCTTGGGGGAGCAAGCGGTTGGCGGAATATTATCATGTCGCGGATGAGGCGGTACAAGTTAATGGGTTGGAGGTTGCCTATCACGATCCTAGAGGAGCTTCTGGGATGGCACTCGTTTATGCCACCTCACCGATTGGTGCAAGCCACAATCAATCGGATTATTTCTTTGTCGAGATCGGTCAGGTTGAATCGGGAATCGGATTGGAAGTCTATCCCCGATTGATTGGGGGGGAGAAAGCAAGAAATGTTAGCCTGCACCAAGATTGGCGGACGGTTTTCAATAGTCTGGTGATGTGCATCTTTGCCAATGTCCCGCCCGAAGAGATCGTTCAACTGGTGAACACCGCTTGCGGAACACAGTTTGACTTGTCAGACCTGCTCAAAATTGGTGAGCGGAGTTGGAATTTGAAGCGAGCCATCAATCTCCGCTTAGGGTATGACTCAAAGGGAGAGAAAATGCCCCGAGCCTTTCAAGTGCCGTATGAAGATGGGCAAGGAGAACTTGAGCATTATGTTGTCCCGTTTGATGAGATGCGCCGAGCATATTACCGAGTAAGAAACTGGGATTTGGAATCCGGTAAACCCACCCAGAAGAAGCTGCAGGAGCTGGAGTTAGAATGGCTCGTTCCCGATCTCTGGAGAAGTAAGGAGTAGGAAAAACAATGATGAAATATGCCTCGGTCTCGGAGATGCGCGCCATTGAACAAGAAGCGGATCGAATGGGTTTGAGCTATGCTCAGATGATGGAGAATGCAGGCACAAATTTGGGCATCATTGTCGATCGGGAGTATGGCGCCCGAACAAACCGTTGTATCCTCGGTTTGATCGGTTCTGGAAACAATGGCGGGGATACTTTGGTTGCCTTATCCTATCTGGCTGAGCGCGGATGGAAAGCGATTGCCTACTTGGTGAAGGAAAGATCGCTTGAGGATCCTCTCATCCAAAGAGTTTTAGACAGAAATGGCATCCTGATTACTGCCCAAGATGATCGGAATTTCGGGCAATTGAGGGTTGCCATGCAGCAAAGTGAAGTCCTTTTGGATGGGGTTTTAGGCACTGGTTTTCAACTCCCCTTGAAAGAGTCGATCGGAAAAGTTCTCTATGCGGTTAAGGAAATCCTCAAAACTGGGGAGAATTCTATCCACGTTGTTGCGGTTGATTGTCCTTCAGGGGTAGATTGTGACAGCGGCGAAGTTGCTGCGGAGGTTATCCCTGCTGATTTAACGATAACAATGGCAGCAATCAAGGCAGGGTTGCTAAAATTTCCTGCCTACCCTTTCTGTGGGCGAATTGTGGTTGCCGATATTGGCTTAAGTGAAAAATATCCAACCTGGGAAGCGGTGCGGCGATTTGTTACCGATGTAGATTGGATAAAAGAGCGGCTTCCGATCCGTTCTGACGACTCACACAAAGGAACTTTTGGGACAGCTTTTATCTTAGCCGGGAGTGAAAACTTTACTGGAGCGGCCTATTTGGCTGGCAAAGCCGCTTATTTGGCTGGTTGTGGTTTGGTGACGATGGGGGTTGTGCGCTCTGTTTATCAAGCTCTTGCGGGCCAGATTCCCGAAGCGATCTGGGCGATTCTGCCTGATCAAGAGGGATTTCTG
>CALFWB010000049.1 GCA_937928795.1 uncultured Anaerolineales bacterium
ATCCGACCAGTCCTCTAGGAAGAGCAAAGGATTTTGTGACATGGCTTATCCTCCTCGCATTACATGGGTTTCTCAGTTGGCAAGCATTATCTCATACCACATGGCTTTTGTGCATCGCCCGTTAAGTTGACGCATATGCCCCCAGCCCCTCTCCCACAAGGGGAGAGGGGATAACTGCTCCCTTCTCCCTTAGGGAGAAGGGTTAGGGATGAGGGAAAAAGCTGCAGGTTGAGCTTGTCGAAACCGACCGCGGATAATGGCGCCAAATTTCAAGCAACTACGGCGTGGCGGTGGGCAGCGGAATCACTGTGGGAATGCCGGTTTCCGTTGCGGTGGGTGTTGGGCTCAGTGCCGCTGTTGGCGTAGCTGTCGGAACACTGCTTGCCGTTGGAGTCGGTGTGGGCGTCTTGGTGGGCAGAATCCCGCCGCTGCGCACCGAGGGCACAAACCAGAAGGCATTCGGATTGCCATCCTTGGCGTTGTTGGTTACGGTCAAGATGAATTTGACCTGCTTATCTGCCAAGAAACTGAGATCGACATCAATTAGGGTGGTTTGTCCATCGAAGGTTTCGTTCCATTCACCTAGGGTTTGCGCTTTATTACCCGGTACCTGATATTGTAAGGTGAAAGTCACTTTACAGTTCGGGCTCTGGTCTAGACAGCCAATTTCGGCGATAAAATGATCGCCGTTTTTGACCTTGAAGGCGGGATAGACACCCTGAATCCAACTGCCCTTGCTCTTAGGAGGGCGCGTCCACAAGGTGGGCTCATTTTCTTGTCGATTGCCCTCAAATTTGGGTTTACCCAGAAAGATCACCGATCCGTTGGCGCTCTTGCTATTGCCCGGACAGGGTAAATCACCAGCGTTGCTCTTCCAGCTTGCCAAGCACATTGCCGTGGCGAGGTCAAAGCGATAGTCGGCAATGGGCTTCAGAACCGTAATCTTCACCGAGAGGGCTGCTTTACCTCCCGCACCGACCCCAAAGAGCTTCTCGTTTTCGTTGGCTAACATAAAGAAACTGCGATAGTCGCCGGCTTTGCTCGGAGCAGTTAGTTCAACGGCAATATCCACCACTTCACCGGGCGAGACGCGCCCATCAAAGGGATAAACTTTTTTCACGCCCATATCCGTGCCATCCACAAAGCGCAGGGTGTAGTTCTTCGTCCAAGCGCAGGTGCCGATGTTCTTCACCCGCCAGATTTTGGTAAAGGAACTCTCAGCAGGCAAAATTGTGCCATCCGCAATCGTCATATCCCCGATGAATTGCGCTAGGTCGCAAGGCGCGCTAGGGGGAACGGCGGTAGGAGGTGGGGGTGGCGCCGGCGAGGTCGCGATGGGCGGTATGGGCGTCGGGCTGGGAAGAGGGGTAAATGTGGCGATCTCTGGCGTCGGGAAGATGGGCGTCGGGGTTGCGACAATGGGTTGGGCCATCTTGGTCATCAACGCCACTGCCGTCTGCCCAGCCAGCTCGGTGATCATCGCTTGCACAGTGGCGGCAGCCTCAGTATAAATTGCCCCAGGTTCTTCGGTCACCACAGAACGGCTGGGAATGCGACAAGCTAGCGCACTCAAGGCAATGCTCAGTAGAAGTATGGATCGCTTAAGTGTTCTCATAGCCTTTTCCTCACAATCTAACTAATCCTGCATGAGTTCAGGTTAGAAATTCGGATTGGTCATTTCGACAAGCGCAGCGAGGAGAAATCCTTAAGACCTCTCGCTTCGCTCGAAGTGACATGCCAAGATGGTAGGATAATCCCGAACTCATCAATCGAATAACCAATAGGCAATCTCTTGAACGAAAACTCTGAAAGGATTGGACTCGGCCGCTGCAATGAACAGGCCAAAGCGCCCTTTGAGATAGGTGCTATCGCGCAGTTCAGCCAGTAAGATGTTATTGGCATACAGCTTCAAGGTTGAACCGCTTGCCCAAACGCCAAGCCGATTGGTCTGGTTTGGGCCACTTAGGATTGCAGAGGAAGCAGTCCATTCTTGCAGCGGGTTATAGTTGCGCCCATCCCATTTGTAAATGCGGTAGCGGCCCTCACAGGAAAAGCCATAGACATAGCCGGCGTTGGGGTTGGGAGCTCGAAAGAGCAACCCATAGCGGTCTTTGCCACTGCAGCGATCGCCGCCGCGAAATTCGACCTCCATATAGAAATTTTGAATCGCGCCGTGGGTGGCTAAGCCCCATTCTTCCCCGCCGCCGGGTGTGGCTTCCATGACTAGGGCGCCATCCTTAACTCTAAACTGTGTATTCGGGGTCTCCAGAAGGTACCAATTGGCAGCGTTCTTGAAGGTATCGCGCCAGGTCGGTTTGCCTAAATTCAGGTCACTGATACTCTCGGAGACCACAATGCGCACCCAAAAGGGCTTATCGGCCTTTTCGCCCAAACCAAAGCGGCTGCCGTCGGCGCTTTGCAGCATCCATTGCCCTTGATATTGGCCGCTTTGCGCCGGCGCAGTTAGGTCTACCGAAAGGTCAACAGTTTCATTGGGAGGTACATATCCGTTGAGGGGCACTTCAAGAGCCGCTTCCATGCGATCCCCTGCGACAAAGACTAGAGCATATTGGGGCGACCAGGTGCAATCCCCGCTGTTGCGCAAGCGCCAAGTCTTGGTAAACCGCTCGCCCGGTTTGAAAGAGGTGTTATCGGGGACACTGACGTCCTTGATAAATTCCGCTTTGTCCGTGCAGAGGTCACTGCGCGGCGTCGGCAGGGTGGCTGTCGGAGTGGCAAGCGGTTGACTGGGTGAGGTGGGTGAAGGTGGTGGCGGAAGCGTCGCCGTCGGCGGAGCAAGGGTGGCGGCCATCTGGGTCATCAGCAAGATTTGGACGGCTTCAGAGGTCATGGTGGGAGCCAGACCTTGCGGAGTAGGGCTTTCTCTCTGGGAGCCCGGCAAGTTGCAACCCGCCAAGAAGAGCAGGAGTAGGGTTGTGAACAGACGCATTGCGCGTGGATTTTGCCATCTCATCTTCATATAATATCTCTCCTTAACCGCAACGACAGCGGTTTTCGCTACGAAGATTTTTCGATCCATTGCCCAATGGATGATAACTTGGACGTTTTGAACCATTCCTGTCGAATCGAAATCCGCCATCATCCCCGAGACCCCTCTCAGAAAGTGCTGGTAAAGTCAGGACAAGATGATCCACCACTAAAACACCAAAACACAAAGGATATCTAGCAGAATATTCTGAGATGGTTTCTTGTTGTCTTCGTGCCTTTGGAGTGAATTCATAAGTAACCTCTCCCAAAGGGCGAGGGTGTAAAAAACGGTCTGCATTGCAAACATAGGCAACCGAATGGCTCATTTCATGCTTTTAACGAACCGGAAAGCGGTTTTGTTCCTCTACCTTCTACCTTCACTGCTCGAACATTTGGTCGGTGCTACCCGAAAAGGGGTTTTATAATAGCAAGCGATGAAGTCACTTGGTCAATCAATCTTTATGGTCAAAGTTATCTCATGAACACCACCTTACTGATCGCAGCCGCAGTTTTATTGCTGGTCAGTGTGCTGGTCAGCAAGGTGGCGGACCGCTTCGGCATTCCCGCTTTATTGCTCTTTTTAGGTTTAGGTATGTTAGCCGGCTCGGAGGGGCTTGGCGGGATTTATTTCGATGACCCCGCCCTAGCCCAATTTATCGGTGTAATCGCTTTGATTCTCATCCTTTTCTCCGGTGGCTTAGACACAGAATGGAACTCGGTGCGTCGGGTGCTCCTTGAGGGCATCCTCTTATCCACTTTGGGGGTGTTGATCACAGCTCTGGTGGTTGGGTTTTTTATCAGTCGCCTGCTGGGTTTTTCCCTCTTAGAGAGTTTGTTACTGGGTGCTATCATTTCCTCAACAGATGCCGCGGCTGTCTTTGCCGTGCTGCGCTCCAAAGGGATCAATTTGAAGGGGAAACTGGTTCCTCTCTTGGAATTAGAGTCGGGCAGCAATGACCCGATGGCAATTTTTCTCACTGTGGGGATGCTTCAACTCATTACCCAACCTCGGTCTTCCCTCCTACAACTGGTAGGATTGTTCTTGCTCCAGATGCTTGTGGGAGCGGCGGTGGGTTATGGAATGGGGCGTTTGTTGATTCCCCTGATCAATCGCCTGAGACTGGGGTATGACGGCTTATACCCGGTTTTGACTCTGGCTTGGGTGTTTCTCACCTTTGGTGTGGCCGATCGCTTAAGAGGAAGTGGATTTTTAGCAGTGTACCTCTGTGGCATTGTTCTAGGGAATCATGATTTTATCCACAAGCGTCAACTCCTGCGCTTTCATGATGGCTTGGCTTGGCTGATGCAAATTGCCATGTTTGTCACCTTGGGATTGTTGGTCTTCCCCTCTCGCTTAGTACCCGTGGCGGGTAGTGGATTGTTCATTGCAGTTTTTTTGATGGTGCTTGCCCGTCCGATTAGCGTCTTTGCCAGCTTGGCGTTCCGTCCTGTCTCATGGCGCGAGAAAGCCTTTTTGTCCTGGGTGGGTTTACGGGGCGCGGTTCCCATCATCTTGGCTACGTTTCCCTTACTGAGTGGAGTCTCGAACGCCGACACGATCTTCAACGTAGTCTTCTTTGTTGTTCTGACTTCAGTGCTGTTTCAGGGGAGCAGTATTCCCCTTGTTGCCCGCTGGCTCAAAGTCGATGCACCGCCAATCACAAAACGCAACTATCCGATCCACGTTACGCCGATGTCTGGCTTGAAGAGCGAATTGAAGGAATTATACGTACCCCGGCACTCTACAGCGGTAGGAAAAGCGATTGTTGAAATGGGCTTGCCCGATGACTTTCTGGTTATCTTGGTGGCGCGCGGGAATGAATTTCTGGTGCCGAGTGGCAGCACCATCCTCCTTGCAGGAGATATTCTGCTAACGCTTTCGGAAAATCAATCGTTTGTTGCCATCCAACAAAAGTTCCAGTTGGAAGACCAACTGCCCCTCACGTAGCCTGCTTATCATGGGTGTGATCTATTCCATCAATTGACGGATTAAAAGCAAATCTCCCGCAGGCTGGGCGACCTGCGGGAGATGAACTCATTGAGTGATTAGTGACTTTTACGGGGGTTGTAGAGTTGCAGATAACGCACACCCAAAGTAAATCCTAGCAGGGCATAGGCAAAAATGCCCACGGCGACCAAAATTTCGGTGATGGTTGGAAAATAGGTGGCGGCAACAACGTTGCCCAACACACCGGGCGACCAAGCCGGGGGTGCAACTAAGCCGGAAAGGGTCACATTCCAACGATTGACCACCACCCCCAAGCAAATCAGCCCTAAAGCAACCATTAAGGCGCGGTCATTCCGCCGTAAGGGTTGATAGAGCAGGATCACCGCAGGAACGATGCCGGCGAGGATGATCTCGATTCCCCAGAAGGTGGTGGTATAAGGGGTTGTGGCTTGCAGGCGTTGGATTGCGCTGGCGGTGCCAGGCGCGCTGCTATAGTAGGAAGTGGCTGCCCAGTCCCAAAGTTTGATATACAGATATGCTAGGGTGGTGTAACCGATCACGCGGGCCACTTCACGCTTCACATCAGGCTTAATCAGTTGGCGGTGAAGGAGCTTGGATGAGATGATCGTTGCTAGCAAAGTCAGCGACATCCCCCCGGCAACGGCCGATATGATGAACATGATTGGTAAGGAGGGCTTGAACCAGATGGCGCGGCCGCTCAAAACGCCGTAAGTTGCCCCCAACGAGGACTGATGTAAAAGCGATAAGCCCATCCCTACAACGGCTAACACAGGGGTCAAACCGTGAATGCGGTGGGCAAGGCGGCGCACCCAGAGCAAGCGGTCGAAGAAACGGCTCTCGGCGAGCACTGGGAAAACTTCTAGGAAGAGGACCATCGAATACAGCACCACGCACCAGGTGATTTCCCACAACACCGAGTGGACGTTCCAGTAGATCAGAGGATGGTAAAAGCGGTCGGGGCGACCAATATCCATTGCTAGCGCCAGCATGGCAGAGGTATAGCCCAAAAAGCCGACAAAGACCGCCGGGCGAGCAAGTGGTTCGAGGCGATGAATGCGAAAGAGATACACCGCCGCCGAGAAGGTGAACGCCCCTGCACCCAGCGCAATCGAAGAGAGGTCTAAGGTTATCCACAGACCCCAGGGCACAATATCGCTCAAGCCGGTCACCTGCAAACCGTTGAGCAGAACTTGAAGCATGGCGAACAGGCCGACCAACAATGCAATGGCTAAACCGCCAACCCAGAGGGTGAACGGGGTGAGAGTAAGGGCTGAAGGGGATTTCACGGTGGTTGCCATCTTATGCCTCCTTCTTGCGTGGGCGGACGTAATGCACTTTGGGCTCGGTGCCCCAGTCTTCGCGCAGACGGAAGGTGGTGTTGGCAGCTAAGAATTGGGAGATGGGGCTTTCAGGATCGAGGATGTCTCCAAATATGCGTGCCCCGACCGGACAAGCGACCACACAAGCCGGCGTGGCGCTGCGATCCACGCCGGGCTTTAACCCTTGTTCTACACCGCGGTCGATGCGATGGACACAAAACGTACATTTCTCAACCACTCCGCGTGGACGCCGAGGCACCTCGGCGCTGCCCCAAGTGGGTTGATAGGGGTTAGGAGCGTCAGAAGTTTTCCAGTTAAAGCGTCGCACATCGTAGGGACAAGCCACTTGGCAATAGCGGCAACCAATGCAGCGGTCGTAGTCCATCGCCACAATGCCGTCCGGACGCACCCAAGTTGCCCCGACCGGGCAAACCCGCACACAAGGGGCTTCCTGACAATGCTGGCAGGGGCGGTTCATAAAGAATTCTGTGCCATCTTCTAACCGCTCTGGAAAAACGATGTTCCACCGCATCTCATCGTCGGGGACATCATTGACCGCTTGGCAAGCTCGCACACAATACAAACAACCGATACAACGGTCTAAATCGATTGCCATGTGCCATTGATGGTCTGAGGAGCCTTGGTGGGGGTGAGCCTCAGCACCAATACCTTGGATCGCATCGGGCGAGAAAGGACCGGAAATGACCAACTCGGAGAGAACAACAGCCCCCAGCGTGGCGCCGCCAATTTTCAGGAAATCGGAACGCGTCAGAATGGGTGCTGATGGCTCTGTTTCTTTAGGATTTTTGTTCGTCATCTTGTTCCTCTACCTCCTCAGCCGCTGATTCGTGCTCGCTCTCGCCAAAGGTACGGCGGACATTGCGCGCAACAAACCAGGCCGTTGAACCACCAAGAACCAAACCGATAATGCCACCCTGGAACAAGCGGGCTAACTGACGGCTGGCAAGAGCAGCTTCGAGCGCTTGCAAGCGTTGCTCGGTCGCCATGCCATTTTCGCGCGCCAGTTGATTGTTTTGAAGCAACGTGCTGGTGGTCACCTGCGTTTCGGTGACTGTCCCTGTCGCCGCCTTTGCGCCATCTTCAAAACCAGGCAAGGAGAAGCCGGCGTGGAGAGCATCGGTGTGGCAAGCTACACAGGTTTTGGGCGTTATTGTGAACTGATGTCCTGTGGGCACAATCCCATCCACAGGCAGGGGATCGGGCGGGATAACCAAGGCGTGACAATCGACACAGCCAATGTTTTTAGTAATATGGATGTCTTCAAGGTAGGCTTCCATATCTTCTTGATGACAATTGATGCACAAGTCATCTTTCACCTCAAATAAGTTCCTTTGGCTGTGTGGATCATGGCAATCCACACAACCCACATTGGCTTGAGCGTGGCCACTCAGCCGCCATTCGTGGATGGTGGTTGTGTGACAGGTGCCGCAGAATTCGGTATCTGAACGAATTGGAACGATGGCTGGCGGATGGTTGCTCTCGACCTTGCCATGACAAGCTTCGCAAGAAACCCCTTCATGCGTGTAACTTCCATCGCTTGCCCGATAATTGGTGGTATGGCAGGATAAACAATCGCCGGGTTTGCCCAAGCCATTCCAGCGCTCTTGAAAATAGGGGTCATCGAAGGCGTGGGCATGTGGACTTTCTTTCCACAAGTTGGAGACGTTGAGGTGGCAGCTTTTACAGTTTTCGTCGCTTAAGGATTGCGGTGGAGCATCTTGCGCCAACGGAGCGGCCGACGCACTGCCTAAGCTGATCAGCATGGCTATAATCCCCACAATCGTTCCGGCTGCCCAAGGGCAAAGTTTGATAAAATGCGCCTTAATTCCTTTCATAGACACCTCGGTTTATTGCAAGATTTTCAACCTCGTTGTTGCACAAACAAAAGGGATTTTTAGGGCTGAAAAGATATTCCCAGAAAGTGTTTTGTATCAAAGTGGAGGGTTGCCGCTTGTTGCGAGTGATAAAGATGTCGCGCTCAATTTCCAAACCCTTGATCTTGACTACCGAAACGTCCTTCATTCCTAGGCATTCGATAACTTTTTCCGAGACGAAACCCACTCCTAATCCTTCGCGAACACTTAGGGCAATAGCCTCAGAATTGCCGAGGGTTAAGATCGTGTCCAGTTCATGGATGGAGATCTCTTTGGTGGCCAAAGCGCTCCGAATGGCAGCGTAGCTTCCTGATTCGCTTTCCCGAAGGATAAAACGCCCTTCTAAAAGTTGAGCGGCTTCGATTTCACCTTTTTGTGCCCAGGGATGATCGGGGGGAACAATGAGAACCAAGCGATCGCAGATAAAACGCACACTCTCCAGTTCGGGGGTCAGATCATCGATGAGGCTGGTCAGGGTAAAATGTAGTTTCCCCTCTAGGAGGAGCTTGATGGCGTCCCGTTGATGCATCACGTTGCAGGTCATGCGCACCCGAGGGTATTGATCGTGAAAACTAGCGAGTAGTTTGGGCAAAATGTATTTGCCCGGCGTGGTGCAGCAACCAATGATTAAGTGACCGACGACCCCCCGGTTTAGGGAGGCCATTTCGCTTTCGATGCGAGCAGACAGGAACACGGCTTCTTGGGCAAACGCTGCAAGCTTCAGGCCGGCCTCGGTCAGCTCAAGATTGCGCCCATTGCGCACAAACAACTCACAGCCAAAGTGCCGTTCGAGCGCTTGAATGTGCTGACTCACGCTTGGCTGAGTCATATGCAAGCGTTGGGCAGTGCGAGTAAAGCTGAGCGTTTCCGCAGCGGTTAGAAAGATATGGAGCTGATGAATGTCTAACATCTTTCCTAGCGTTCTGTTTTCAACTTTAGCACATTAGCTATAAAAAAGACAAGTGATATATGTCACACCTAGATAAGTTTACCTTATAGGTCGGATAGCAAAGACTTATAACAACAAGTTATATTTGTCACTTGTTGTCATAAGGAAAACTTTCGTAAAATGGTACAAACTATCTCGAAGGGAGCTACACAATGCGCAAGTTTCTGTTGGCGTTTTTCTTATTGCTCGGCGCTGCCTGGTTGATCCAGGGGTGTAGTGCCCCTGCTTCCACTCCTCGGGTGCAGGAAACGGTGGCATGGGTTGTGCCAGAAGCGGTTCAGTCCACCCCTACGGATACTCCGATCGCTCAAATTGTTGAAGCTGACCCTCCCCAGGCGGCGCCTGCCCAAGATGCTTGCGTTGCCTGCCATAGCGACAAACAACGCATTACAGATACAGCGAAACCCGAAGAGGATACCGAGGGCGAATCCAAAGGGGTTGGCTGAGGGGGCTCGGTGGCTCCGTTGGAGCCTTGGGAAAAATACATGGTTAAAATCGAGGCGTTCTCCAAAGACGTGCATGGTCAAAAATCGTGTACGGATTGTCATGGCGGCACGCAATCCGACGATAAGGAAATTGCGCATCAGGGATTGATTCACCGCCCGAGCGATGGCGAAAACTCGGTCTGCGCCGAATGTCATCCCAACGTGCATGGTTCGTACACGAATAGCCTACACTACACCCAGCAAGGTTACTTTACCACCATGTATGCCCGTAGTGTGCCCGAAAACCATGAAGCTCTCCATACCGCTTTTAATAATCACTGCGCGCGTTGCCATACCACTTGTGGCGATTGTCATGTCAGCACACCGATTTCGGCTGGGGGCGGCTTATTTGACGGTCACTTGTTCAAGCGCACGCCGCCGATGACGCGCTCTTGCACTGCTTGTCATGGTAGTCGAGTTGGCAATGAATATATGGGAAAGAATGAGGGCATCCAAGGAGATGTTCACTTCCGCAAAGCAGGCATGAACTGCGTGGATTGCCATAAAGCTGCCGAATTGCATGGCGAAGGGGCAAATTGTGTGACCTGTCATCCAGGCCCCGATACCCCTTCGATGCCGCCAATGGACCATCGCTATTCCGGTTTACAAGTCCCCTCTTGCGAGGCGTGCCATGCCAATGTCCTAAGCGGACCGAATGCGCCAGAAATGCACCTTCAGCATGGCGGCAAGCTCTCCTGTCAGGTTTGCCACTCGACTACCTATACCAGTTGTGATGGCTGTCATGTGGCAATCAGCCAAAAAACTGGCAATCCCTTCTTTGAAACCCAAAACACCTATCTGACTTTCTTCATCGGACGCAACCCCCTCATTTCCCTCGCAAGGCCGTATCAATTTGTTCCCTTGCGCCATATTCCGGTTGCGCCGACAAGCTATCAATTCTACGGTGAGAACTTGCTATCCAACTTTAATGTCCTTCCCACCTGGGCTTATGCCACCCCTCATAATATCCAATTGCGAACCCCGCAAACGGAAAGCTGCAATGCTTGTCATGGCAACGCCGACATCTTCCTAACTCGGGATAAGGTCAAGCCGGAGGAAATTCCGGCCAACTTGCCGGTGATTGTGGAGTCCGTACCCCCTGCGGTTTCTCAACCGTAAGCGGTGGTTCTGGAAGAAAACAAAATGATTAAGGAGTTGAGAATGAAGATTTACCGTATCATCACAGTGCTCGTCTTACTCAGTTTTTTGCTGGGGGCTTGTTCCTCCCCTTTACCTACGGCTGCGCCCCCCGTAGAGACTCAAGCCCCGGCTGTTACGGAAGCGCCGCCGCCAGCCAATCCGCCTGAGCCGCCGACACCGACCCCCGAACCACCTACACCTACCCCTGAGCCACAAGTTGATGAGTTTACGGTGGTGGCTGCTTACATCAACGAAAAATTCGCCGACTGGACACCGGTCATCACTGCTGACAAGCTTTTTGAAAACTTGACCGATGGGGACGATACCAATAACCCCTTCATCATTGATGTTCGGAAACCCGAAGATTACGCCAAGGGTCATATTCAAGGAGCAGTCAATGTCTTTTGGAACGAGATCGTCAAACCCGAAGTGTTAGCTGCCTTGCCAAAAGACCGCCAGATTGTCACCTATTGCTACACGGGACACACTGGCGAGGCAGCGGCAACGATCTTACACCTTTTAGGGTATAACGTAACCAACCTGAAATACGGGATGATGGGGTGGACGGCGGATGAAGAGGTGGTTGGCCAACCCGGCTTTAAAGGCGGGGCAGGTTATCAAGTAGAGACCGAATCGCATGAACTGCCTGAACCCACCGCTACACCGCCTTCCTTCGAGACCGGCAAGAGCGAAGCGGTGGAGATCATCCTCGCTCGCGCTCAAGAGCTGTTTGCCAAATGGACGCCAGTGGTGACCGCAGATAAGTTGTTTGAAAACTTAGCCGATGGCGATGATGCCAATAATCCCTTCGTCATAGACGTGCGCAAACCCGAAGATTATGGGCGCGGCCACGTTCCCGGCGCCGTTAATGTCTTTTGGACCGGCATTGCTGCCGAGGATGTGCTAGCTCGCTTGCCTGCTGATCGCCAAATTGTCACCTACTGCTACACCGGTCACACCGGCGAGGCGGCTGCTCTAGCTTTGGCGCTTTTGGGTTATGAGGTGACCAACCTCAAGTTCGCCATCATGGGCTGGACAGACGACCCGGAGGTTGTCGGTCAGCCGATTTTCACCGGCGCCGCAGATTATGCTGTGGAAACCGAACCCCATCCGTTTCCCTAAACCCTGAGCGCTAACTTTGCGCTGAACCCAACGGGATAGCTCAATTTGTTATCCCGTTGGGTCTGTTAATCGGCTTTGGTTCGTTTGCCACCTTATTCTTCAATCGGAAGGGGGTTATGGCGCACCCTTGGCGGTATGGTGATGGTCATCGTCTTGAAACATTTGCCAAATTTCGCGCGCCAGAGGATCGCTGCCGATGCGGCGGGCATTTTCGCGGTCCATGTGCCAACGCCGCGGGTTATCCTGAATATAACGGCGGATGGCGTTTAGGGCGCGTTCATCGCGGATGATGCGTTCATAATAATTGCGTTGCCAAACGGCCGCGCCGGGGGTGTGGCGTAATTCGTTGATACGTTTGGTGACGGCGGATTTGAACGAACGCACAATTGCCCCAATCGAACCGGGAACGACGTTGTTGGGGGGTGCGGTTTTCCCGCCGTTGCCACCCGCCGCGGCGTCGCCGTCCGCCACGATACCATTATTGTCCACAATCCAAATAATCCCATGGATGTGGTTGGGCATCACCACGAATTCATCTTCCCACAATTGAACATACGGCCGAATTTGGGCGGTCTTGAACCATTTGTCGCGCACGATTGCACCCCATTCGTTCAACTGCATTTTACCATTTACCACTGCGCCGAACAAATGGGCGCGTTCGTGCGTGCAAAGGGTGATGAAATACGCGCCCGGTTGGGTGTAATCGTACCCCTTCGACGAATTGAACGACGATGATGGCGCGCAGGATCATACGGGGACATGTTTTTCCTCCAACCGATGCCAAGAAGACCACGTCTTTTGCCATTCCCAAGCGCTTGGGAACGTCAAAGTTTGTTTGTATTTTAACGTGAATCCGACTCGAGACCCCCCGTTTTCCGTGCTCCCTATGGTGAGTTTTTTCAATTCACTCAGACCTAAATTGAATTTTTGAAAAGCCAGACGAATGCCATCGGAACTATCCCAAAAATGGGGTATGATTAATCGGCGGTGAACGGTATGAAGTGGCACAATCTCTCCTATTTTCTTTTGCTCGTTTGGTTGCTGACAGCTTGTACTGGAGCGTTTTCCCTGCCTGCGGTGGGTTATATAGATCTCGAGCGGCGCGTGCCTTTGCCCACGCCCGCTAACAGTGCCGTGCTGCCTTTGCGGGTGGCAGTGGCTGCCGTCATCTCCCCGCAAGGCACGGTGGAATCCTATACCCAATTGCTGGAAGCCCTGCAAAACCGCCTGAATCGCCCGGTCGAGCTGGTGCAACGGCGCACCTACTTGGAAATCAACGACCTCCTCGAGCAGGGACAAGTGGACGTCGCCTTTGTGTGTACCAGTGCCTATATTGCCGGGCGAGTAAAGTTCGGCATGGAATTGCTGGTCGCCCCCCAAGTGAGAGGCGAGACGGTTTACTATTCCTTTCTGATCGTGCCGAGCGATAGTGCTACCCAAAGCATGAGCGATTTGCGCGGCAAAGTCTTTGCCTTTACCGATCCCATTTCCCTCAGCGGCAGGATGTATCCCACCTATTTAGTCAAACAACAGGGGAGCACCCCGGAAGAATTCTTTGGGCGCATTTTCTTCACTTATAGTCACGATCAAGCAATCCTTGCCGTTGCCAATAAGGTTGCCGATGGAGCAGCCGTGGATAGCTTGGTGTATGAGTTCTTCCTCGCCCGCGATGCCACCATCGGTGAAAAGACACTCCTAATTCATCGCTCGCCACCGTTTGGGATCCCCCCTGTAGTGGTCAACCCAGCCCTGCGTCCCCAATTGAAGCTTGAATTGCAAAATTTCTTTCTGACTCTGCACGAGTACCCACAAGGACAAGCAGCCTTGCAAGCCATCGGTGTCGACCGCTTTGTTCCCATAGACGATCGCGCTTATCAAGGAGTGCGCCAACTGCTTAGTGAGCTGGAGGCAACGCAAGCAGAAGCAAGGCAATGAAGAGTGCCCTTTTCCCTTCACTTCAGACTCTCTTCCAGCGTTTTTGGGACATTGCCGGGGGAGTCAGTGTGCGCTCGAAAATTTTGGGCATTGTCCTGGGTTTGGTGATCCTTTTGGGCTTGGGCATCACCATCCAAGTTCGCCAAGCGCTCACCCAAACGATGGCAGCCCAACTAGCCGAGCAGAGCGTATCGGTCGCCCGTGATTTGGCAGCGCGTTCCACCGATTTGATCTTGCTCAACGACCTCTTTGCGCTCCATCGTCTCTTGCAAGAGACCAAAGCCAACAATCAAAATGTAGCTTATGCATTTTTGTTGGATGCCGACGGACAAGTGCTAGCTTCCACCTATGGAGAAATCTTTCCGATAGACTTGATTGCTGCTAACTCCGTTGAACCAGCCAGCCGTCATCGCACCGTGATTCTTGCCACCAATGAAGGCTATGTTTGGGATACGGCTGTTCCGATCCTAGAAGGGGAGGTGGGCATTGCCCGAGTCGGGCTTTCCGATGTTTCCTTGCGGAATAGCCTAGCGGCTATTACCAATCAGTTGCTCCTGACGACAGCTCTGGTCTCACTGATCGGCGTAACGGCTGCCACCTTTTTGACCTGGGTCCTCACCCGTCCGATCCTCGATTTGGCGCAGGCAGCCCAAGCCGTGGCAAAGGGAGATTTTGCCCAACGGGTGAAGCGTTGGGCAAACGATGAGATCGGCGAACTTGCCACCGCCTTTAACCAAATGGTCAGCGAACTGGCAAAAGCCGATGAAATCCGCCGCGAACGTGAAGTCTTACGCCGCCAATTGCTCGAAAAAGTCATCGTCACCCAAGAAGACGAGCGCAAACGGATTGCGCGAGAACTGCACGACAGCACCTCCCAAACCCTCACCTCGCTCATTATGGGGTTGAAGGTGATGGAAAGCGGCTGTGCTGACCGACAGACCCAACAGCAAGCCCACGAGCTGCGCCAAATTGCCATTCAAACGCTGGAAGAAGTGCACGATTTAGCCATGCAACTGCGCCCGCGCTTGTTGGATGACTTGGGCTTGCGGGCTGCCCTAGAACGTTTGGTCAAAGAGTGGCAGGTGCGTTACCGCATTGCCATTGACCTGATGTGTCATATCGCTCAGGAGCGTTTGCCCGATGTGGTTGAGACGGCTCTGTATCGCATCATCCAAGAGGCGCTGACCAACGTTGCCCGTCACGCCCGAGCCCGCAACGTGAGCGTTCTGATCGAGCAACGCGGCGAGGATTTAGTCGCTGTGGTCGAAGATGATGGCATCGGCTTCGACATTTCCAAGATCGAGATGGGCGACTCGGCGCAGGCGCATCTTGGCTTGGCTGGGATGCGCGAACGGGCAGCACTGCTAGGCGGGACGATCACCTTTGAGAGCGAAATCGGGCGCGGCACCAGCATCTATATTCAATTGCCCATTCCGAAAACGGTGGAGGATGAAGCCGCAAACTACGATTTTGCTCGCCGATGACCATGCCGTGCTACGGGCCGGCTTGCGGCTGTTGCTCTCCCAAGAAGCCCATTTAGAAGTTGTCGGAGAAGCAGAGAGCGGCTTGGAGACCCTGCGCCTTGCCGAAGAACTGCAACCTGACCTAATTCTCCTGGATATCAGTATGCCCGGCTTGAATGGGCTAGAGGCGATCGGCTTGCTGCGCAAACGCGCCCCACAGGCGCGCATTTTAATCCTGACCATGCATGATGACGTGCATTACCTGCGCCGCGCCTTGCAGAACGGGGCGAGCGGTTATGTCTTGAAAAAAGCTGCCGATGTTGAGCTGCTTTCAGCCATTCAAGCGGTGATGCAAGGGGAGATTTACGTGCACTCCTCCATGACGCGCAGCCTGCTGGAAGACATCCTGCCACCCTCGCAATCAACCGACCCAGAGCAATGGGATTCGCTCAGCGAGCGCGAAAAGGAGGTATTGCGTCTGGTGGCTTACGGTTATACCGCCCAAGAAATCGCCGATCAGCTCGGCTTGAGCGTCAAGACAATCGAAACCTACCGCGCCCGCGGCATGGAAAAGCTCGGTCTATCCAGCCGAGCAGCTCTGGTGCGCTTTGCGCTAAGCAAGGGGATTATCTCAGCAGATTGATCGCTTTGTCAGGTTTTCCCTGACAAAAGGGGGGAGAGAATCAAACATTTCCTGCTATGCGAGGCGAAGCTCTCGTTTTATAGTATGAACGGGTTTAAGAATAATACCCACGCAGAGAAAAGCTAAGTTGAAAGGAGAGATCGTATGAGCGAACCGAAAGAAGCATCGATCCTGACCAAAGTTGCTTCGGAAGTGTTTGCGGGTGTGATTGCCCCAGCGCTGGAAAACGCTCCGCTCATCCAAGCTGCCGAGGATGACGTTTTAGCCAAAGAAGATGTCTTGGTGCGCATGGAGCGGGAACTTAAGCGGGCATTGAAGAAAACTCCCGCAGAACGACGCTGGGTGATGGTGATCGATTTGCGCCGCTGCGTTGGTTGTCATGCCTGCACCATCGCCTGCGTTGCCGAAAACAAATTGCCGCCGGGCATCGTCTATCGCCCGGTGCTGACCGAAGAAATCGGTAAATATCCCAATGTCACCTATCGCTTTTTGCCCAAACCATGTATGCAGTGCGAAAACGCGCCCTGCACACCGGTTTGCCCGGTTAACGCCACTTACACCAATGAAGAAGGGGTAATTGTGGTGGACTACGACCAGTGCATCGGTTGTCGGGCTTGTATTAGTGCTTGTCCTTATGCTTCGCGCACCTTCGATTTTGGCCTTAATTATACGGATAAGACGATCGATGGCTTGGCGATGACTTTGGGAAGCAAACAAGCCGGCAAGTACGAAACCGCCGGCGCTGCTTTTGAATACGGCGAACGGCGCGAGCGAAAACATGAGCAATCGCCCATCGGCAACGTGCGCAAGTGCCACTTTTGTCTGCATCGCATCAAGGAGGGGATCTTGCCAGCTTGCACCACCACCTGCATCGGGCGCGCTACCTTCTTCGGTGATGCCAATGACCCGGACTCCTTGGTGAGCGAACTGATCGCCAAACCCAACGTGATGCGTCTCAAAGAGGACCTCGGCACAGAGCCGCGCGTCTACTACCTTGTCTAGGAGGCAGCCATGATCAAGAAACTCGCTTATCTGTTCGGAGGATTGACTCTGCTGTTTGGCTTGTGGGGCTTTTATGATCGCTTTGCGCATGGTCACCAGAATGCCAATTACGGTTCTTACGTTGTCTGGGGGCTGTGGGTGGCAATGTACCTGTTCTTTGCCGGCATTGCCGCAGGCGGTTTTATGATTTCGACGCTGGATTTGCTCTTCGGCATCAAGATTTTCAAGGGCACCGGTCGGGTGGCGCTGTGGGGGTCACTGGTTTGCTTGGCGGCCGCCCTCATCTCCATTGGTTTGGACAACGGGCACCTCTTCCGCATCTGGAAAGTGTATTTGCAGGGCAACCCGTTTTCTTTGCTCTTTCAGATGGTTTGGGGATATACCATTTTTGGGGTGATCAGTGTGAGCGCTTTGGCATTAGCCAGTCTCCAACCGAACAGTCCGTGGCTCAAGCCCTTGATGGCGGTGGGGTTGGTCGTCTCATTCTTTATCTCTGGGGCTGTGGGAGCGCTTTTGGGCGTCAATGCTTCCCGCCCGTTTTGGCATGTTGGGCTTTTGCCGGTGCAGTTCCCGGTTTTCTCCCTCGCTTCGGGAGCGGCGATGCTGCTCACCGCCTTGGGCTTCTTTGGTCGAGAAGACGATGAAAACCGTCCCCAGCAGCTTTGGATATTGAGCCTTTCCAGTGTCGTTCTTCTGATCGTCAAAATCTACTTTATGTGGGCAGACTACTCTCAAAGCATGTACGGCAACGTCCCTATGAATGTTGAAGCTGTGCGTCTGGTCTTGTTTGGGGAATACTGGTGGGCTTTTTGGATTTTGCAAGTTCTGGTCGGCTCTCTGATCCCGCTGGTGTTCCTCGTCCAACGCAAGTACGCCACGCACAACCACTGGGCGGGCTGGATGGGCATTCTCTTGTTGGTCGGGTATGCGGTGGCGCGGGGTTTGATCATCTTCCCTGCCTTATCTGTGCCGGAGCTAGAAGCCCTCGTCCACGCCTTTAGCGGCCCGCACCTCACTTTTCACTACTTCCCCAGCTTGATGGAATGGGCGGTGACCAGCGGCACGATTGGCATTGCCGTCTTAGGCTTTTTGATCGGTAGCGAAAAATTCAACCTCTTCTCCCCAACTCCAAAGGAGGCATGAGATGACCAACTCTGAAAACACCAACTCAATCACAACCCTTTCCCGCCGCGACTTTCTCAAGATCAGCGGCATTGCTGGCGGCACCTTAGCCGTGCTAGGCAACCTGCCGCAAGGAAGAGAGGCGATTCGGAAAGCTCTCAGCCTCGGCGAAAGCGCAGAGTTTTTCGAGGCAAAGCCCGAAAATCAAATTTACACCGTGTGTTTGCAGTGCAACACAGGCTGCGGCATCAAGGTCAAGCTGTTTGATGGGATCGCTGCCAAGATCGATGGCAATCCCTATAGCCCCTGGACGCTCTGGCCGCATATCCCTTACCAGACCCCCGTTGCTAAAGCAGCCACCACCGAAGGCGCCCTCTGTCCAAAAGGGCAAGCCGGCATCCAATCGGTTTATGACCCCTATCGCTTGGTCAGCGTCCTCAAGCGCAAGCCCGGCACCAAGCGTGGTGAGGGCAAATGGGTGACCATTTCCTTTGAGCAAGCCCTTGAGGAAATTGTCAACGGCGGCGACCTTTTCGGCGAAGGCAAAGTGGAAGGCTTCAAAGACCTTTATGCCCTGCGCGATGCAGACCTGATGAAACAAATGGGCGCCGCCGTCAAAGCCATTTGGGATGAAAAAGACCCCGAAAAGAAGAAAGAATTGGTCAAGAAATTCCAAGAAGATTTCAAAGACCATCTCGATAAACTGATCGACCCCGAACACCCGGATTTAGGACCCAAGAACAACCAGTTTGCCTTTGTATGGGGCCGGATGAAGAACGGTCGCGAAGACCTAGTCAAGCGCTTTGTCGGACAAGCTTTCGGCTCCTTGAATTACAACGGGCACACCACCATCTGTCAGGGCTCGCTCTATTTTACCGGCAAGCAGATGAGTTCAAAGTGGAATCCTCAAACCGGTCAATTTGACAGCGGCGACAAATTTTACTGGCAAGCCGATACAGGTAACAGCGAGTTTGTTATCTATGCCGGCAGCAATCTGTACGATGCTAATTACGGTCCGCCGCAACGCGTACCGAAAGCCACCCAAGCCTATGTGGACGGGCGCAAGTTCGCTGTCATTGACCCGCGCCTTTCCAAGCTGGCTTCGCGAGCCTGGAAATGGGTGCCGATCAAGCCCGGCACCGATGCGGCCTTTGCCATGGGCATGATCCGCTGGATATTCGAAAACGAACGCTATAACGCCGCTTATCTGGCGATTGCCAATCAGGCCGCAGCCAGTGCCGCCGGTGAGCCAAACTACTCCAATGCCGCTTGGTTGGTCAAAATCAAGGACGGCAAACCGACTACCTTCCTGCGCGCCAGCGAGATCGGTTTGGTCGAGGCGCAAAAGGAGACCAACGCCGAGGGCAAGGAGGTCACCGTCTATGTGGCTAAAGACGGCACCAAATTCACCTGCGATGTGCCGGTGGTCTTAGTGGACGGCAAGCCGTTTGCCTTTGACCCGCTCGACCCCGAGGCTGCCCCGGCCGTCGGTGAAGTGCTGGTAGATACAAAAATCGGCGAGTTTGCGGTGAAATCTAGCCTCCAAATCCTCAAAGAAGAAGCCGAAAAACATACTTTGCAGGAATGGGCTGAGATTAGCGGCGTGAAAGCAGAGGACATCATCCTGCTTGCCAATGAGTTTACCTCGCATGGCCGCAAAGCGGTCATCGACATCCATCGTGGCGCTTCGCAACACACCAACGGTTTTTACAACAACAATGCCTATTATGCGCTCAACCTGCTGATCGGCAATTTTGATTACGCCGGCGGCACGATCCGAGCTTCGACCTACAATCGCTTGGGCGAGAAAAAGGGGCAGCCTTTCCCGGTTAATTCAATGATCGAAGGGGCTTTGGCGCCTTTCGGCATCGATCTGCTGCGCACCAAAGTCGCTTACGAAAAGACTACCCTTTACAACGCCGAAAAACCTTATCCCACCAAACGCCCGTGGTTCCCCATTGCCACCGACATCTACCAAGAAGACGTGCCTTCCATGGGAGATGCCTATCCGTATCAAATCAAAATTTTTATGCAATACATGAACGGGATGGCCTATAGTCTACCGGCTAGTCAAACGGTCATCGACATCCTCTCCGACCCCAAGAAAATCCCTTTGATTATCGCCAGCGACATCTACGTTGGGGAGACCTCCACTTATGCAGATTATATTTTCCCCGACCTTTCCTATTTGGAACGCTGGGAGTTTCACGGCTCGCATCCCTCGGTGCCGTGGAAGGTGGAAAATGTGCGTCAGCCAGCCATTAGCTTGCCCAACTGGCCGACGGTCAAGGTCTTTGGCGAAGAAATCCCCTTGAGCTTTGAGGCTTTGCTGCTTGGAATCGCCGAGAAATTGAACTTAGCCGGTTTCGGTCCGAACGGCATGGGACAGGGTATTCCTTACACGCGCCCCGAAGACCTTTACCTCAAGGAAGTTGCCAACATTGCCTTCGGCGAAAAAGAGGATGGCTCGGATGCCGTGCCGGAAGCCGATGATGAGGAGCTGCGCATCTTCCGCCAAGCCAGACGATTTTTGCCTCCTTCGGTCTTCAATGAAAAACGCTGGAAAGCTGCCCTCGGCAATGACGAAAGCCTCTGGCGGCGGGTGGTGTATGTCTTAAACCGCGGTGGTCGCTATCAAGATTTTGCCAAAGCCTACAAGGGCGCTCAAGTGGCGAACAAGTACGGTCGGTTGATCAATCTCTACCACGAAAAGACTTACAAGGCGATCAACACCATGACCGGCGAGCACCTGTTTGGCTGCGCTACCTACCTCCCGGCCGGTTTGGATTACGCTGGCAAGGAGGTCGAGGATGGTGGGTACGACTTGCACTTGATCACCTATAAGACAATCACCATGACCAAATCGCGCACCATTTCGAATTATTGGTTGCTAGCGGTGCTGGGCGAAGGGTATGTCTTGATCAACAGCGAGGATGCCCGCAAACGGGGCATCAAGCACGGCGATCGGGTGCGCATTAGCTCGGCAAGCAACCCCGAAGGTGTTTGGGACGTTAAGGATGGGCGCAAAATCCCGGTGGTCGGCAAAGCCTATGTGACCGAAGGGATTCGCCCAGGAGTGGTGGCGTTCCCGCTCGGCTTTGGGCACTGGGCGGCCGGTTCGAATGACATCTTCATTGATGACCAGTTGGTCAAAGGGGATGCGCGCCGCGCCGTCCCGCTCCATGCCAACGTGGTGATGCGCACTGATCCGGTCACGAAGAACGTCACCCTATCCGATCTGGTCGGCGGTTCGGCCGTCTTTTACGATACCAAAGTGAAGGTGGAGAAAGTCTAAACGTAGCCATCCTGCCTCCCCTGGCCTTGAAGCTGCAGGGGAGGCAGGGTAGAATAGGGCAACAATGAAACGATACACCCCTCTCTTTGTGCTTTTCTTGGTTATCTTGGCTATCCTTTTCCTGCGCCCGCGCTGGTATTTGAACCTGACCAAACGGGTGGAAGTCTCACCGACTAGCGGTGCAGGCTTGGTTGAAAAATATAACTGTCGCCAATGTCATCGCATCGAGGGGCAAGGGGCACTTAAAGCCCCGCCTTTGGATGGTGTCCTCGATCGCATGGATCAGGCTACCCTACGCCTGTGGCTGGAAAATCCCCGCAAGGTGAGGCAAAATACTGCCATGCCGAATTTCTACCTCTCCGACAGCGAAATTGATGCTATGATTGAGTATCTCATTTCGATAAAGGAGGAATGATGTCGGAACTGCCCAAACCCTACCGTCGCTTTGGCGAGCAATATGCCGCAATCTACCAAGCTTATGAAGGCTTGGGAGAGACGATTGCCACGGTCAGTTGCTTGGATCAAAAGACCCGCGAGTTGATCAAGCTTGGCATGGCAGCGGCTTGCAAATCCGAAAGCGCCGTACACTCTCACACCCATCGCGCCCTTGAAGCCGGCGCCACTCCCCAAGAGGTTGAACACGCCATTTTGCTGGGCATCACCACCCTGGGATTCCCGACCACCATGGCTGCCCTCACATGGGCGAAGGACGCAATTGAGGATCATTTGAAGAAATAAATCTCGCTAAATTTTAGATCGAGAGGTCTCCGAGCTTGTTCACCTAACGCGAAGGCCAGGGTGAGCAAGCCGTACCTGCGGGGCGCCGCAGGGGGGCTCTTCCCCGTCCACAAGGGGAAGAACCTCGTGGGTAAGCTGGGAAACTTGCTTGCCTCCGCGTGTTGGGAAAGGAGACGTTTGCTGAATTCGAGCTTGGACTTCTGCAGCCGTCTCCTTTTGGAGGCGGCTGTTTATTACACAAAGGAGATGATACGATGGAACTTGCGCACTATCTGCAGATCAGTGCGGCACAACACAGCCACCTGTGCCCGCGCCAGGTATTGGGGGTGCGCATGGCGTTAGCCGGCCTGCGAGCGTTGGATATGAAATGTCCGCCGCCGCGTCGCCGTTTGCTGATCATCAGCGAGACGGATGGTTGTTTCTGCGATGGGCTGATCGCCGTGAGCGGCTGCACGGTCGGGCATCGCAATCTGCGCATCGTTGATTACGGGAAGGTGGCAGCGAGTTTTGTGGATTTGGAAACTGAGCTTGCCATCCGCATTGCTCCTCAAAAGGATATCCGTCAAAAGGCGCACCGTTACGCTCCTGAAGAGCAGAAAGCCTACTTTGCCCAACTGGTCGGCTATGGACGGATGCCTGACGCGGAACTGTTCACCTTCCAAGTGGTTCAGCTTGAGCCAAGCGCCCAAGCGCTGATCAGCCGCTCTGGCTTGCGCGTGCACTGCTCGGTTTGCGGAGAAGAAATCCTCAACGAACGAGAAGTGAGGATTGGCGAGCAAGTGCTGTGCCGAGCTTGCGCCGGGCAAGCGTATTATCAGCAGCCTGCCCCATTTGCCTTCACAGCGCTTTCCATCTCGGCAGCCGACGTGGACATGGAAAGCCAATACCTTAGCGAGCGA
>CALFWB010000050.1 GCA_937928795.1 uncultured Anaerolineales bacterium
AGCACGATAAAGTCATAAGCGGATGAGATTTCTGGCGCAGATAATTGTTGGCGTAAGATGATTTCGTGGTTTTGCCGTAAAGGAACAAACCGTTCGGAAAGTTCCATCTCTTTATTTGCTGGGACGATATCTAAACCCGGAAGATTGGTGGCTTGACTGACAGAAGCCAGCTTTTCTGCGTTGATAAAGATATCGGCGATCGAGCGACGCACTTGGAGGGGATTTATGCCGAATGCAATGGTGAGATTGGCTTGGGCATCTAGGTCAATCGCCAATACGTCATAACCTTCTTGGACAAGGGCTCCGCTTAGCCCAACGGCAGTGGTAGTTTTGGCGACCCCGCCTTTTTGGTTTGCAATGGCAATTATGGTACTCATTCTACTCCCTCGTGGTATCCGTTATCACTTTTTGCTGATTTCGCCGGAGAAAAGAAAGCAACTTGGGCCTTTGTAGCTTGAAGAGCTTGTTGCAATTCTTGGACCGCAATCTTGAGGATCTCTTTTGGTTCGTTAGATGAACGAATCTTTGAGGTTATTTCACCGACTAGTTTTTCGCGCAAAGCTCTTTTCTGGGATTCTTGATAGAGACGGGCTGCTTCTAAAGCAGTTCCGATGCGCAAGGCAATATCTTGGAATAGGTCAATGTCGGGATCGGTAAAAGGAGGTTGTTGAGCTTGACGACGCAAACGGAGAACTCCGATGCGCTTATCCTTGACCATGATCGGTAGGGCTATTTCATGATCGTCACCTTTTTGGATAGCATTAGTTTGGCAGACTTTTTCAATAATGGGTGAAGTTGATTTTGGTAAGAGGGTTACTTTTTTCAAGGGGGTGCTAAGGTATGTTGGGTGTTGGGTGCGGTTGATCAGTTCAATCCAACCTCGTAAGCTCATTTCTTGATAAGCTCGACGAGTTGCTTCAAGGGCCGCCTGGCTTTCTGCAAAGAGCTCTGCATTTTGGATAGCTACAGCGATCAAATTTGCCATACCGCCAAGAACTTCAATGTCTTCTTCGGTGAAGGCTCCGCCCTGTTCGCTTTGGATATCCAGCGCCCCAAGTATTTTTCCTTGCGCAATCAGCGGGAGGGCCATTTCTGAACGAGTGAAGGGGAGATCGGGATTGTTGAAGAAAACCGCGTCCTCGCCCACATCTAAGGCGATGCGGGCTTTGCCTGTACCGGTCACATATCCCACGATCCCTTGTTCGTTAACTTTCAAACGGTGCTGCCGTTGCAACATGCGCTGGCCGCCTTCACTATTGGCTGCTTTTAGCCATGCGTACTCCCCCTTGGGATCGACCAAGAAAATTCCAACGTGATAAAAACCGAATCGTTCACTGATCAGGTGGGTAACCATTGAGAGTAATTTTTCCAACTCTCGTTCCGATGCAACAGCTCGACCGACTTCAACAGATGCTTGAAGCTGGATAGCCCTTCTGCGAAGGGCTTCAGTTCGTTCAGCCACTTTTTGTTCCAGATTGGCGATAATATCGCGCAATTGATTTGCCATCTCGCGGAAGGTTTGAGCAAATAAGCCGATTTCGCCGGGAGCGTCTACGGGGACTGCAACATCCCATTCGTTGTGGCTGAGTTTTTCTGCAGCTACTGCAAGTTCCTTAATGGGGTTAGAGATGAGGTTGGCAAGAATTAACCCTAAAAATATGACGAAAACCAAAATTGCCGCAGATAAAGGCATGATTTGCGCAATCACCAATCGTTGAGTGTTGGCTTGAAGTTTTGTTTCAAGTTCGGAGAGAGGTTGAAGATAAGCGGCGGCATCAACAACGCTGGCAAGGCTCCAATTGACATTCGGAACAGGTGTATAAGCCACAATTAAGTTAAGTGAGCCGCTAGTAATCTCTTTTACCCCACTATTTCCTCTTCTCATTTCACCAATAATAGGCAGAAAATCGTTTCGGGTATCTCTAAGACTGGTCAGCGCTTCCCCTTCTGCGGGTTGCCGCTCGAGAATATCCAAGTAGGCTTGGCGCGGCATAGAAAGCGCAAACCCTTCAAAGTCCATTAGGAAGTTATAGCCAGCTTTTAGCTTAAACGATTCCTCTACGTTGGCAACGATGTCTTGCACCAACAGATCGACTCCAATCACACCGATCAATTTGCCATGGTCGTAAATTGCCCGAGAGGCTGTGCTCACTAGTCCTAGTCCTGCAGCATCAACATAGATCGTTGACCAAACCACTTTTGGCCTCGGTTTTGAATTTTCAATGGCAGCGATATACCAAGGACGACTGATTGCAAGAAAGTCGGGTGGTACGACATTCCCTAAACCGATGTTTGGGTAATAGCGCACCAAATTATTGGGAGAAGCGAAATAGATCGCGGCAATGTTCGGGTTCCCTTTTTGAACAGACTGAAAGACTAAATCTAAATAGCGACTTTTTTCAACTTCCTCTCGAACTTGAGGGGTCAATTGGACGGAATTCGGGATAAACAGGCTTGAGACGTCGTATTTGCTATTTAGATATTGTCCTTTGTCCCCTTTTTGAATGGTTTCTACCTTTGACCACTTGACTTCCTCTTGTTGGGGTTTTGTCCATACTTCAAGAACATATTGAGCTAGGAATTCGACATCTTGAGCTGTTTTTTCTAGGGATCGGCTGGTGTCTAAGGCAAGATTTTGGTTTAGCGAGATAAGCGAACTGGTTACTTGATCTCTGACAATTGCACCACTCACTTCTCGAGTAGTGTTGCCGATTTCCCGTGTGGTGTACAAGGAACTAAGTACCGTTCCTCCAACAGCTAATAAGGATATGAGCGCTAGTAAAGCAATAATGCGGGTATGGATAGGTATTTGTTGGTGCCATGAGGAAGGTTTCATTTTTCCTGTCCTTGAAGTACACTTCCAAATATACGATCCTAGTCGGCTATAAGCTGAATCTCTACTTCAGCCAAGTCAAACAAATCTCTTAACTCTACGACGCTGGTCTGCAAAACCAAATCGACATCCAGCGTTTCGAGAAGTTTGTCGGTTAACCTTGCAAGATCTTCCTGAACTTTG
>CALFWB010000051.1 GCA_937928795.1 uncultured Anaerolineales bacterium
ATCCGACCAGTCCTCTAGGAAGAGCAAAGGATTTTGTGACATGGCTTATCCTCCTCGCATTACATGGGTTTCTCAGTTGGCAAGCATTATCTCATACCACATGGCTTTTGTGCATCGCCCGTTAAGTTGACGCATATGCCCTGGTTGGTCTCGGCAGCCCTTTTGATGCGCTCATTGCGTTTCAGCTTGCCCCACAGGCCTTTGGCGCGCTCCCAGGCCGCCTCGCCGAGTTTTTTCCCGGCTTCTTCGGCGGCTTTTTCCCCCGCTTTGAGCAGGTAGGGCAGGAAGGGAGCAAGAAATTGAACAAGTTGCGGGATGAATGGATTAGGGTCGGTCATGTTTCCTCCAAACGTAACAGAAAATGGCGTGCCCGCTCCTTTACAAGCCCATTATAGCCAAATTCATTCCGCTGTGGCTCGCTGTTTTGGTCTTTCTTGGCTATGTCAGGAATTTCCCCACACCCGTCAGGCAAAATCCCGGCCGATTTGCTTGCCTTTTCCCGATTTTCGCCTGTCCATTATTTTGTGATAATACGCGCAAGAGGTTTCTCTCTTTTCAGGGTTTGTTTTATATCCTAATTATGGAGGTTCCGTATGGAGAAAACGAAAAGGACGCAAGGTCAAGGACCCCTGAGCGCCGCGGTTGCAGAAGCGCTTGCCGATGCTTTGGCCGGCTCTGCGCTGGAGCAGCAGGACGTTCTAGTGCGCATGCACGAAGACCTAAAACGCGCCCTGCAAAAGCCGGTTGAAGAGCGGCACTGGGTGATGGTTATTGACCTGCGCAAGTGCGTGGGCTGCCATGCCTGCACAATTGCTTGCGTTGCTGAGAATAAACTGCCGCCCGGCGTAGTCTATCGTCAGGTGGTCGAAGAGGAGCTCGGCACATATCCGAACGTCGCAATGCGTTTCATTCCGCGTCCCTGTCTGCACTGTGACGAACCGCCCTGTGTGGATGTCTGCCCGGTAAACGCCACTTACAAACGAGTCGACGGCGTCGTCGTCGTCGATTATGACCGCTGCATTGGCTGTCGCTACTGCATGAACGCCTGTCCCTATAACTCGCGCTACTTCGACTTTGGCTTTAGCCAATATGACGACTCGCCCCAGGCGGATGGTTTGATCTTAGGCCGGGAGCAAGCAAGCGTCCTTGAGGACATCCCCATCTTCGAGTATGGAGAGACACGAGTGCGTCGGCGTGAGGATTCGCCAATTGGCAATGTCCGCAAATGTCACTTCTGCTTGCATCGCTTAGAAGTCGGAGAGTTGCCTGCCTGTACGACGACCTGCATTGGTCGATCTACCTACTTTGGCGATTCGAATGATCCAGACAGCTTGGTATCCAAGCTAATCGCCAGCCCGAACGTGATGCGCCTGCGCGAAGAATTGGGCACTGAGCCCAAGGTTTATTACCTGTTGTAGGAGGAAACGATGGACAAAAACGATGTTCCCGTTCAGGAAGAAAATAGCGAAGAGACTACTCCTGTGGCAAAAAAGAAGTTAAGCCCTGAAATCTATTTGTGGGCGCTAGGCGTGATTGCCCTGTTGGTCGGCGCTATCGGCGTCATCCAGCGCTTCACCAACGGATTGCGCTTGACCGACCTCGGTTCATTCGTCCCTTGGGGGCTGTGGGTGGCGACCTATGAATACTTTGTCTGGTTGGAAGTGGGTTCGCTGGTGGTCTTTACCCTGCTGGTGTATGTCTTCGGCTGGAATAAAACCCTGCCGGGCATGGCGCGCACTCTCTACCTGACTGCGCTGGCGATTCTAGCCATGGCCCTTATTCTGATCGGCCTCGACTTGGGGCACCCCTTCCGCTTCTGGCACGTCTTACGCTGGCCACAGTGGAACTCGCTGATGACGTGGATGATTTGGTTACACATGGCCTACATGATCATCTTGCTGACTAAGTTGGTCGTGGAGATGCGCCCTGAGACAAGAGAGACGCATCGCATTGCGGCATGGTTATCTTACGTGAGCCTGCCGATTGGCGTGGCTTTGATTGTGGTGGCTGGAAGCGTCTTCGGTGTGGTGATCGGGCGTCCAACCTGGCAAAGCAGTGCGCTGCCGCTGTACTTTCTCATCTCCGCCATGGTAGCTGGCACAGGCTTTCTCACCTTCCAATTTGTCTGGTTCTGGCCCGGCAAACGTGAAGCGGACTACCTCGAAACAGCCCAACGCTTGGGTAGGTTGTTGCTCATCCTGCTGGTCACGGGCTTGTTGGTGGCAGCATTGGGCGGCCTAGTAATCTTATATCCCGGTGTGCCAGCCCAAGCGACTGCCCTAGAACTGACTCTCTTTGGACCCTTTTGGTGGGTTTATTGGGTGATGCACATTGGGTTGGGCGTTCTTCTCCCCATCTTCATCCTTTTGACCCAGTCTCAGACAGCGCGGCGCATCGGCGTTGCGGCGGGATTGTTGATTCTAACCTTCATCGCCGTGCCGCTCAACATCGTCATTCCACCTCAGTTGGCAGTCGAGGCGGTAGAAAAAGGATTGGTGACCGCCTACAAAGGTCCCGGATTGGCAACCGACTACTTCCCCACCGTTTCTGAATGGCTGGTGACGATCTTTGCGTTGGCATTTGGTTTCCTGATTTTCATGATCGGGTACCACATCCTTTGGCTGCGCCCGCGCGCCAATAACTATGCAGAGGAAGGCTAAGATGGCTGAGAAAAAGAGAACCTCACAGTCCATATCAAGGCGGGATTTTCTGAAACTCTCCGCCGTTGCGGGAGGAACTGCCGCCGTGCTAGGCAACCTACCCGCCTTCAAACAGGTTATGACCGAATCAACGAAAGCTTCATCCTATCCACTAAACGATCCCAGCAACCAGATTTACACTGTCTGCCTGCAATGCAACACCGGCTGCGGCATCAAAGTCAAGATTCTCCCCTCGCCTAGCGTGGGTGAGGGCGGCGTTGCTGCCAAAATCGAGGGCAACCCCTATAGCCCCTGGACGCTCTGGCCCCACCCGAAGTTTGACACTCCGATTCAGGAGATGGCAACGCTTGAGGGTGGAATCTGCCCTAAAGGTCAGTCCGGCTTACAGACAGTGTATGATCCCTATCGCATTGTCAGCGTGTTGAAGCGCAAGCCCGGCACGAAACGCGGTGCAGGGCAATGGATTACCATCCCCTTTGAACAAGCCATCGAAGAAATTGTCGAGGGCGGCGACCTGTTCGGCGAAGGGCATGTGGACGGTTTCCGCGCCCTATACACAATGAAAGACCCTAACCTCGCCAAAGAAATGTCGGCTGCCATTGCCAAAATTTTAGACGAGAAAGACGCCGAGAAAAAGAAAGCACTGGTGGAAGAATTCAAAAAGACCTTTGCCGAACACCTTGATAAACTAATTGACCCCGACCACCCCGATTTGGGACCTAAAAACAACCAGTTCGCCTTTGTATGGGGTCGCCTCAAAAACGGGCGTGGTGACCTGTTCAAACGCTTCGTGGGCGATGCCTTCGGCTCCATTAACGCCAACGGGCACACCACGGTTTGTCAGGGGTCACTCTACTTCGCAGGCAAAGCGATGAGCGAGCAGTTCGACCCCAAAACCGGCAAATTCAGCGGCGGCGCCAAGTTCTACTGGCAGACCGACGCCGGTAACAGCGAATTCGTTATCTATGTCGGCGCCAACATGTTCGAGGGCAACTACGGTCCACCGCAGCGTGTCCCAAAGATGACTGAAGGTCTCGTCAGCGGCAAATCGAAATATGTCGTGGTCGACCCGCGCTTTAGCAAGGCTGCTAGCAGGGCTTGGAAGTGGCTACCGATCAAACCCGGCGAAGATGCTGCTTTGGCACTAGGTATGATTCGCTGGATCATAGAGAACGAACGCTACAACGTTAAGTTTATGAGCAACGCCAATAAAGGCGCCGCTCTAGCAAACGGCGAAAAATCTTGGACAACCGGTCCATGGCTGGTGAAGCTCAAAGAGGGCAAGCCCGGCAAGTTCCTGCGTGGCAGCGATTTAGAACTGGTCACCAAAAGCACCAAGACCGACGCAGAAGGCAAGGAAGTGACCATCTACACCACTGCCGATGGCATGGAATATGGCTTTGACCCCTTTGTAGCGCTGGTGGACGAAAAGCCCGTTCTCTTCGACCCCAACAATGAGGAAACCGCCGTTGTCGGCACGCCATTGGCAAGCGTCACCTTGAACGGCATCGAGTGCAAGACCGGCTGGCAGATCATCTTAGAAGAGGCGCAGAGCCACAGCCTCGCCGAGTGGGCTGAAATTGCCGGTATTCGCGAAAGTGACATCATCGAACTCGCCGCCGAATTCACCTCGCACGGCACGAAAGCCTGTGTGGATATCCACCGCGGCGTCAGCCAGCACACCAACGGCTTCTACAACGTCCTCGCTTGGTACACGCTCAACTGTCTGGTAGGCAACCCTGACCATGTAGGCGGTATGATTAAACCCACAACCTATCAGTATACGGGCGAAAAAGCCGAAGGACCTTTCATTCTGAGCAAGCTTTACAACAGCAAACAGACCAAATTTGGTATTGATATTCTGCGCACCACGACTACTTACGAAAAATCCACCCTGTTCGATGGGACGTACCCCACCAAACGCCCGTGGTTCCCGCTGGCAACCGACGTCTATCAGGAAGACATCCCCTCAATGGGCGACATGTATCCCTATCAGATCAAAATCCTGATGACCTACATGAGCGCCCTCAACTATGCCCTGCCTGCCGGGCAGACTGTCAGCGAAATCCTCGCCGACCCAAAGAAGATCCCCCTCTACATCGCTAGTGACATCCTTGTGGGTGAAACCTCCCAATATGCGGACTACATCTTCCCCGACCTCTCGTACCTAGAGCGGTGGGAACTGCATGGCACGCATCCCTCCGTGCCGTGGAAGGTGGAAAACATCCGTCAGCCTGCCATTGCTATCCCTGGCTGGCCGACCGTCAAAGTATGGGGCGAAGAAATCCCGCTCAGTGCCGAAGCCCTGATGATGGCAATTGCCGAAAAACTAGATTTGCCGGCGTTCGGTCCGAATGGCTTTGGCGAAGGCATTCCTTTCACCCGCCCCGAACACCTCTACCTCAAGCAGGTTGCCAACATTGCCTTTGGTGAAAAAGCCGATGGCAGCGACTCCGTCCCCGAAGCGGATGATGAAGAGGTTCGCATCTTCCTCGAGGCGCGCAAACATCTGCCCAAGAGCGTCTTCGACCCCGACAAATGGAAAGCCGCCATTGGGAACGATGAAAGCCTGTGGCGCAAGGTCATTTTTGTCCTCAATCGCGGCGGGCGCTATCAGGACTTTGCTAAAGCCTATAAGGGCGATCTCGTAGCAAACGCCTACGGCAAGCAAATCAACCTCTATCAGGAAAAGACCGCCAGTACCATCAACACCATGACTGGCAAACACCTAAAAGGTTACCCCGCCTATTATCCTCCCGGTTTATCTTCGATTGATGAACCCATTGAGGACAAGGGCTACGAATTCACACTCATCACAAACAAGATCATCACTATGACCAAAGCCCGCACCATCACCAATTACTGGTTAACTTCAATTGAACCGGAAGGCTACCTGCTCATGAACGCCGCTGACGCCCGCAAGTTGGGGTTGAAAGAGGGTGACCGCGTGCGCATCTCCTCTGCCAGCAACCCGAAGGGCGAATGGGCAGAGAACGATGGCAATCGCAAGCCGATGATCGGAAAAGTCAAAATCGTTCAAGGGTTGCGCCCCGGGGTAGTCTCCTTCCCGCTTGGCTTTGGTCACTGGGCAAGCGGCGCAAGCAACATCGTGATTGACGGCGTGACCATCGCCGGCGACCCACGCCGCGCAGTCGGTTTTCACGGCAACGCCGCCATGCGCATTGACCCGCATCTCGGCAACGTCACCCTCAGTGACCTTGTCGGTGGTTCAGCCGTGTTCTACGACAGCAAGGTGAAGGTGGAAAAAGTCTAAAACCAGCTATCCGCAACATCAATCTGTAAACAGCAGGGGATGAGACACATCGGGTCTCATCCCTATCTTTTTTGATTATGTGAAGTTTAAAATCTAAGTAAATACCGTAACCACATTTGCAGAACAGCAATTCTAAACTTGAACATTTGTTCGCCTCTGAGCAAGATGGAGCGGATTTCCGTAACATGGGCTTCAGCCCGTGTGTGATTTGCACAAGCAAAAGCTTATGCTCCGCTGACAACCTGTACCAAATGGACTTCCGTAGCATGGGCTTCAGCCTGTGTCTCGTTTCCACAAGCTAAAGCTTATGTTACTGCACAAGCTGATGCTTATGCTCCGCTGCCTTGAACTCGTAGCCGCATTTGCCTTAATTTTCCAGATCAGATGGCTGAGGGATTGCCAACCGGGTTCGCATTAGCTTTGACGGCGCTTGAGCTAACCCTCACCCCCGGCCCCTCTCCCATTGGGAGAGGGGAGGAAGCCCTCACCCTTCGGCAGGCTCAGGGCAGCGCCTTTCGGCAGGCTCAGGGCAGCGCCCTTCGGCAGGGTTTCGACAAGCATTTCGACAAAGCTCAACTTACCAGCTCAGGGCGGCGCCCCGGCCCCTCTCCCTCTGGGAGAGGGGAGCAGTTAACCGCAGGTTGAGTAGCGAACGCAGCGAGCTTACCGAAACCCGCTGGGTTGAAGTTGTCGGTTCCGACAACAATTAACTCATAGCTCACAACTCAAAACGGTTAAATCTAAAATCACCTAACCGATTGTACTAAAAAAATAGTACAAATATTTGACAAAATTGCAGAATTAATATAAAATAATAGTTGGCATGAAGATTTATCCCGAAAGGAAGGACTTCTCATGGTTGTTCATCCGTCACGACCCAGACGAAAAGCTCGTCAGCACCAACAACCGCTTTCACCCCTCTTAACCTTCACCGCCGAACGGGATGAGGTCGATGTCGGAGCGAGCTTGAGGGCGATTCGAAACCAGCAAGGGCTCTCGATCCGCGCTTTGGCGGAATTAAGCGGTTTGAACGTCAATACACTCAGCATGATCGAAAACAACAAGACCTCTCCGAGTGTCAGCACCTTGCAACGTCTGGCGATGGCTTTGCGGGTACCGATCACCGCTTTTTTTGAGTTTGGGCGGGAACAACATTCGGTTGTTTTCCAACGGGCTGGGCAGCGTCGCCGCGTCACGTTTGAGCAAGGTTCGCTGGAAAATTTGGGGGGAGGGCTCTCTTTGTATGGCGGTGTTCCTTTGTTGGTTTCCCTTGACCCCGGCAGCACCAGCGGTGAGGAGCCGATTGTACACACCGGCTTTGAGTTTGTTTATTGTTTAGAAGGCTGTCTAACCTATATCATTGGCGAGAGCCGTTACGACCTAAATCCCGGCGATAGTTTACTTTTTGAAGCCCATTTGCCCCATCGCTGGGGCAATTTCAGCTCTGAGCCGTCGCGTTCCCTACTAATCCTATGTCCCGCCGATGAGCGCGATCGACCTCATGAGCGCCATTTTCTAGCGGAGAGCCTTGCCCGCGGCTCGAGCGGGCGTGGAGGTGAGCGATGAAATCCTTGCGCTTGGTTTTCTTGTGCTTGTTAAGCGTTGGATGGGTTTTCTGGCAGGGCGGGGCATGTGTCCAGATTGCTTTTGCGCAAACTCCCAAGCCCGATCAGGATGAGAGTTGTTTTAAGTGTCATGCGAACCTATATATGCTGCATGATACCGGCAAGTGGTATTGTCTATGCGGCACTCGGGCTCGCTGCTCTTTTTGTCATGGCGGCGTGGTCGGCAGTGTGGATATGGAGGTAGCCCATCAAAACCTGGTCGCCGATCCCATCAGCCAAAATCGTGCGGTTTGTCAGAATTGTCATCCTCAAGATGCCGAGGAGCGTGTTGCAATGTTTCTTGCCAAAGCCGGGGTGAAAACTCCTCAGCCGGTTCGCACTGTCGCAGTAGCTGCGCTGGGCGGTGAAGGCGTGTTGCCGTCCGTCTTGCAGGAGAAACCGTCTACAATTTGGAAGACAGTCGCTTGGGTTTTGTTGGGGTTGGCAGCCGTAGGTGTACTGAGCTTTGGGTGGCATTGCTATCGTTTGGATTGTTTGCGCAAACAATCTCAACCGTAAAAAGCACGCTGTGGTCGGTTGATCCGTTGGATGACACCGATTCGGCCGATTTTTTTGAATTTATCTGCAAAATCTGCCTCATCTGCGTATTTTTAGGCAGGCTGAACACTTGCAGAATGAAAATTTCTCTTTCCAGAGGTGATCTATGACTCTTTTTGACCTCTTGCTCGAGAGTCTGGTGCAAGGGACGGTGCGTTCGGTGGATGTCGGCTTGTTCTGGACGGCGGTGGTGGTGGAAAGCGAAGGACGGCTGCGTTGTGGCTTGGCAGCCACCCATCATCGCGCCGATCACGAGCACGCTCAACCTGCGGTGGGCGAAGCCGGTGACCTAGAGCAACGGTCAGCAAGCGATCTAGCCCAACTGGTGCACTCGGAGAGCCCTACTGAGGTAGCGATCGGCTTGGCAACCATCAATGCTCTGCTCCCCGAGCCGCCCCAAACGATTGCGTTAGCTGCCGAAGCATATATCGCTCGTCAGGGTGAAGCGACGCAGGTGGCGTTGATCGGTCACTTCCCTTTTGTGGATTGGCTGCGCAGCCGCGTTGCCCAATTGTGGGTTTTGGAACTCAATCCTCGCCCCGGCGATTACGCTGCCGGGCAGGCGGAGGAGATTATCCCTCAGGCGGATGTGCTGGCGATCACGTCCTCAACGCTAATCAACGGCTCTTTTGAGAGCCTTTTTGCCCTACGCCGTCCCGATGCTAAAGTGATGCTCCTAGGACCTAGCACACCGCTCTCGCCGCGCTTGTTCGAGTTGGGTATTCACGTCCTGAGCGGCTCGCTGGTGCGCGAGATTGAGGCAGTGCTTCGCTGCGTGCGCCAAGGCGGTAATTTTCGCCAGGTCAAACGCTGTGGGGTTGAACTGGTAACCTTAGAAGCGCCCTCTAAGCGCTGAAAGCGAAATTGGGTAGAAACCCGCTTCCTAAACAGTCGGGTTCTCGTGGGGCACAGGCTGGGTCTGAAAGGTTTGCAGGTCGAGCGCCAGACGGCTTAGGTGAAGTGCAGCAATCAGTTCCGTGGAGGAGAAAGGGGCAAACAGGCGGAGCTGCTTGGTTTCTGCCTGATGCTCGAGCAGCACAGCTAGGCTCAAACAAAAGCCGTTACGATCGGTGAGGGCGAGCAATTGGTTGGGGAAAAAGCGCGGCGCAGGCCAGATGGGCATCTCTCGCCAATTGATTTCGATTGGGCGCGCCGTTGCAAAGTAGGCGGACAGTTGAGCAGCGCGGTATTGACGGCGCATCTCAGCGGAGCGCGGTTGCACGGCGGGCGCAGCGCGGAAATGATAAACCGCAGAGCGATTCTGGCGCTGGAAGTAGCTCAGCAGCGGCTGGAGCTCATTTTCAATCGAGAGAAAGCAGATCGTGCTTGGGGCTAGGAGTTCGATCAGGGCAAATTTGTAGTAGGCTCCGCCCTGCTGGGGATCGATCAAGCCATCGGTGTCGTAGAGGATCACTTCAGCATTTTGGCGCCAACCCCTGCGCGCCAAGCGAGAGACGGCCGTGAGCATGGTGAGCATATTGCCGCGTGGGGATATGGTCGCGACAAAGCGTCTCCAGACCTTACTTGGTTGCCCCAAATCCCCCATTGCTAAGCTGAGCGTTGTTGGTGGACCGAGGAAGGCTTGCCCTGGGTCGCCATCCAGATAGGCGCACGCACGTCCGTTGGCGTGAATTTGGGAATAGAGATAGCGGCAGAAAGTGCTTTTTCCCGAGTCGGGCGCGCCGACCACCATGATTAAACCGTGCAATTGGTCTGGACGCAGGGCTTTCCAAGCGGGTGGGACGTCAATGGCGCTGAACACTTTGTTTTTATATCGTACCCGTTCACGGCTAGAGGCAGTTTGAGCAGGTTCGTGGCTCTTGTCATTACTTCATGACGCGTTGACGCTGCGAAGTCATCCCCACGCTGCGAGCACAAGACTGTCTTCTCCACACTGCACTTGCGGCAGACGCTCGTTTCCTCGCCCTGCGTGTAACGTGAAGCAGTTTCTCTGCCTTATCCAATCAGTTGCTCCAAGACCTGCTTTGAGTGCGCCTCGATCACGGCATGTTGGCTCTGGCCGTGCGCGTCCATGGTCACCACGGCTGGAAAATCCTTGACTTCGATCACCCACAGCGCTTCAGGGACGCCGAATTCCAGCTTATACACTCCCAGCACGCGTTGCACCGATTGAGCGATCCACGAAGCCGCCCCGCCAATGGCGTGGAAATAAACGCCCGGCACCTCTTGGCAAGCTTGTAGCGTCTTGGCGCCCATGCCGCCCTTGCCGACCACGCCTTTGAGGTTGAAATGGCGCATCACATCTCCTTGGTAGGGCTCCTCGCGGGAGCTGGTGGTCGGTCCGGCAGCCACAAAACGGTATTCTTTGGTATCTAATCCAGCCACAACCGGCCCGCAGTGATAGATCACCCCGCCGTTCAGCAGCGGTTTGAGCGCCTCATAGACTTCGAGATCGTCGCCTTGCGGTGGGCGAGTCTTGTAAATGAAGGTTTCAACCAGCCATTTGTGGACGGCATCCCGTCCGGTGACCATGATTCCGTTGAGCGAGACCGGGTCGCCGACGTTTAGGCTGCGGATGACTTCATCGGAAATCGGAATAGTGATTTGGCGCATGGCTTGCTCCTTTCGAAATTTTTGTTCTTAACCCTGAGACACCGAGCCACAAAGTTCTCTATTCTTCATTATTTCCTTGTTTTTTTGTGTCTTTGTGTAAGCCTTTCATCCCTCTGTGTCCCCGTGTCTTGGTGTTTGGATGGATTTTAACACCAAGTCCCTAAGGCACAAAGGATGTGGAAAAAGCGCTTGGCGTCTTGGCACTTAGTGTTTTTCTCAAGAATAGGTCACTTCTCCCTCCCGCCAGACCATGCGGCGGCGGCGGTATGCCCAGCACATGTAGGAAACAGTAACGAAATAGCTGGCCGGCAGGCGGTTTAGGGCGGTGATCTTCGTCCCCAAGACGGTGGTCTTGCCGCCAAAGCCCATCGGACCAATGCCCAATTGATTGGCTTCTTCGGTCAGGCGTTTTTCGAGTTGGGCAAGTTCGGGGTTTTCGTTCTCATCGTCCAAGCGGCGGAAGAGGACTTCCTTAGAGGCATAGTAGCCCGAACCGCGGTCACCACCGATCGCAACACCCAAAATGCCCGGCGCACAGCCCTGCCCTTGGGCTTGGTGCACGGCGTCCAAGACCACCTTGCGCACCCCGGCTAAATCGCGCCCGGCTTTTAGGGTGTTGTAAGGCAGCGAATATTGGGCGCCGACATTTTCGCAGCCACCACCCTTGAGCATCAAATCCACCGTTAGGGTATTGCCTTCTACCTCTTCAAAATGGACGGTGGGGAAATAATCACCGCCAAGATTGTCGCCGCTGTTCTTGCCGCTCAGGGAATCGACCGAGTTGGGGCGCAGATAGGATTTTTGGGTGGCTTGTACAACGGCTTGCTCGATCTGTTGCCGCAACTTGCGTGTTGACCAGCCTTCAGGGTGATAGACATAGAAAATGGGCGTGCCAGTATCTTGACAGATAGGGGTCTGATTAGCCCGCGAAAGCTCAACGTTTTTGATAATGGTTTCCAAGGCTCCCCGCGCGGCTGAGCCCGGTTCTTCTTGCTCTACGGCTTGACGCAAGGCTGCTTCGACATCGGGTGGCAGATCGGTAGCTGCCAGACGGATCAATTCGAGGAAGTGGGAGGTTAAGTCTGGTGTCATCTTTCACTCCTGTATTCCAACGGGTACGATGTTCAAAAAAA
>CALFWB010000052.1 GCA_937928795.1 uncultured Anaerolineales bacterium
GGCGCCATCTCCAAGAACTTGTTGTGAATCGGTACGCGCAGGATGGTCAGCTTTCCCGCCAGTGAGTCGGAAAAACCAAAAAGCAAACCCGCCCCGAAGGCGCCGAACGGATGCCAGTTGCCGAAGATCATGGCTGCCAAGGCAATAAAGCCGCGCCCGGCTGTCAGCACCTCATCGAAGCGACCCACCGAGCCGAGGGTAAAGTAGGTGCCGGCAAAGCCAGCCATCAAACCGCCCAACAGAACGGCCATATAGCGCGTGCGGTTGACCGGAATGCCTAGCGTATCGGCCGCTTTGGGGTGTTCTCCCACCGAACGCAGGCGCAAACCCCAACGGGTATAGAAAAGCGCAACCGTCAGCACAATCAACAGGACATACATCGAATATACATAGAGGTTATGGCTGAAGAAAATCGGCCCAATGAAGGGAATCTGAGATAAGCCGGGCAGATCCCAGTTGGGAAACCGTCCGGGATTGTTGAGCTGCTGGTATTTCTGCAAGAACTTTGCCGAAAGGAACGAGGTCAAACCGGTGGAAAAGATATTGATCACCGTCCCGGCAATGATTTGATCGACTTTGTATTTGATCGCAAGCACGGCTAACACGCCGCCCAATAACATCCCGCTCAACGATCCGGCTATCAAACCGATCCAAATGTTTTGGGTAATGCTGCCGAAGAAGGTAGCTGTGAAGGCAGCGGTGAGCATCATCCCTTCAATGGCGATGTTGAAAACGCCGGAGCGTTCGCAGAGGATGCCAGAGAAAGCCCCTAGGGTCAACGGCACCGAGCGAATGACCATCACCCGCAGCAGCCCAGCCAAGTTCAAAGAAACTCCCGCTGTCCCCCATGCTAGAAAGGCGAAGATGAAGAAACCGCTGACAATCCCCAGCACCAAATTGGTGCGCTGCTTAAAGCCACGCGCTAACTGATAAACGCCTAAGAAAGCGGTGAAGAAGATCAAAACCTGTAAGGCAAAGGCAGTCTCGAACACCCAATCGGGTGCTGCAACCTTGGAGCCGCCGGGGGTCATGCCAAAAGTAGTCACTACACCGGGTTCGGTGTTGCGCAGGAAAAAGAACCACATGGCTAAAGCAGCAATGAGGAAAAGCACGCCCATCACCCGCTCGCGGGTGGGAGAGATATACTGAGCCGAGTTGCGTTGCACCGTTTGCGCTGTCATCGTCATGCGCTTTCTCCTTCCGAGCGAATTTCTACTTCAACTTCTTTAGGCGGTTTTAGCCGATAGAGCGTGCGGATGATGGCTGGCGCAGCGATAAAGGCGAGGATCATGGCTTGGATAATCGAGATAATGTCGATCGGAATGCCGGCCGTCAATTGCATTTGGATCGCACCGTTGCGCAGGAAACCGAAGAGCAAAGCAGCTAGAACCACTCCCAATGGGTGACTATGACCCAGCAACGCCAGAGCGATGCTGTCGAAGCCATAGCCCGATGAGAAGGCTACGCCGAGGTTGCGGTTGACACCGAGTACCTCGTTGGCGCCGGCCAGACCGGCCAACATGCCCGAAAGCGACATGGTGAGCACCGTGCTGCGCACGATATTCATGCCGGCGTAGTGGGCTGCGTTGGGGTTGGCACCCACTGTGCGCAATTCAAAGCCCCAGGTCGTCTTGAACAATAAGAGATAAACCAGATAGGCGATGCCTAGAGCGATAAAAAATCCCAGATGGAAGCGATTGGGATCGGGAAAGAGGCGCGGGATCCAAGCCGTAGTCTCGATTGGGGCGCTGATCGGGGTGGTTTTATTGGGATCGCGCAAATAACCGGTCAAGAGATACTCGCTCAGACGAAAGGCAATGTAGTTCATCATGATGGTGATGATCACCTCATGGGCGCCGGTTTTTGCCTTTAGCCAGCCGGGCACAAAGCCCCACAAGGCGCCACCCAAGCCGCCGATCAACAAGGCTAAAGGGGCATGGATGATCGCCGGCAAGCCCTTGATAAACACACCAGCCCAGACGGCAGCCAACGCGCCGACAAAAATTTGCCCTTCGGCGCCGATGTTGAACAACCCCACCCGAAAGCCAAAGGCAACCGCCAAACCGGCAAACATATAGGGCGTGGCTTGCACCAAGCTCTCAAAGAAGGGGCTGAGGGCGCGGTTGATCTGTAACCAATCGCCGCTGGAGAAGGCAGCGGAAATCTTAGCCGGGTCGCCAAACGCGCCGAGAAACAAGGCGCGGTAGGTATTCCAAGCCGCTTGGACGCCCACTTTCAAGCCCTCGCCCACCGAAACGCGCATCGCTGCGTACATCTGCTCCGAGGTTAGAGCAGCGATGATACCCCCCAAGAACAAGCCGGTGAAAATAGCTAAAAAGGTCACCGTCAAAGGGCTGCGGCGGACTTCCTCCAAGAATAAGGCTAAGCCTTTGGGGGATTGCACTGCGCTCTTTTTTGAATCGTTCATGATCTTTTCCTACGGGAGTTTTTTTTCTAGGCGCTCACCCTTTCGGGGTGCAGACCAGCCATATAGAGGCCGATCTCCTCTTTGGTGGTCTCAGCCGCATTCAGCGTTGCCACAATACGCCCACGATACATCACGGCAATTCGATCGGAAAGCTGCATGATCTCGTCCAATTCGGTGGAGACCAACAAAACGGCGCAACCTTCGTCGCGCTTTTCAATTAAGCGATTGTGAATGTATTCAATCGAACCAACATCCAAGCCGCGCGTTGGTTGCGAGGCAATGAGCAATCGGATTGGACGAGAAAACTCACGCGCCACAATCACCTTTTGTTGGTTCCCGCCGCTCAGTGAGCTAAGCGTTGTAAAGATGTTGGGCGTGCGGATGTCGAATTTTTCCACCAGTTCTTCAGCGTGGGCGATGATTTCGGGTTGCTGCAAGACGATGCCGCGTGCATAGGGGGGTTTATAAAAGGTGTTCAGGATGAAATTGTCTTTGACCGGATAAGTGAGGACTAAGCCGTCTTTCTGGCGGTCTTCGGGGATATGGGCAGCGCCCATCTCGAAGAAAGCTTTGGGGCTGGCGAGAGTCATGTCCTTGCCGAGGATGCGGATTTGACCTTCAACCGCGTGTTGCATGCCCGTCAGGGCGCGCACCAATTCGGTTTGCCCGTTGCCCTGCACGCCGGCAATGCCCAAAACTTCCCCGGCGCGCACTTCAAACGAGACGCCGTTGACGGCGATGAGCTTGCGCGCATCGAGCACCTTCAGGTTGCGCACTTCAAGGATGGCCTCTTTAGGTTCGGCGGGCTTTTTCTCGATCGCCAGTTCGATCGGCCGCCCGACCATCATAGCCGCCAGCTTGTTTTGGTCGGCTTCTTGCGGCGTGGTGGTGCCGACCACTTTGCCGTTGCGGATGACCGTGATGCGGTCGGAAAACTCCAAGACCTCGCGCAATTTATGGGTGATGAAGATGATCGATTTGCCGCTGGCGACCAAAGATTTCATGATCTTGAACAGCTCATCCACCTCCTGCGGGGTAAGGACGGCGGTCGGTTCGTCTAGGATGAGGATGTTGGCTTCGCGGAAAAGCAGCTTGATAATTTCCACGCGTTGTTGCAGCCCGACCGGCAGGTCTTTGATATAGGCAAAAGGGTCAACTTGCAGGTTGTACTGTTGAGAGATTTCAAGGATGCGGTTGGCGGCCTTGCGTCGGTCGAGAAAACCGCCGCCGCGCACGTATTCATCGCCCAGCATAACATTATCCACCACGGTGAAAACCGGCACCAGCATAAAGTGCTGGTGCACCATGCCGATTCCACAAGCGATGGCATCCCGCGGGGAATGGATGTCGATTTTCTCACCATTGACGCGGATCTCACCCTCATCGGGTTTATATAAGCCATAAAGAATATTCATCAGGGTTGTTTTCCCTGCGCCGTTTTCCCCCAACAGGGCATGAATTTCACCTTCGCGCAAGTCTAGGTCGATCTGGTCGTTGGCGAGCACCCCCGGAAATCGTTTGGTAATCCCATGTAATTCCAGAATAACGCCCATGCACACCTCTTGGCAGCAGATTGGTTAAGTAGATTTTATCACAGGTTAATTTT
>CALFWB010000053.1 GCA_937928795.1 uncultured Anaerolineales bacterium
TCAATGTCAAAGGCTATCCTCGCGCTGATGACATGAAGTGGTCGAAGCTGATCACCAATCAATTAACCAACGCAACATGCGCCCTATTAAATATGCCTCCGACGGCTGTATTATCCCATCCAGCCAGCTTCCAAATCGAGATGCTTCAGATTCGCGAAACGCTCAAGGTGATGGACGCACTCAATGTCCATGTTGTGGATTTACCCGCAACACCGGTGCGCGTTCTGGTCTGGGCTATTCAGAACTTGCCTTTTTGGCTCAGCCGGCCGCTCTTTGTCCAATTTGTTGGTAAAGGGCGCGGCAACAAGATGCCCTCTTTATATTTAGACCTCACCTCTGGAAAAGAACAGAGTGAGGTTGAGTATCTCAATGGCGCCGTGGTTCGATTTGGTGAGCAGTTGGGCGTTTCCACTCCCGTCAATCGTTTCTTAACCCAAACCCTAACAAAGATGGTTCAAGGAAAGCTCCCTCGTCAATTTTATGAACACGCCCCTCAAAAGCTACTTGCAGACTGTCTAAGTGCCGTCTAGTCTGGGCGGTAAAATGAAAAATCTCTCATAGAAACGTTGCGCAAAGCAAAGCAAGCGATTATGATTATTTTGAAATTCAATAGGAGAATTGCATGAGAAAAAGAAAGGCAAGTTTGGTTTTCCTTACCTTAGGCGTTGTTGCCCTCTTCGTAGCTTCCTGTGCAGCACCCACCCCCCAAGTGATCGAGGTGACCCGAGAAGTGCCTCAAACGGTTGTAGTTACTCAGGTCATCACCCAAGTGGTCATCCTTGAACCCTCGCCGACCCCCACAGATACACCAGCGCCCATCGTCTATCCGACCTCAACCCCGACCTCGTTGCCCTTACCGCCCACCCCCAATCCGGGTCAGGTTCAAGCCCTGAAACAGCAAGGGTTTTATGTTTACTACCCCGTTGAAGGTTGTGGGCCTTCGATTGTCCGCCCCAGTTTTCATGTCTATGTGAGCATGGATGGGGGAAAGAACGCCATTCGCAGCAGCCCCGACATCAGCAGTGCTCACAACATTATCGGTTACGCCTTACCTGGCGAGCACCTCAAAGTGATCAGCGGTCCGGTTTGTTCATGGGGCTGGTTAATGTGGATGGTGGAAACCGACTACGGTCTAACGGGCTGGACGCCAGAAAGCAATGGAAAATCTTTCTGGCTGATCCCCATGCTTGCGCCCGAATAAAGCTTCCTATCCATCCATTTTTTATTCAATCACCCCGTAGAAGTGCGGCAAAGGCTCTACGGGGTTTTCCTTAATCACCACTGCCTCTAGAAGCATTGCTTGCACCTGACGAAGATGTTCTTCTCGGTTTGCATAGACCATAAATAGGGGCTCATCCCTTTGCACAATCTGCCCTACTTTGTGGTATACCTCGATCCCAACCCCGTAATCGATCGGATCGCCTTTTTTTGCCCGTCCGGCCCCAAGCATGACCGCCGCCAAGCCGACCTTCTCGGCATGAATCTGCTGAATATAACCCGAGACAGGAGCAACGATTTCCATCTGTAAGGAGCCAATGGGTAACTTTTGTGCATCCAAAACCATACTCAAATCCCCTCCCTGAGCCTCAATCCAAGCCAAGAACTTCTGCCATGCGTCTCCGTTCCTCAAAGCTCGCTCAACGGTGACGCGCGCAGCTTCCATCGAGGGGCTTTGCTCCGCTATGACCAACATGCGGCTGGCAATTTCCAAACAGTGGGTTTCAAAATCTCTTGGTCCGCGATTTTGCAATGTGTCGATTGCCTCGCGCAGTTCGAGAGCATTCCCCACTGTTCTCCCCAATGGCTGGTTCATGTCAGAGAGATAGGCAACCGCTTTGCGTTCGGTCTTGCGTGCAATTTCAACCATTAATCGGGCTAACTGCTGGGCTTCGGAGAGGGTTTTCATGAAGGCACCGAACCCTACTTTTACATCCAGCACAATGGCTTGTGCCCCTGCCGCAATTTTTTTACTCATAATCGAAGAGGCGATCAGCGGAATAGATTGAACGGTTCCGGTTACGTCGCGCAAGGCATATAATTTTCCATCGGCGGGGGCTAAATCTGCTGTCTGACCGCATACAACCACTCCCACCCTGGCTAACTGACCTAGAAATTGCTCAGTCGACAAATCAGCCCGAAAACCCCGGATCGACTCCAATTTATCCAGAGTCCCCCCGCTAAATCCTAATCCTCTTCCCGACATTTTTCCCACCGGCAAACCACAAGCCGCCACAAGCGGGGCAACAACCAACGTAGTTTTATCCCCCACACCGCCGGTTGAATGTTTATCGACCGCAATTGGCACCACCGAACTGAGATCTAACATCTCCCCCGAACGAGCCATAGCCAGCGTTAACGCAGTGGTTTCCTCCTCGGTCATTCCGTTGAGTAAGACTGCCATCGCCCAAGCTGCGGCTTGATAGTCTGGTATCCCCCCTCGAGTAAATTCTTGAATAAACCACTCGATCTCCTGCGCCGAAAGCTCCTGCTTATCGCGTTTTTTGATAATGATATCGACCGCTCGCAATTCATACTCCTTCTAAAAAGGATTTTGCCATTACCCAAATTTGATCGAACATTGTTTCGGTCAATCGTCTCGTTTGAGTATTCTGTCTGCTTGGATGGTAAGAAGCAATGAGAAGAATAGACCGCTTTGACGTTAGATAGCTACCTCCATGCTGAAAAAGCGGCCTTGGAGAGAACCCGAAATACGATACCACCTGATCAAAGGCGATTTTTCCTAAAGCGACCACGACCCGCAGTTTAGGCAGCATCTCAATCTCTCGAAATAAATAAGGCACACAATTGTGGATTTCAGTAACCGTTGGTTGATTATTCGGAGGAGCGCAGCGGCATACTGCACTGATATAGACATTTTGTAATTGTAGTCCATCGTCACGGCGGATGGAATGCGATTGGTTGGCAAAGCCAGCCTTCCATAATGCGCGGTAGAGAAAATCTCCTGATGCATCGCCTGTGAACATGCGGCCGGTGCGGTTTGCCCCATGCGCTCCGGGCGCTAATCCGACAATCAAAATTTGGGCGTCCCGGTCTCCAAAACCGGGCACAGGTTTCCCCCAATAGTCCTGATCCCGAAAAGCGCGCCGCTTCATCCGAGCGACCTCCTCCCGCCAAGCGACCAGTCTTTCGCAACGGCGGCAGCTAAGGATATCCTCTTCCAATTCAGCCCAACCCGGCGAACTCATAAGATCAACATAGCATCACCGAAAGAATAAAAGCGATAGCGCATCTGAATTGCTGTTTGATAAAGACTCAAAACCCATTCCCGTCCGGCAAAAGCCGAAACGAGCATTAATAAGGTTGAACGGGGCAGATGGAAATTGGTGATCAATCCTTGCACCACTTTGAAGGTATAACCCGGCAAAATATATAGGTCGGTTGAACCTCTGTAGGGCTGTAATTCCTCCGCAGGGCTGTGAGAAGCAGCCGTTTCCAAGGCGCGCACGCTGGTCGTCCCTACTGCAATGACCCGCTTTCCCATTTTGTGGGTTTCTCTAACCGCTCGAATCGTTTCATCACCGACCTCACACCACTCCGTATGGATGCGATGTTGCCAGGGATCCGCCTCGGTAACCGGAGCAAAGGTATCCAATCCAATATGAAGGACAAGACGAGCGAACCGCACTCCCTTTGCCTCAAGTTCCTCAAGCAGCCGAGAAGTAAAGTGGAGCCCTGCCGTTGGCGCAGCAGCCGACCCATCCACTTTGGCAAACACGGTTTGATAGCGTTCGCCTACGTTTTCGATCCGCTGATGGATATAGGGAGGCAAAGGAGTCTGGCCAACTCTGCTCAAATGCGGCTCAATCGGTTGATCAAATTGAACCACCCGCTCGGCGCCCGATAGAGCCTCAACCACCTTGGCTCGAATTTGATCGCCAACGGTCAACTCCATCCCTTCGCGAACCCTTTTTCCGCCAACCAAGGCTTGCCACCTTCGTTCATCGAGTTTCTTGAGCAACAAGATTTCCACTTTGCCACCACTAACCGCTTTCTGGGCGAGGAGTCGCGCTGGGATGACCCGCGTTTCGTTCAAAACGAGCAAATCGCCCGCATCTAAGTACCTCCCGATTTCGCGAAATTGGGTGTGTTCAACCTGATGGGTATCTCGAAAAGCTACCAGCAATCTGGCTGAATCGCGCGGTTCCGCAGGAACCTGAGCAATCAGTTCTGGTGGAAGGGGATAATCAAAATCATCGGTTCTCAAGTGCATTTACCGATTCAAAAATCGAACGATCAAATTGAGAAGCACGGTAAGGAGAATGGACAATAAAATCGAGCTAGCAATTGGGATAAAGCAAGTAAAATTCTCACCTTGAATCCGAATGTCCCCGGGTAACCTTCCCAAAGGCAATTTCAATCCTCCCATACCCAATCGATTGGCAAGCAAGATAATCCCACCAACGACAACAAGAAATGCTCCAAAGACAATCAACCATTTTGCCAGTTGTGTTGCCATGGCTCGAAATCACCTCCACAGCGATAGGTTAAAACAAAGTCGGTTGGGCAGGTCTTTCGTCAGGAAACTTACACCCCAAGTGTTCATAAGCAGCCCGTGTGACAATTCGCCCTTGGGGAGTGCGTTCAATCATCCCCAATTGAAGTAGATACGGCTCGACCACATCCATAATTGTATCCGTCTCCTCGCTCAACGAGGCGGCGATCGTGCTCAGCCCAACGGGCCCGCCATTGTACTTTTCGATGATTGTGCGCAGAACACGCCGGTCAATATCATCCAACCCTAATGAGTCAACTTCAAGGAGATCCAATGCTTCACAAGCGATTTTACGGGTGATTACCCCGTTGGCGCGCACGGTAGCAAAATCTCTGACTCGGCGCAGCAAACGCAAAGCCACCCGCGGCGTCCCGCGGCTGCGCTGAGCGATCTCGCGCATACCCTCCTCATCAATTTGCACATTCAACAGTTGAGCTGCCCGGGCTACAATGGCGCGCATCGCTTCTAAATCATAATAATCAAGGCGAAAGACCGCTCCAAACCTTGCCCTAAGCGGAGCCGTCACCAAAGCCAGACGAGTGGTTGCGCCGATCACGGTAAAACGGGGCAGCCTCAAACGAATTGAGCGCGCAGAAGGGCCCTTGCCAGCAATGAAATCTAGTGCAAAATCTTCCATAGCCGGATACAAGATTTCCTCTACGGCTCGCCCCAAGCGGTGGATTTCATCAATAAAAAAGACGTCTCCGGCATGGAGATTGGTCAGGATGGCTGCCAAATCCCCCGGCCGTTCGATTGCCGGCCCAGAGGTTACCTTGATATTTACGCTCATTTCATTGGCAATTACGTGAGCGAAGGTTGTCTTCCCCAAACCAGGCGGGCCATAGAACAAGACATGTTCGAGTGGATCGCCGCGATGCAAGGCAGCGTCAATCAAGATGCGCAGATTATCCTTTATGCGCTCCTGTCCAATGACTTCCGCCAAATGCCGCGGACGCATGGTGAGATCAAAACGGTCTTCGGGTTTTAATGCCGGATCAATCATCCGCTTAGGGTTCTCATTCATAGTAACGATTATAACCCGTAATCCATTATAATAAATCCCACCGGCAACATGCCGACCAACTTCACCTTTGGAGCAAAAAATGTCTGTTTATGCTTCAACCCATCCCCTAGTGGCGCATAAACTCACCTTACTGCGCGATCACACGACCGACCACCGAACATTTCGTGAGTTAGTTAAAGAAATCGCTACTCTCTTAACTTATGAGGTCACCAAGGATTTACAACTTCGTCCACGTCCTGTCCAAACCCCACTGGCACGCACAAATGGGGCTGAATTAAAAGAGAACGTGGGCTTAGTGCCAATCCTGCGGGCCGGCTTGGGGATGGTCGACGGTGTTTGGGAGCTTTTACCCTCGGCTGAGGTATGGCATATCGGCCTTTACCGAGATGAAAGAACGCTCAAGCCCGTTGAGTACTATAACAAACTACCCATCGAACCGACCGTATCAATCTGCATTGTTTTAGATCCCATGTTAGCAACCGGTGGTTCAGCCGTTGCAACGGTGGACATTCTGAAAAATTGGGGGGTTCGCAAGATCAAATTTATGGGCATCCTCGGCGCACCGGAAGGGATCAAACATCTTCAAGAAAGGCATCCGGATGTGCCCATTTACTTGGCAGCCATTGACGACCGTCTGAACGAACAAGGCTTAATCCTACCGGGATTAGGGGATGCAGGAGATCGCCAATTCGGTACCGGATGACCCCGTTCTAGCTAATGGTTGTCTCTGAGAAAGACAAAAGGGTCAAGATAGTTACTGATGACTTCCTTCTTAATGCTCATTTGAGAACTAAGATAAGCGCGCGACTCTCTTTGTGATGCATGCCAACGCAAAGCCCGAATCACATCTAAATTAGGCCAATGAGCCGGACGTTTCGCTAATAAGTCCGTGTAACAAATATCAAAGTGAAGGTGAGACCCGCTAATCGCATTCGCTGCCAAACCGATATATCCGATGGGTTGACCCCTTTTCACCCGTTGACCTGCTCGGACGAGGATGCGATGGTCCACGTGACCATAGCGCGAAAAAATTGCCTGCTTACGACGGCTACCATCGGGTAGGGTTACTTTTGCTTCAGGGTGTGCGATCACAATGATATTGCCCCAACTTCCTGCCCGTCCGGCAAAGGTTACAATCCCATCTCCGATACTGTAAATTTCCTTTCCTCGATCGGCTTCAGTGTTACCGGGCAAATTCAAATCCGCACCGGTATGATAACCATAGGTATACCAGGATAAAAACGGGTTCGCATCGTACCAACGCCCCACCCAGATAGGATATTTCCCAAACATCACTCTGCCGGTCGGAAAAGGGGCATTGCGCTCCTCCGGACTACCTACCGGTGCATCAAAACGAGGTCCTTTGCCGGGTAGAGAAAACAGCGGCACCCATCGAACAGGACCGTAAGAGGCTTGAGCCGGCGGGTCCTCAATACTGAGGTCGTATTGGCGCACCTTACCGATCTCACGTCCAGCGGAAGGATCAAGGTGGAATTCACCGAGAGGATGCCATACATCGTTCAACTCCGACATATCAACCATCACGTAACTGTACTCTTCTTGTGTCCCTGAACCCGAATAGTTTACGCGGTAAGTAATGGTAAAGATGACCCGCTTAGACGTAGAATGCTTGGCAGGAACAAAAATCTCCACCCGATAGGGACCCGCAGGCGCATTCGCCGGCAGATATCGATCTACCGTAACCTCTAGATTCGGGTTGGTAGGACGACATAACACCTCATAAGTCTGAGCCAATGCTGTATCATAACATTTAAAACGCTTCCACTGACTTTTTAAGTACTCTTGTTTCGCAGGATCCTCAACATGATATTCAATTGCAAAATTTTGATCTTCAGGACTCAATACATAAAAAGGTTTTGTCATCCTAGAGCCTCCAATTCAGCAAAGAACGCTTATCCGTGCCTCCAAGATAAAGGTTAACCTGGACTCGAGATAAGCCTACTATGTAACCTGTCACTTCGAGCGAAGCGTACCATTTGACGTGTCACTTCGAGCGCAACGAGAAGTCTTCACGATTTCTCCTCGCAGCGCTCGTCGAAATGACAAACGCGAAGTCCTCGCTGCGCTGGTCGAAAGGACACATGTGAATGTCTTGCTGCCCTTGTCGAAATGACAAAATTGCTCTGTGCTGCGTTCATCGAAATGACCAATCCGAATTGCTAACCTGAACTTAGGTAAGGTTCGATCGATGTTCTTGATCCACCCTAAGATACAAGTTTCATTCCAGCAAAGGGTGCAAGCGATGGATTTGTGAAGATGGTATTGTGTCATTCAGATTATAGATAAATGACCATAGCATAAACCCAAAAATCTCGCTATACTATTCTTATAGAGAGTATTTTATCCCCTGATGATAAGGAGAAAATATGAGCGCGCCCGTCACTTACTCATCCGATTCGATTGTCACAATCGAAAGACATATCCTGGAGGAACAAAAAACCTACCCCGAAGCGACCGGCGTATTGACTTCCCTGCTTTATGACATTGCGCTGGTCGGCAAATACATCGCCAGTCGTATCTCAAGAGCTGGCTTAGTGGATATTCTCGGCGCAACGGCTGCAATCAATGTGCAAGGTGAAGTCGTCATGCGCCTCGATGAACTCGCCGATGAGACGATCATCCGCCTAAATCAGCATACGGGGCGTCTTGCTGTCATGGCTTCGGAAGAGCACCCAGATATCATCCCGATCCCAGAACAATACCCCACTGGTAAATACGTTCTATTATTTGACCCCCTAGACGGATCTTCGAACATTGATGTCAACGCCCCGGTCGGGACAATTTTTTCGATTTATCGCCGCATCTCAGAAGAGGGACCAGGGACATTATCCGACTGCTTACAACCCGGTAAAAACATGGTTGCCGGTGGATATATCCTTTTTGGAACAAGCACCATGCTGGTTTATACCTCTGGAAATGGCACGCATGGCTTTACCCTAGACCCAACGCTCGGAGAATTTCTGCTTTCTCATCCCAATATTCAAATTCCCTCGAAACCGAAATATTACAGTGTAAACCAAGGATATGATATCTATTGGAGTGAAGGGGTACGCAAATTTACCGAATACTTACAAGGAAAAGATGGCCAGAGTAAACCCTTATCCAGTCGCTATATCGGTTCTCTGGTAGGCGATTTCCACCGCACGCTTCTTGCAGGTGGAATTTTCTATTATCCTGCGGACAAGAAAGATCCCAAACGTCCTACGGGAAAATTAAGACTGCTGTATGAGGCTGCTCCCCTAGCCTTTGTTATGGCTCAAGCAGGAGGCTACGCTTCTGACGGCACTCAAGATATCCTTGAAATCGTGCCGCATGACCTTCATCAACGCGTGCCTCTCTTTATCGGCAATCGAGAATTGGTCGAAAAGGCAGAAGAATTTATTCGCACTTACGATACCTAGAGCGCTCTGCTCACTT
>CALFWB010000054.1 GCA_937928795.1 uncultured Anaerolineales bacterium
AAATTAACTTCGTTTGACCCTCCGTTATGGAAGTCCAGCGCATCGAACTACTCGCCCGTATAGCCGAAATGTATTACGAGCAAAATCTGACCCAAAGCCAAATTGCTCAAAGAATTGGTTATTCTCGTTCCATGATCTCGCGCATGATTAACGAGGCGCGTGAAAATAACATCGTTGAGATTCGCATCCATTATCCCTTGCAGCGGGTGCGCGAATTGGAAGCCTATTTGCAGGATGTGCTTCAACTCAGGGAAGTGCGCGTTTTACAACGGGTTGCACTGACTCATTCCGAAATGCTACGGCAGTTAGGTGCGCTAGCCTCTTTGTTACTGGAGGAACACCTGCGTGAATACCTGACCATTGGCACTTCTTGGGGTACAGCAGTGTATGAAACGGTCAACGCTGTACGCCCCCACGCGCTGGAAGGCTTGCGGGTTGTTCAAATGATCGGTTCGTTAGGTACACCTAACCCCGAAATTGACGGACCTGAGCTGGCCAGACGGCTGGCGCGTCTTTTTGGCGGGCAGTACGCTACGTTGCCTTTGCCACTGATCGTGGACAGTGAAGCTACCCGCCTAGCCCTATTGAATGCGCCTCATGTCCAACGGGTGCTTCACCAGTTCAAGCAAATTGAGCTTGCTTTGGTCGGCGTTGGTACGGTGGATTTTGAGTATGCCAGCCTGTTACGCGCCGGCTACCTAGATTATCGCCAACTAGAATCGTTGCGCGAAGCTGGCGCAGTAGGAGATGTATGCGCCATTCACATTGACCTGCAGGGCTGCCTGATTGATACACCCTTGACTCGCTGCATTGTCGGCATCGATCCGGAGACGCTGCGCGCCATCCCAGTGCGGATCGGAGTGGCGGGCGGGCAAGCCAAAGCCTTGCCGATTTTGGCAGCCAGCCGAGCAGGTTTTATCAACCATCTGGTTACCGATGAAGTTGCAGCATTGCGAATTCAAAAATTCCTCGAGGGAGAAAAAACGAAATAGCTATGGAATGGACGACTCTGATTGAAAGTGAAGTTTATCAGCCCGACCATAAGCGCTTGATGGATGAACTGGGTGAAACGCGCTTACGGGAATGGGTCTTGAGGATGAATATCATTCGAGCATTTGAAGAAAAAGCCGAGGATTTGTTTGCTCGCGGGTTGGTACATGGGACAATGCATCTCTCGATCGGGCAGGAGGCAGTGGCGGTGGGGGCTTCCTCCGCTATGGAAAAAGGCGATTACCTGCTCAACCACCACCGCGGCCACGGTCACTGTCTCGCATGGGGTAGCGATGTTAACTTGATGATGGCTGAATTTTTGGGCAAAGAGAACGGCTATTGCCGTGGACGAGGCGGCTCGATGCACATCGCCAATGTGGAGATGAACAACCTTGGAGCTAATGGGATTGTCGGTGGCGGTATTCCCATTTCGGTAGGAGTAGGATTAAGCATCAAAAAGCGCAAAACCCGTCAGGTTTGCCTGACCATCTTTGGAGATGGAGCCGCTAACGAAGGCGCCTTCCACGAATCGCTGAACATGGCAAGCATTTGGGATTTGCCGGTGGTTTACTTGTGCGAAAATAACCAATATGCCATGTCTATGCCAGTACAAAAGGCTTTTAACATCCGCTATATCAGTCAGCGGGCGGCTGCTTATGGTATTCCTGGCATTACTGTGGATGGCAACGATGTGTTGGCAGTATATGATGCAGTTCGCTCAGCCGCTGAAAGAGCGCGGGAGGGCAACGGCCCAACACTAATTGAAGCCATCACCTACCGCTGGAAAGGTCATTCCAAAAGTGATCGGCAAGCCTATCGCACTCGCGATGAGGTCAAAGAGTGGCAGGCGCGTGACCCCATTCACCGCTTGGCACATCTCTTAGAGATGAGCGAAGCTGAGTATGAAGAGATCGTTACCAAAGCACATGCGATCATCGAAGAAGCGGTTGAATTTGCCAATGCCAGCCCTGAACCCGACTTAAGCACCATTCTGGAGGGGGTCTATGCGTGAAATCACCTACGTCGAAGCCATTCGCGAAGCCCTCTTTCAAAAGATGAGCGAAGATGAAACCGTCTTCCTGATCGGGGAAGATATTGGGGTTTATGGTGGCGCCTTTGGGGCTACAGCCGGCCTAATTCAGCAATTTGGCGAAGAGCGTGTCATGGATACGCCTATCTCAGAAGCAGGCATTGCCGGGGCGTGCATTGGAGCGGCTTTGACTGGTTTCCGTCCGGTTGGCGAGATCCAATTCATGGATTTTGTCACGCTCAGCATGGAGCAATTGGTGCTACAGGCTGCCAAAATCCGCTTCATGTTTGGCGGCAAGGCAAAAGTGCCGTTTGTGCTACGCATGCCTGGCGGCTCGGGTACCGGTGCAGCGGCTCAGCATTCCGAAAGTCTGGAAAACTGGTTTGTGCATGTGCCGGGCTTGAAAGTGGTCATGCCCAGCACACCCTACGACGCCAAAGGTTTGCTGATTGCCTCGATTGAGGACGATAACCCGGTTATTTTTGTGGAGCACAAGCTGCTTTACAAGATCAAAGGGCCGGTGCCGGAAGAGATGTATCGCGTGCCGCTTAGCAAAAGCCATGTGGTGCGACCTGGCAAGGACCTGACCATCGTAGCGACATCCATCATGGTGCAACGCGCTTTACAAGCTGCTGAACAACTAGCGCAAGAAGGGATTGAAGCGGAGATTATTGACCCGCGCACCTTGCGCCCGCTGGATGATGAGCCGATTCTCGAATCGGTGGTTAAGACCGGCAAGGTGCTGATCGTCCACGAAGCGGTCAAGATGGGCGGTTTCGGCGGCGAGATTGCCGCTCGCATCGCTGAAAGCCCAGCGTTTGATTATCTGGAAGCCCCCATCCGCCGCCTGGGCGGGTTGGACATCCCCATCCCTTATAACCGCACCCTAGAATACCATGCGGTACCGCAGGTTGAAAATATCCTCGAAGAAGCCCGCAATCTCGTTGCTTTGAAGGTGTGAGGCGCAAATGGCGCGTGAAGTCATTATGCCCAAATTTGGTTTCACGCAGGAAACCGCCGAAATCGTCCGCTGGCTAAAAAAAGAAGGCGATACAGTGGAAGCTGGCGAACCGATCGCCGAGGTCACCACCGATAAAGTCAACATGGAGGTGGAAGCCCCGGTGGGAGGCGTTCTGGCTGGCTTGCGCTACCAAGAGGGCGATGTGGTGCCGGTCACCGAGGTGATTTGCATGATTCTGTCGCCGGGCGAGGAGTTACCTTCCCAAGCGGCAGCCGCTCAGCAGATGCAGCAGGCCGCTAAACCAGCGGAAGCCGCCGCACCGGTTTGGGAAGCGGTGGAAAGTGCGCCGGCGGTTAAAGCCACCCCGCTAGCTGAGCGCATCGCCCGCGAAAGGGGCGTTTCGCTGGAGCAGATTCAGGGCAGCGGCATAGGTGGGCGGATCACCCGCAGCGATGTGGAAGCTGCCCTCAGCCGCCCGGCTGGCGGCAAGGTGCGCGCCGTGCCGGCTGCCCGCCGCTTGGCGCGCCAAGCAGGAGTAGACCTGGCAGAGATAACCGGAAGCGGGCCGGATGGCCGCGTGCAATCGGTAGATGTCCAGCGCTATTTGGATAGTCAAACAGAAGCTCGTGCAGCTTCAGTTGTCACGGCAGTTCCGCCTACTCCCTCTGCTCCGTCAACGCCGGTAGAAATAGCAGCTACACCGCCCCCTGCTCGTCCAGAATTTCAGGTTTTACCGCTGACAGGTATGCGTCGCGCCATTGCTCAACGCCTGCAAAAGAGTGCTCAGGAAGCCCCTCATATCAACCTTCAGATTCGGGTGGATGTAACGAAAGCCGAGGCGTTGCGCAGCAAGGCCAATCAGCAGATCGGCGAGGGTCAGCCCAAAGTCAGCCTTACGGCTGTGTTAGCAAAAGCGGTAGCATGGGCACTCAAACGCAACCCATACCTGAATGCTTGGCTACAAGAGAGCCCGCAAGGCGAGCAAATTTTGCTGATTAAAGCGGTCAATTTGGGCATTGCGGTTGCATTGGCAGAGGGCTTGATCGTGCCGGTCATCCGACAGGCGGATGAAAAAGGTTTGCTGCAACTGGCGCAGGAGATGGACGACCTGACCCGGCGCGCCCGCGAAAACCGGCTGCGCCCAGAGGAGGTGGTGGACGGCAGCTTCACCATCACCAATCTGGGAATGTTTGGGGTGGAGCAGTTTACCGCCATCATCAACCCGCCGCAAGTGGCTATCTTGGCGGTCGGAGCGGTGCAGAAGGAAGTGATTGCTGATGAGCAGGATCAAATATCGATTCGCCCGATGATAACATTGACTCTATGCGCCGATCACCGCGTGGTGGATGGGGCGGTGGCGGCCGCTTTCCTGCGCGACTTAAGGAGCGTGCTGGAAGACCCGCAATTGATGGTGTTGTGAGTGAAGGAG
>CALFWB010000055.1 GCA_937928795.1 uncultured Anaerolineales bacterium
GGGTCCGTTTGTCTCCATGCTATGGGTGACCCCCGATGAACGGGAGATTCGCATTGCCGATTTCGGCTTGCAGAGTTCAAAAGTCAATTTCCGCTTTTCCCAAGACTCAAAACTGCGCCAACGCCTGAAGGGTTTGGATGCAGAAATTGGCTTGTATTCTGTGCCTCAAACCGATCCGCCCCAACCCCTCAAAGGCGACTACCAGCTTAAGATCGAGATTGTCACCTTTGATCCGAATGCAGATGTGGAAGTGGAATTTATCCAATATGGCAAAGTGTATGGCTGGTTTGGCACCGACCATATGCGCCGCGACTTAAGAGTTGGGCTACTCTGGGGATTACCGGTGGCGATGGCTTTTGGGCTGGTTGCCTCGCTAGGCACGTCCGTTTTAGCCATGGTGATCGCTGCCGTAGGTGCTTGGTACCGCGGTTGGGTTGACGACCTGATCCAGCGCGTGACTGAGATCAATCTCGTTCTCCCTTTTTTGCCGATCCTGATCATGGTCGGTACGTTTTATTCCCGCAGTATCTTTGTCATCCTCGGCGTTACGATTCTCTTGAGTATTTTTGGTGGCGCTATTAAGAATTATCGCGCCATATTCCTGCAAGTGAGAGAGATGCCCTATATCGAAGCTGCCAAAGCTTACAATGCTGGCGATGGACGCATCATTATCCGCTATCTCCTCCCCCGCATTATCCCCTTATTAATCCCGGCTTTAGTGACCGGCATCCCCAGCTACGTGTTCCTCGAGGCGTCCTTAGCTGTCTTGGGGTTGGGCGACCCCGTGCTCCCAACTTGGGGAAAGATCATTCAAGATGCTGAGTTCAACGGCGCCCTTTATAAGGGAATGTACTATTGGGTCTTGCAACCATCGGCTTTGTTAATGATCACCGGGTTAGCTTTCGCAGTTTTGGGATTTTCCTTAGATCGAATTTTTAATCCCCGCTTGCGAGGTATCTGATGAGATCGGAAAATGGACGACTCTTACGCGTCGAAAATCTGGTGATGTATTTTGCCACCCTGCGCGGGCCGGTGCAAGCGGTGGACGGGGTCGATTTTGAGTTGGGCGTTAACCGCGCCGTGGTCATTTTAGGCGAATCGGGCTGTGGCAAAAGCTCACTCGCCAAGGCGATCTTGCGCTTGTTGCCGCGCAATATCGCCAAGTATAGTGGTCGTGTTTACCTCCACGGTCGAGATGTGATGCAATTGAGCGATGAAGAATTTCGCCAAAGTATCCGCTGGGTGGAAATGTCGCTCGTCCCCCAAGCAGCCATGAATGCGCTCAACCCCGTCCTCCGCGTCGGCGATCAGGTGGCTGAGCCGGCCATCATTCACATGGGGATGAGCAAAGCCGAAGCGCTCGAAGCTGCCCGCACCATGTTTCAACGCGTTGGCGTGGCAGAGGATTTCCTCAACCGTTATCCTTTTGAACTGAGCGGTGGGATGCGCCAGCGGGTTGCCCTTGCCATGGCGTTGGTGACCATGCCCAGCTTGGTCATCCTCGATGAGCCAACCTCAGCCTTAGATTTGCTCACCCAAGCCAATATCTTCAACACCCTCAAGCGGATTAAGAAAGAACTGGGCACCAGTTTTATCTTAATCACGCACGACATCGCTACATCCAGCGAACTGGCGGATGACGTGGCGGTGATGTATGCTGGCCAAATTGTCGAAACCGGTGAAGCGAAGGATTTCTTCCCCGACCCCTTGCACCCTTACTCCAAAATGCTGATGGCAAGCGTGCCCCGCCTGAGGGCCGATCAAGACCCGCAGTTTATCACCGGTCAACCGCCGAGCCTAATTTCACCCCCCAGCGGTTGCCGCTTTGCCGAGCGTTGCCCAGCTCGCTTTGAGAAATGCGCTGAAGAGCCACCGGTAATTGAACGAGATGGACGCAAAGTACGTTGTTGGTTGTATGCCTAAGGAGCCTGCATGGTTATCGAAGCCCCCTCCAGATTAAGAACAGAGACAGATCAACGCGAGATTCTGCTTTCCATTCGCAATTTGCATGTCTGGTATGAATTGCGCCGCTTCGGCTTCGGCATCGTTGGCTATGTGCGGGCGGTGGATAAAGTCAGTTTTGACCTCCATCGTGGCGAAGCCATCGCCGTGGTTGGGGAAAGCGGCTGTGGTAAATCGACACTAATGAAGACAATTCTTGGCTTAGTTAAACCGCGGGAAGGCAATGTAATTTTTGAAGGAAAAGAGATCGCCAACGCCGATTCGGCAACCCTGAAATGGTATCGCTCGCAGGTGGGTTATATTCAACAAGACCCCTACGGGGCTTTGCCGCCCTTTATGAGTGTGCGGCGCATTCTAGAAGAACCGTTGATCATCGCCGCAATCAGAAACGGGAAGGAGCGTTTAGAGAGAATCCATCGCGTGATGGAGGAAGTCAAACTCTACCCAGTGGAAGACTTTTTGGGCAAGTTCCCGCACATGCTCAGCGGCGGACAACAACAACGCGTCGTGATTGCGCGGGCGATGATCCTCAACCCCAAACTGATCGTCGCCGATGAGCCGGTTTCAATGCTGGATGCCTCGGTGCGAGTGGAAATCTTGAAACTGCTGCGCGGCTTACAGGAATCGCACAACCTCTCTTTTATTTACATTACCCACGATTTATCTACGGTGAAATATTTCTCAGAACGCATTTTTGTCATGTACGCCGGCAAATTGGTGGAACAAAGCCCGATCGGGGAGCTTTTGAAGAATCCGCTCCACCCTTATACCCACGCCTTGCTTTCGGCAACCTCCGATCCGGATGCCCGCAATGCGCTCTCCTTTCGCGAGGTGCCACCCGGCGAGCCGCCTAGCTTGGTCAAACCGCCGCCGGGTTGTCGCTTCCATCCCCGTTGCGCTCAGATGATCCAAGGTCTGTGTGAGATCGAAGAGCCGCCCGAGTTTACCCCTGCCGCCGATCATCGTGTCGCATGTTGGTTGCATAAGCCGTAGAGATGCGAGCTTGGAAACTCATTTTGATCGGATTTCTATTGTGTCTAAGTGGGGTCATTTTTCCCTTTCTTATGGTTATCAAGGTGCTTGAATCTACGTTCTTTTTGAATTTTCTTTCTTATACCGCCTCGGTCCTGGGTTTGTTCCTCGGCATCATCGGCGCAGCCTATTACGTGCGCGAAAATCGGCAAAAGTAAAGAATCAAACCAATGTGAAAAGGGTAGGCAAAGGTTGTTGAATGTGGACAACCTATCGAGTGGTTTGTCAAACTCTCGCAAATTGCATCCTTTTATGCAGGGTAAAAAACGGCGGGAGATTCATAAACTTAGTCCTGAAAACGCTAGATGCAGACATCCGATATGGAAATATCATGCGAAGGTAACACCAACTTCGGCTTGTGCGGTAACATAAGCTTTAGCTTGTGTAAACGAGACACAGGCTGAAGCCTATGTTACGAAAATCTGCTCTTTCTTGCTAAAAGTGTTAACTTAGAATTGCTGTCGCACGTGTCGGGGCGCTAGAATGTGATATAATGACGGGCGGCGATGAGGCTCGCCATAACTGTCGCTGGACTGATAGCCTCTACTGGAGCACCTATCCGTGGAGGTTTTTTTATTTTGGAAACTCAACTGTTGTTTTGCCCTTCTTGCCGCATCCCAAATATCGGCGGCGCTCCTTGTCCGCAGTGTGGGCAGCCATGCACGGATGAAGCGCATACGATGGCTGAATCCTTGCTTAATACAATCCTTGCCAAGGATCCCGACCGCGCAGCGATGGCTGTGGATGTACTGATCCGCTGGTACCACGACCCTCGCCTCCGCATACCGCTCTCCATCCTACTTAAGGATTCCTCCGATCCTTTTTTGCTCACCCTAGCTGCACGCGGTTTAGGTTGGCTAGGCGATCCAGAAGCAATTCCCTCGCTTGCCGATTTCTTACTCGACGAATCGAAACCCTATGTAGCCCGCATCGCTGCAGTTCGAGCCCTGCAAGGGATTGGAGGTCAAAAAGTCATCGAAGTTCTAGAACAAGCCCAACATAGCCCGCGCCCAAGTGTGGCAGAGGCTGCAATTCGGGCATTGCAAGACCTTTTACCAGCCGTCTCGGAGAAACAAGATGAGCTTTATTAGCATCTTATCGGAACACAATGAGATTTTCGAAAACACCCTTCAACCCGACTGCTTCCCGGATTTGAACCTCGATCAGGTCATCCAAGCGATCACGGCTCGCAAACAAGAATACAACCTCAAGCCCTTTTATTACACCCCCCTCAAAGACCTGCGGACAATCCGCTACCGTCAAGCCGTGATGCGCGATCTGACGAACGAGCGCCTGATGGCTGTGCTGAAGACGTTTGCTGAACAGATGGTGCGCGTGCGCCGTTATCTCGCTTTGAGCGACAAGTTAGAGTATCGCTATCATCAAGAAGGTTGGTTTTTAGAAGCGGCCCTCGTTTACGGAAAAGCGGTCACCGAGTTAGGTGAGGAGCTTGTCTCGATCTCCTTAAGCTCCAAGGGGTTGCTTGCCTTTCGAGACTATCTAACCCATTATCTTCATTCTCGCCCTTTTGAAGCCTTTTTAGCAGAAGCCAAAAAGGTCAAGGAAACCTTGCAGCGTATCCGCTATTGCATTATCCTCCAGAACGGAACCGTGCGCGTGCGCCGCTACGAAGGGGAAATCGACTACAGCCTAGAAGTTGAAAAAACGTTTGCCAAGTTCAAACAAGGCGCCGTCAAAGATTATCACAGCGATCTTTCCAAGAGTTCGGGGATGAACCATGTTGAAGCGCAAATTCTCGACTTTGTTGCCCGTTTATACCCGGAAGAATTTGCTACACTCGATCGATTTTATCGCCAGCACCAAAATTTTGTTGATGAAGCCATTCAACGGTTTGACCGAGAGATTCAGTTTTATATCGCCTATTTGGACTTTATGGCCGAGATTCAACGCAAGGGCCTTCCCTTTTGTTTACCCGAAGTCGTGCAAGAGAAAAATATTTTTGCCCATCAAACCTTTGATCTCGCTTTAGCCCACACGCTCCGTCACGAAAAACAAGAGATTGTGACCAATGATTTTTATCTCCGTGAGGCAGAAAGAGTGATCGTCATCAGCGGGCCCAATCAGGGTGGAAAAACGACCTTTGCAAGAATGTTTGGACAACTGCATTATCTCGCGGCTTTGGGTTGCCCGGTGCCAGGCAAAGACGCCCAATTGTTCCTTTGCGATCGCATCTTTACCCACTTTGAACGCGAAGAAGACCTGCGCAACCTGAGCGGGAAACTGTATGACGATCTCGAACGCATCCATTCCATCCTTGAAAACGCCACACCGCAGAGTGTTCTGATCCTCAACGAGGTTTTCTCTTCCACAACTTTTGAAGATGCTGTCTTCTTGAGCAAAGAAATCTTGCAAAGGATCTCCGATCTGGACGCCTACAGCGTCTGGGTTACCTTTCTCGATGAATTGTCCACGTTTAACCAAAAAACGGTGAGCATGGTCAGCACAGTGAAACCCGATAATGCCGCTGAGCGCACGTATAAAATCGTTCGTAAACCTGCCGATGGACTAGCCTATGCCCTCACCTTAGCCGAAAAACACCGTCTGACCTACCGTCAAATTGTGGAGCGCTTGCGACCATGAAAGTCTTTCTCTTATATCCCGATCGAGATTTTGATCTCAAGCAGGAACTGCCTCCTCAAGCAGAAGCCCTAATCCAAGACTTGGAAATCGATATCCTTTTAGATGCCATGGCGCAAGGGGATTCCTTCCTGCGCAACGTCGCAAAACAAGTCCTCTTGCACAGCCTTGAGCAGCCTGAACTCATTCGCTTCCGCCAAAGCATTCTTCAAGACTGCCTCCGCAACCCTGACGTTGTGCGGGAGCTTTATCAGATTCCGATTCAAGCTCTGATCACCAAACAAAAACAGTGGCTAGGCATTTTTAGCTTCTATCCAAGCAGCATCCTGAGCAGCGCCGTTGAGTTGCTGGAAATGTTTGTCGGGTTGTTGCGCAAGATGCGTCGCATTGTTGACGAAAACATGGGTCAGTTTGAGTCGCGCGGCTTTCAACGCTTCTTCACGATGATCCAGCAGGAGTTAGGCGATGCTTATTTTCTGGAAGTGGAGGAACACCTGAAAGAATTGCGCTTTCGTGAGGGTGTGCTGATCAGCGCTGAATTGGGGATGGGGAATGAAGGCACAAACTATCTCCTGCGTAAGCCAAAGCGCCAAAAAGGCGATTGGATGAAGCGCGTTTTTTCCAAAAGGTCGCCGGTTTATTCCTTCTCCATTCCGCCGCGCGATGATCATGGAGCAAAAGCCGTGGGCGAATTACGCGATCGGGGGATCAATTCGGTTGCCAACGCCGTAGCTCAGGCGGCTGACCATATTGACAGTTTTCTCAATGTTTTGCGGGTTGAGTTGGGTTTTTATATCGCTTGTCTCAACCTGGCAGAGCGTTTGGCTGAAATTGGAGAGCCGATTGCCTTTCCTGAACCCTATCCTTCAAACACTCGCTTTCACACCTTTCAAGGCCTGTATGAGGTATGCCTTGCTCTGACCATGAACCGTTGCGTGGTTGGCAATGAGATGAATGGCGATGGCAAGGAGCTGGTGATGATCACCGGGGCAAACCAAGGTGGAAAATCCACCTTCTTACGCAGCATAGGACTGGCGCAGTTGATGATGCAATGCGGGATGTTTGTTGGAGCAGAATCTTTCGCCGCTAACTGTTGCAGCGGGTTATTCACTCACTACAAACGCGAAGAAGATGCCACGATGAAAAGCGGTAAGTTTGACGAAGAATTGAAGCGGATGAGCGAAATCATCGATTGGCTCAAACCCAATGCGATGGTCTTATTCAATGAGTCCTTTGCCGCCACCAATGAACGGGAAGGCTCGGAGATCGCGCAGCAGATCGTCCAAGCCTTGATCGAACGCAACATTAAGGTGTTTTTTGTGACGCACATGTTTGAATTGGCGCGCCGTTTCTACGACCTAAAGTCCGCAAAGGCCCTGTTTTTACGAGCGGAGCGCCAAGCAGATGGGCAACGCACCTTCAAGTTGCACGAAAGTGAACCCTTGCCGACCAGTTTTGGACAAGATGTCTACCGCAAGGTCTTTCAAATCGGTGTTGCCCAATCTGCATCACCTGCGGACTTTCGGGTCGGTTGATCAATTACGCAGTCCTTATTTTTTCTCTTCAATCGGATGCGTGCGGAAGTATTTGATATATTTCGCTGCGTAGGCATCCCGCCCCATCAGCAGGTCGCATCCCTTGATAAAGGCGGTATATTTGGTCGGATCGGTAATGGCACAACTTGCCCCAGCATGAATTGCCAAGCCTAAAAATGCCATATTCAAGGTATCGCGGTCTGGTAGCCCAAAAGACACGTTACTGGCGCCTAAATTGATGTTTACGCCGAAGTTCTTGCGCACCAATTCGATGGTCTTCAAAGTTACAGCGGCTGCATTGCTATCTGCGCCAACCGTCAGCACCAAGACGTCAATCACAATATCTTCGACGGGGATACCGAGCCGTGCGGCGCGTTCGATAATTTTCTCTGCGATGGCACAGCGCGTCTCTGGGTCATTGGGAATGCCATTCTCATCCATCACCAAACCGATGACAGCGGTGTTATACTCTTTCACCAAAGGCAACACGCTGCTCAGCGACGCCTCTTCGCCGTTCACCGAATTGACCAACACCCGCCCCGGCGCGACCTTAAGGGCTGCTTCGAGGGCTTTGGGGTTCGGCGTATCGATACACAAGGGGACATCAAATTCCTCTCCCAAGAGCTTGACCACCTGGGGAAGCACAGCCACATCATCCAAGCCGGGTACCCCGACATTCACGTCTAAAACATCGGCGCCGCCAGCAATTTGCTTGGTAGCCAACTCGCGCACGTAATCAAAATTGCCTTCCTGCAAGGCTGCCGCCAATTTTTTGCGCCCGGTGGGATTGATCTTCTCGCCGATGATGGTAAAAGGCCCGTTGGGGTCAATTTTTACCGTTTTGGTTTTACTGCGTAAGATGGTCTGCATTGGAACTCTCCTCGTTCTCGCTCTCCAGAGCTTCTTCCGTCTCAGGGATTTCCTCTTCCTCAGGTGCTTCGCCTTCTCGATGGACGATCACATGCACCGTGGGCGCTAAATCAACCGTCAGACGCACCGGCACATGATATTTGCCGAGGTTGCGAATCGGTTGAACGTCAATGGAGCGGCGATCGACCTCATAGCCGACCTTGGCTTTAATCGCCTCAGCAATCATGGCTGTCGTAATTGAACCGTAAAGCTTACCGGTCTCACCAGCTTTGGCAGCAAAGCTCAACCGCAAGCCGTTGATCTGTTCTGCAACGCCACTTAGTTCTTGGTTGAGCGCTTGGCGGGCAAGGGCAGCTTTTTGTCGGATATGTTCAGCCTGTCTGACCGCCCCAGGCGTTGCCAAGACGGCTAACCCCTGCGGAATGAGATAGTTGCGCCCGTAGCCATCGGCCACTTTCTTAATATCCCCCGCTCTTCCCAGTTTGTGCACATCTTTCAACAACAAAACTTTCATGCTTCAAGCCCTTTCTGCGTACAGAGATCCGCTACAAGCGGGCACCGGCGAAGGGTACAACGCCAGAGCGGAGGGATTTTACCACAAAAATCGAAGATGGTATACTTTTGCACATGGAAAGACCGCCGGCCGGCTTCCAAGAAATTGAACATGCAGCCGACTGGGCACTGCAGGTTTGGGCGCCAGACCTTGCCGCTTTGTTGGAGCAGGCGGCGCGTGGGATGATGACGCTGGCAGGCATTCGCCTAGAAAATGAGCCTGTCTTCGAGCGTGAATTCGCGATCACCTTTCTCGATTACGAGCAGTTGTTAGTAAAGTTTCTTAGTGAACTGTTGCATTTGCTCGAGCAAGAAAACCTGGCTTTTACGGAATACCAGATGTCTCTTGAGCCAAACCGCCTCAAGGCGCACCTGCGCGGCTTCCCGGTCCGCTCAATTGACAAAGCGATCAAGGCAGTCACGTATCACAATCTGCAAGTGCGCCAGACCGAACGAGGGGTGGAAGCCTCGCTCGTCTTTGATGTCTAGCTTTTGCTCTCTAAGCCACCTCTACCCAGCGTTGTTCCTTGGCGCTGCGTTCAATCGCTTCGCAAAGCAACATTTCGTAATGCCCATCGACAAAAGTAGGGAAATCTGGCGGGGCTGAATAGTCGCCTGCCAAAAGATAGCGATAAAACTTGGCGCTAAATTGCTTGAACGTATCCGCAAAACCCTCGTTATGACCACCGGGATAGGAAGTGACGGCGCGGGCTTCGGGTGAGAGCAGGGCTGGGTCTTTCATCAAGATTTGGTTAGGCTGGGTGCGATGACCGACCCATAACTCGTTAGGGCGCTCCGAATCCCAAGCCAGCGAAGACTTAGAAGCATTAATCTCAAAGAACAGGCGATTCTTGCGCCCAGAACACACCTGAGAGACCGTCAACACACCGGGCACGCCGTTTTCAAAGTGCAGTAGAATACTGGCATAGTCTTCGGTGGTTATCGGTTGATCGACATAATCTTTGGGCTGCAAGAGTTTACCGCTATAGGTTTCCAATGGTTTGGCTGGTTTCTTGCGCACCGCATGGATCGTTTTGAAATCGGCAAAGACTTCTTTCACCTTCAAACCGGTGATAAAGGTGACCATGTCCAACCAGTGTGAGCCGATGTCGCCGACGGCGCGCAAGCTGCCGCCAAGTTCGGGCTGTAGCCGCCAGTTCCAATCGGTTGGGAAGAGCAGCCAATCTTGGAGATATGAACCCTGAATAATGAAAACTTCACCCAGTTCGCCGCTTTGCACCATCTGGCGGGCTTGTTGGACGAGGGGATACATGCGCAAATTAAAGTTGATGGCATTGACGCGCTTCAGTTCGGCTGCTAGGCGTACCAATTCGGCCGATTCTTCTGAAGAAGTGGCTAAAGGCTTCTCGCACACCACATGTTTGCCGGCCAGCAGAGCGGCTTTGGCGTGCGGGTAATGAAGGTGATTGGGAGTAGCAAGATGGACGGCGTGGATTTGGGGGTCAGCCAGCATCTCTTCCAGCGAGTTGTAGGGGCGCGGGATGCCCAGCTCGGCTGCTTTCTGGCGGGCTAATTCGGGGGTAGCCTCCGCCAAGCCCAAGACGCGCAAACCATTGCGGCGCAATCCTTCCACGTGGGCTGGTCCGATAAAGCCGGTGCCGGCAATGCCAATTCCTAAGGTTTCTTTTGTGAGCGGTTGGTCCATGGGCTTAACTCCTGATTAGAAAAGATTGAGAAACAGTTCGCAGGGCTAAAGCCCACCTGCTCAGCGCATGGAAGCCTTTTGGGCTGGGCGCCAAGTCGGACGGATGCGACTTTTATGTACTCAGGCAGGACTTTAGTCCAACAAATCGGCGTGCAAAGCAACATGGCTGAATAGTTACCATTCAACATAAAAAACGTGTGCACTCAAAAGTTGTTGGCAACGTTGCTTTGTAGGACAACTCATTGAGTTGTCCTACAACTTTTGCGTGGACACATAAAAAAAACAACTTTTCACAAAGCGACTCAATGAGCCTAATGGCAAAAGGTTTCATCCATTCTCTGGGTAACACTCACCTGGGTGTAAATATCAAAAGGCTCTAGTTCTCTGAGAAAACCAACCGGTTCCAAAACCGCTTCGGGTGGATATACGCCTGGGGGGATGCGCTTTTGACCGAGCCAAATGGCGGCAATGGCGGGCACAACTCCCGTAGGCAGGGCCCCTTTGACTGCTAACGTTCCCAAGCGATAGCGCACTTCTCTGCCGTCTTTGCTTCCTTTGACCTCGGTGACAATTTCCTTCACCCAATCGGGAGGAGAGTTCTTCGGCGGAGCCAGAAACTCTTCAATCGAAGGGACATACTTTGCCATCATTGCCATCAACACTTGACGGGGAATCACCGTAATCCCTTCAGCAACCCGGAGAGCTTCTGTGCTGTTGAAGCCAAATTCTTCAAGCACACGGAGCTTCTCCACAGCTTCCTTTGCCATCCCCCAATAATTGATCTTGAAGAAGCACTCGCGCACGCCCTTATCCTTGAATGTAATGGGCAAGGTTGCCACCTCGGAGTGTAAAGAATAGTGCATGGGCAAAATGCCCAATGGCGGGGTAAAAGCCACTTCTTCAAAGCCTGAAAGGGGCGCCTCGGCGATGAACTCGCCATCTCGATAGACCATTGGAGACATGGTCATTTCATCTAAGATAGTTGCAACAGCATAGGTAAACCGCAAATCATCAGGTGGAGGAGGCTTGATGCCGTCATAGATGCGGATATATTCAATCGTGTCGAGACGATCGGCGGCATAGCGAGCTTGGACGTTCGGGATGCCCGGCGCTGAGCCCAGACCTAGCACGGCGCTCAAGCCTTTTTCCGCAAATCGCTCATGATAGGTCAACTGCTGGCGGGTGGTGTGGAATAAACCGCCAAGGTCTGTATAGGATACACCCGCTTGCAGACAAGCCTCCATAATGGGCAAGTTATAGTAGTAAACGCTGGCATTTAAACACACATCTGCTCCCTGCAAACAGGCGACCAATGCCTCTGGTTGTTCGACATTGACTTTTACGAAGCGGATTTTGTCACTTTGCAGGATGCGCGTCACCGTTGCGGCGTTTTGCTCATGGTAATCGGCGATCACAACCTCGCTAACGCGCCGGTCTTTCGCCAATGCTTGCACAGCAATACAACCCATCTTACCTGCTCCGCCCACGACAACGATCTTCATAAATTCCTCCTCTTCGACCTCAATATCCAGACCAAAATTCCGAGTCTAGTTAACCTTGCCCCGTTCCTTTAGATTGCGAACGGTATCATTCACGACGTTCAAAGTCTCTTGCACATCTGCTTCGCTGAGGGCAGCGCAAAGGAACCACGGCTCACGCCCATCGATATCGGGCAGGACGCCGCGTTGGGCTAAGCCACGAACCAATTGGGCATACAAAGCAGAATTTCCTTTGAGGTATTCGCGAAAGTTTCGCGGTGGCTCAGAACTACCTAGGAAGATACCAAACATTGCCGGCAAGCCAGTTAGAGCGTGAGTGATGTCGTGATCCGTTAAGACCTCATCAATACCCTTCATCAGGCTTTGTCCGCGTTGCCGAAGGGTCTCATGGATAGGGTCTTTTTCAAACCGTTCCAAAGTGGCTAATGCAGCAGCAACCGCAACAGTATTGCCGTTATAGGTGCCGGATTGGGAAACTTGTCCAGGGGCAATGGTCATCATCACCTCGCGTTTGCCGCCAATGGCAGCAATCGGAAAACCGTTGCCTAGAGCTTTAGCGTAGGTCACCAAATCGGCTTTGATATTAAAAAATTCTTGAGCGCCGCCCTTGGCAATGCGGAAGCCGGTTTTAACTTCATCGAAAACCAGCACGATCCCATACTCATCACACAAGCGGCGCAGGGTGGGTAGAAAGTTCTCCTGCGGCAAAATGCCCCCCACATTGCCCATCACCGGTTCGACAAACACGGCTGCAATTTCCCCCCAGCGAGCGCGAATCGTTCTTTCGAGCAGGTCTAAATCGTTGAAGGGGAGGATGATCACCGTCTCAGCAATTTGAGCTGGCATCCCTGAGCTCATTGGGGCCGGAATTGGGCTTCGCGGCGAGCCGAGCATATTCAGGCTTGCTGCAGCAGTGCTAAACATAAAATAGTCGGCCGAACCGTGATAATGTCCTTCAAACTTGATATATTTCTCTCGCCCGGTGTGGGCGCGGGCAATGCGCAAGGCTTGCATGGTCGCCTCTGTGCCGCTGTTGGCAAGGCGTACCATCTCAACGCCGGTTAAGCGGATGATACGCTCGGCTAATTCCACCTCGGCGGGTGTCGTCCAGGCAGATAGCGTTCCCTCTTGGATCGCTTGGGCTACGGCTTGGTTGATCTGAGCATCAGCATGACCGATAATGACTGGCCCGAAGCCCAAGCGGTAGTCAATATAGCGTTTACCATCCATGTCCCACAGATAGGCACCTTGTGCCCTTTGAATCACTAGCGTGTCTTGATCGCCCCAATAGCGGAAGTTGGAGCTAACCCCGTAAGGCATTACCGAGCTTGCGCGCTGAAACCAACGTGCGGTTTGTTCTCCTTGTAAAGTCATTGCGTTCTCCTATTTCGTTTGTGAAAGATGTTTGAACCACTTTGTGACTTAGACCCTAAAGTTTATCCAATGGCACTAGGATGCCCTGCTCAACCTTCCAACTGATGCGAATCGTATCACCGACTCGAAAGGTGGAGGAAGAGAAATCGGCGGCCTGAATTTGGGCAAAAAGCCGCCTATCCGTCACCGTCTGAACAACAAGATTATAAGCCGTTCCGAGATAGGCAATTTCGAGGATCTGCCCCCTAACCCAATTGCGCTGGTTGACAGAGTTCGAGTCTGATGTAGGTGCAATCTCTATTCTTTCAGGACGGATCACAAGGGCGGCCTGCGCTCCTTTGGCAAGCCCGCTTCGGTGCACCTCTGCAGCAGAAACGCGGAATGCTTGCTCTCCACACTCAAGCTGCCATTCTGAATCAATATAATCCAACTGCCCGGCAAATACATTTGCCTCGCCGATAAATTGGGCAACATAAAGGTTCGCTGGAGCGTTATATAACTCCTCCGGTGTGCCTACCTGCATCACCTTGCCATCTTTCATCACCGCTGCGCGATCGGCCATCGTCAGGGCTTCCTCTTGATCATGCGTGACAAAGACAAAAGCAATGCCCACTTCGTTTTGTAACCGCTTTAGTTCAAGGCGCATCTCGACCCGCAATTTGCGGTCTAAGGCAGCGAGCGGCTCATCCAAGAGCAAAACGCGCGGCTGTTTGACGATGGCGCGCGCCAAAGCGACCCGTTGTTTCTGCCCGCCCGAAAGGTTACCCGGCTTGCGTTTGGCAAGTTCGGGCAAACCGATCAATTCGAGCGCATTTCTGACGCGCCGATCAACTTCTGCAGCGGGCAAACCCTCCTGACGTAAACCGTAGGCAATGTTATCATAGACAGACATGTGCGGAAAAAGGGCATAAGACTGAAACATCATATTGACCGGCCGATTCCAGGGGCGCACTGCGGTTAGATCTTTGCCATCCAAGAGAATTGAGCCCGAATCGGGGGTTTCAAATCCGGCTAACATGCGCAGCAGCGTGGTCTTTCCGCAACCACTCGGTCCCAGCAGGGCAAAAAATTCCCCTTCTCCGATCGAAAGGGATATATGATCGGCGGCTAGGATTGTGCCAAACCGCTTGACGACATTCTCGATCCGAATCAGTTCTTTCCAGCCGTTCATTTTAGAAGAAACCCTCCGTGCCGCCAAACCGTTGCGCGATCAAGATCAGCAAGGCGCTCAAACTAAGCACGATGGTCGCAAGGGCGTTCACGTCTGGCGTCACTCCAAAGCGCACCATCGAGTAGATCAATATGGGCAAGGTTGGTTGCGCCGGACCTGCTGTGAAAAAGGCGATAACAAATTCATCCAACGAAATGGTGAAAGCCAACAAAGAGCCTGCAATGACACCCGGTAGGATCAAAGGCAAGGTAATCTTGAAGAACGTTTTTAGCGGCGGTGCACCTAAATCTAAAGAGGCTTCTTCCAGCGTGTTATCGAAATAGCTTAGGCGTGTGCGTACAATGGCCGCCACGAAAGCGATGTTGAATACAATGTGCGAAATCGTAATGGTGAGCAAACTGAGCGGCATTTCGATAAATGTAAAGAAAGATAAAAGGGCAATCGCCAAGACAATATCAGGGATGATCATGGGCAGGAAGACGAAAGCATCGAGCACCAGATTGCGGGCGATGCGTTCTAGCCCCATCGCTAAGAGCGTGCCGAATGCTGCCGAAACAAGCGTTGAACCGCTTGCAACCAGTAACGAATTGAGCGCAGCGTTGAGCAGGGCTCGATTTTGCAACAACTCTGCATACCAGTAGAGAGAAAAACCTCCCCACGCCGTGGGTAAACCGGAGCGGTTGAACGAGAGAACGATCAACATCAGGATCGGAGCATACAGAAAAATGTAAACAAGGCTAGAATGAAAGCGCAGCCAGGTCTGTGATCGCATACTTACCTCTCAACTTTGTTCGGTACGGCGGGTTATCCAAGCTTGAAAGAGCAAAAGGATGAACACAATCGCCATCACCCCAAAAGCCATCGCCGAACCATACGGCCAATCGCGCGCCTTTAGAAACTGGTTGTTGATCATATTACCGATCATAAAACGTTGACCACCGCCTAGCAACTCGGGCACAAAGAAATTGCCCAAACTGGGCACAAAAACGAAAATTGCCCCGGTTACCACCCCTCGCAGAGTTAAGGGCAGCGTAATTCGGAAGAAGGTCTGAAACGGAGTCGCCCCTAAATCAAACGAGGCTTCCCGTATTTCTGGGTTCAGACGCTCAATTGCTGAATACAAAGGAAGCACCATGAAAGGCAAATAGCCATACAATAAGCCGATCAGAATAGCTGTATCGTTATACAAAAAAGAAATCGGCTCACGGCTCAAGCCGAGCGAAATCAACAGACGGCTTAGCACACCTTCACGGTTGAGCAAGACAATCCAAGCATAGGTTCGGATTAGATAGCTCGTCCAGAAGGGCAGGATCACCAGCACCAAAAGGGTGTTTTTCCACCGCGCAGGTTGATTGGCAATAAAGTAAGCCGTTGGGTAGCCTAAGAGCAGCGCAATAAACGTGACGAAAGCAGCAAGACGCAGAGAATGGAGAAAGACGCGCAGCACGGTCGGGTTGAACAGTCGAAGGTAATTTTTGAGAGTTGGGTCATAGACGATCTGCCCAAAGGACCCGCGCTGGAAGAAGCTAAAAGCAAAGATCAACAACAAGGGGAACACGAGAAAGACCACCAGCCATGCTAACGCAGGTCCTAACAAGACCAACGGCGATACCATTCTTTTCATACTCACGGCTCCACAAAGGGTAAATCAAGTAGAACAACTCAAACGAGTTGTTCTACTTGAGAGTTCATGCGGTATCATTGCCCGCTCGCCAGCACTTCGGCAACAATTTCAGAGTATAAACTTTGTGCCTCGCCGACATCTTGCAGAGCTTCCTGCTTGAGGAGTTCTTGCGGTGGAATGGAAAGATTCGGAAAGGTGGTGAGCAAGTCGGTTGAGAGGCTGCCCATCACCATTCGATTGGGCACTTTGTAGAGAATATTCTCTGCCACCCAGGCGCCAATTTCGGGACGGAGGACGTAGTCGATAAAGGCATAGGCAGCTTCTTTGTTTTCCGAAGGCGCCGGGATAACCATCGTATCCACCCATAAATCGCTGCCTTCCTTAGGAATCACAAAGCGAATGTCGGCGTTTTCTGCAATCCCGTAGTTACACCAGCCATCCCATGCCTCGACCAATAGCGCTTCCCCAGAGACCAACTTGGAATAAAAGGTGGTATCGTCGTAGGCGAGCAAGGTCTTTTTGGCTTCAATCAACAAGTCTTTGACTTGCTGCATCTCCCCTGCGTCCGTTGTGTTGGCGGAAAACCCCAAGGCTTTCTGAGCCGGCAGCAATAGCCAGCGATCGGTGGACAACATGGTGATTTTACCTGCCAGTTCGGGCTTGGGTTTGAGCAGATCATACCAGCTATCGGGTTCATAATTAACCAAATCGGAGCGATAACATAACCCGGTTGTCCCCCACGTGTAGGGCACCGCATACTTTGTAAAGGGGATGCGCTTTACCTCCTCGAATAGGTTGGCGGAACCCGGCAGTTTTGCGTAATCGATCTCACTGAGCAAGCCCATTTTTGCCACGGCATCGGCAAACTGACCGGTCATAAAGACCACATCAAATCCTTTCCCCTTAGAAGCAACCAGTTTACCGACAATTTCCTCGTTTGTAGCGTGGAGAGCCAACTCGACCTGGATGCCCGTCTCAGCAGTGAATTTCTCCAGCAGATCGCTGGGCATGTAGGCATCCCAGTTGGAGATGACAATTTTGCCTCGGGCAGGCGCTTGAGGTTGAGCAGGTGCAGCACTTTCGGTCTGGGCTGGGATTTCAGGACTAGATGCTGCGGGTTGAGAAGGGGTACCACCACACGCAACCGCCACCAGAGATACCAACAACACAACAAAGACCCAAAGTTTTGGGGTATTCATCTCTACCTTCCTCCAGTAAAAAAATCTTAAGACGATGTGTCCGACGAATTTGATCGCTACACCGTTCTATCTTTTGACGTTCATGAAATCGATGACTACAGTGTTAAGATAGACCATATCCAACATCGTATATTTGCCACCAATGCGCCCGTGACCGCTCACGGTTCCGCCTGCGCCCCCAAAAGGCACATGCGGTTCCCAATAATCGGTGTTATCGTTGATCACCAAGTTGCCGGTGCGCAAGCGCTCTATGAAGTAAAAAGCGCGTTGCAAACTGGAGGTGAACAAACCCATTTGTAATCCATAACGATCGATGTGCGCCAGGCGGAGGAGTTCCTCGTCGTTTTCCGCAGCGGTTATCGCTGCTAGCGGTCCAAAAGACTCCTCATAGTGCATCAAAGCGTTTTCTGGGACTTCATCCACCACGGTTGGTTCAAAGTACAAATTCGTGGGGTAACCGCTTGCCCGCTTCCCGCCGTAAACTAAGCGCGCCCCTTTCTCGACCGCGTCTTTGATGTGCCGTTCCATTTTCAAGGCTGTCATTTCATTGCACAAAGGTCCCATCGTGACATTTTCGTTGAAGGGATCGCCCAAGACGATATTTTTAGCCTGCTCGGTCATTAAGTCCACAAAATCCTTGTGAATTTTCTTGTGAACTAAAATGCGCTCGGTGGCGCAACACACCTGTCCGGCTTCGTAGAAGCAACCAAAAGCGGTCAATTCGGCTGCTTTTTCCAGATCGGCATCATCTAGGATGATTGTTGGCCCGTTGCCACCCATTTCCATCAAGGTATGTTTCAAGCCCGCCCGCGAAGCGATGATGCGGCCGGTGCGGTCTGAGCCAGTGAAGGCAATCGCATCTACACCGTCATGGGTCACCAACCAATCGCCTACCGTCGGCCCGTCACCGGGAATGCATTGAAGGATGCCCGGCGGCAAATCAGCTTCCATGAGGGCTTCAACGAGGGCTAACCCGCTCAGTGGGGTATATTCGGACGGCTTGAAAATAATCACATTGCCAGCCGCCAAACCGGGCGCCAAGGTTTCCGAGGGGATCAAGGTAGGGAAGTTCCAGGGCGTGATCACCGTCCACACGCCGTAAGGTCGGTAAAAGGTCAAGATGCGCTTGTGTCCATCTCGCGAAGGAATGATTGGACTCTCCAAGCGTTTGATATCCTCGGCGGCAATGCGGAAGTTTTCGGCTGTCTCCTGAACACAAGGGATTGCCTCGCTTTGATAGGGCTTGCCGTTCTCTAAGGACTTGAGTCTAGCCAGCTTTTCGAGGTTGCGATCAATAGCATCCGCCATGCGATGCACGAGGGCGGCGCGTTCAAAGGGTGGGGTCAAACGCCATTTCTCGAAAGCACGTTGAGCCGCCTTGACCGCTCGATCAATGTCTTCCTGAGTAGCCTTGGGGTAGTAGCCCAGAATTTCTCCCGTTACGGGGCTATGGACGGCAATCTCCTCACCGCTGCTGCCCTCTACCCATTGACCATCGATCAGCAATTTGTAGTGCCTTGCCTCAGGCATTTCGCTTTGCTTGGGTTCTGCCAGTTTGGGAAGGGGGGAAGGTATGCTCATCTCTATTGACTCCTTTCTCTAGCAATAACAATAAGGTTTTCCAAACGAGACGCACGGCGCGCCTACGCTAATGCCCTATAAGACAGAGATTTACTCCGCAGCGAGGTCTGGCAGGGACCATTCATACGTGCGTTTGGCGACTTCGAGGTAAGGGAAGGTAATGGTTTCCCGCACGCCCTCGATCACCGAAATTTTGTTGGATAGAATATTTAGCAAATGTTCATTGTTCTCGCAGACAAGCTCAAGCAGAATGTCGTATTGCCCAGCACAGATAACCACCCAACGCACCTCCGCGAGGCGACTGATGGCTTGGGCAACGGCATGGAGTTTCGTGCCATCGGCTTTGATCGCCACCATTGCCATCACCACATCCTCGATATCGGCAGGGTGAACAATGCCCTTAATCACGATGGCTTTTTCTCTGATCAGGCGGTTGGCACGTTGTTGAACGGAGGAGGGAGAGATATTAAGCTCAGACGCAATCTGGGCAAAGGATTTTCTGCCATCCTCTTGGAGTTGGCGGATAATTGCTAAATCGATCGGGTCGAGGTTTTTCTTCAGAGGGCTCAAGGCTTATATATATCCAGTATAATTATAGGTGTATTCTATATAAAATCATGAAAATTGTCAAGAATTATTTGCTGATTCGATGAAAAAAGCCAGAATTAAACACCGAATCAGTAATACAAAGATTTTAGGATGTTTTGATAACTTGCCCGAGGTTCGGGATAAACCCTTTGAGCTGTGCCGATGCGCAGAATATGATGAGCCGGCTTTCCGTAACATGGGCTTCAGCCCGTTTGCCGTGCGCACAAGCTAAAGCTTATGTTACTCTGCGCAAGCCTCGCCAAGCGGCTTTCCGTAACATGGGCTTCAGCCCGTTTGCCGTGCGCACAAGCTGAAGCTTATGTTACTGCGCAAGCCTCGCCAAGCGGCTTTCCGTAACATGGGCTTCAGCCCGTGGATCGTTTGCACAAGCTAAAGCTTATGTCATTCTGCACAAGCCTCGCCAAGCGGCTCGACTTTTTTCAGCTCTAAATTGACAGTTTAGTGACAGGCTTGACGTGGAAAATACAACCGTTATGAATTTGGTTATACTTAATCTATCTTTTTCTCTTCGCCAATTGGAAAGGAGGAAACATGTCTACCTTGCGTCGTTTTTTGACCGTTAGTGGAATTCTCTTGCTGATCCTCGCCTTACTCCTCGGTGGCTTTTATTACTACCTCTTCAGCTTCTATATTCCCAATCATTTAGCCAAACAATCTTTCCCCAAGACCAATGGAGAAATCCAACTAAGCGGACTCGATCAGGCGGTTGATGTTTATCGGGATCGCATGGGCATTCCGCATATTTACGCCGCTACGCTGCACGACTTGTTCTTCGCTCAAGGCTATGTCCATGCCCAAGACCGCTTTTGGCAGATGGATTTTTGGCGCCATATCGGTTCAGGACGACTTTCGGAAATGTTCGGAGCTTCGCAGGTGAAGACCGATGCCTTCTTGCGCACCCTAGGCTGGCGGCAACTAGCCGAACAGGAATATAACCAACTGAGCGAAGAATCCAAAGCCATCCTTCAAGCCTATAGCGAGGGGGTCAATGCTTATTTGAAAGACCATCAAGGGGCTGCACTGAGCTTGGAGTATGCCATTTTGGGACTGATGAACCGCAACTACGTCGTTGAGCCGTGGACACCGACCCACAGCCTCACTTGGGCAAAAGTGATGGCCTGGGATCTCGGTGGGAATATGGGCGAGGAAATCGAACGCGCCATTTTGCTGGGCAGCCTGCCACCCGAAAAGGTGGCTGAGCTTTACCCACCTTATCCCGATGACCATCCATCGATTGTGCCATCCATTGGGGAAGTGAGCTTAGGGGGAAACTCCAACTCTGTGAATTCGAAATTCGGTTGGCTGAGCTCCCCCAAAATCCGACAGGCATTGCAAATCTCGCTGGATAATTCCCAATCCTTGCAATCCTTACTGGGAAGGAGTGGGCGCGGCCTCGGCTCGAATTCTTGGGCGGTGGCCGGCTCGCGCACGGTTAGTGGCAAACCGATTCTGGCAAATGATCCGCACTTGGGGATTCAAATGCCCTCGATTTGGTATCAGATCGCTCTACATTGTCGCCCGAAAAGCGCCGCTTGTCCCTTTGAAGTCGCCGGCTTTTCTTTTGCAGGCGTGCCTGGGGTCATCATCGGGCATAATGAGCGCATCGCGTGGGGCTTTACCAACGTCGGCCCAGACGTTATTGACCTCTACATCGAAAAAGTCAACCCTGAGAATCCCGATCAGTATGAAGTCAACGGGAAATGGGTGGAGTTCGAGACCCGCCAAGAGACCATTCGGGTTAGCGGTGGCGAGGCAGTGACGATCACTGTACGTATCAGTCGTCACGGGCCAGTTATCTCCGATACTTACCGGCCGCTCAAAGACGAAATAGATGCAAAGGATAGGGAATCGAAGCCGTTTCGGGAAAAAGTCGGTATTGAGTTGCCTGAAAACTATGCCATCGCCATGCGTTGGACAGCTTTAGAAGCGGCGCGGGTTTTTGAGGCAATCTGGGGCTTCAATAAGGCACGTAACTGGTTGGAATTTCGTCAGGCAGCCGAGGCTTTTGCTGTGCCTGCCCAAAATTTGCTCTATGCGGACGTGGATGGCAACATTGCCTATCAGATGCCAGGGCGTGTTCCGATCCGCGCCAACGGGGATGGCCGCCTGCCGGTTCCCGGTTGGACGGATGAGTATGAGTGGCTGGGAACGATTCCCTTTGAAGAGCTGCCTTATACGCTCAACCCGTCACAAGGATATATTGTGACAGCCAACAATCGCGTGCCGCCCTCCAATTACCCTTATCTTATCACCTCGGATTGGGATTATGGTTTCCGCGCCCAACGAATTGTCGAGTTGATCGAAAGTGGCCCGCAGAAAATCGATTTGGCTTATGTTCAGAAAATGCAAGCCGATAGTTATGACTCCAGCAGTGCCTTTATCTTACCTATTCTGTTGCAACTCCCGCTCGAGGATGCCGAACAACGAGCTGCCCGCCAACTGCTTCAAAACTGGGACGGACAAGCCACCGCCGACTCCGCAGCAGCCGCCCTCTATGCTGCCTTCTGGAAGCATCTGTTACTTCTCACCTTTGGCGATGATCTCCCCAAGGACAATCCCCCCAACGGAGGTGACCGCTATTTTGAAGTACTCCGCTATTTGACTCAAGAGCCCAATAGCTTTTGGTGGGATGACCAAACCACTCCCGAACAAGAAGATCGCGACCTGATCTTTCAACGCGCTCTTGCCGCAGCCATAGAAGAATTGCGCAAGACACTGGGCAAAGACCCGCAGCAGTGGCGCTGGGGAAATTTACACACTGCCACTTTCCGCAACGCCACTTTTGGCGAATCGGGCATCGCTCCCCTAGAAGCGCTCTTCAACCGTGGTCCTTTCCCGACGGGCGGCGGCGCCTCGATTGTCAACGCCACCGGCTGGGACACTTCGCTGGGGTATTTTGTCATTTGGGTGCCTTCGATGCGCATGATCGTTGACCTTAGCGACCTGAGCAACTCGCTCACCGTGCATACCACGGGGCAGTCAGGCCATGCTTTCCATCCTCACTATATCGACATGGCACCGCTTTGGAGTGCCGTACAATACTACCCAATGTGGTGGGAAGAAAGTGCAGTGCAAGCAAACGCCGAAGGGCGTTTGCGGCTGGCGCCTTGACTTTTTTGTCTCACCTGCGGCTTTAGGGACAGGCTGAACAGTTACTCCTTTTCTGAACCTTAAAGCGCTAAAAACAACCCAATTCCAAAACTCAAGCCATTCATCATCAAACTGAGAGAAAAGGCTCCCCGCCAACTGAGATGGTTGGTGGGGATCAGCTTTATAAAGAAAGCTTCTCCAATAAAAATCAGCATTTCACCAACTAATAAAGCTATCCAATAGGAACGGTAGAAAACCGCTAGCCAAAACCCAAGCAAGGGTTGGGTAAGCAGATTAACCAACAAACCACTCAGAAGCAGGCTCCTGAGCGGTTTGTTCTGCCAGCAAGCATAGAACCAAAGGATAAAGCCCTCAATTGTTAGGGTGAGAAGCAATGCCAACAACAGAGCGAAGGCTCTTAACGATGCTTCCAGAAAAACGCCAGCAACGCCCAAAACGCTACTAGCCCCAGCGATCCACAAACTGAGAGACAAATTGGCGAAGCGAAAAGGTCAAAGGCAAAACGGTTCTTAACCAGCAAGTCGCTTTCCCGAACGGTGACCAGATAATACGAGTGGAAACCGCTTGGTGCAAAAGCCTGGCCGGTCAGCGTCCGGCCGTCTCCGAGGCGGACTTCAAGGCGATAATATGGTTCCAAGCCATAGAAATAAATCGTGCAGAGGTCGTTCTGACAATTTAAGCGCTGGGGGCCGATTTCATCGATAGGTTGAGCGTCGGAGCAATCTGCTTGTTGGCATTCATAAAGCGTTGCCGTTTGGATTGAGAAAGTCTGTTGGGGGTCTTCGGCGACAAACTTGAACTCCATTTCGGGTTTCATGCCCATGTCTGCACGGACGGTGTAATTGGGCAAAATGATCAGCGCGACCCAGACAATAAGCTGCGCGAGTCGGCTATAAAGTCCTTCAGATCGGTACTTTAACACCGGAACATCTCCTTGAGATATAGAACCTTCGTTCAGGATCAACCAGCGAAGTAGATTGCCACTTGCGCGACAAATAGACAGTCGCAATCCATCAAGCGCGGCCCGAGGTTATGGGGCAAAGCTAGCAGTTCTGAATATTTCCGATATCAACGAGTCGTTTCTCTTTTCGCTCTGGTCGTCGCCGGGACAAATTTTAGACTTAAGCCAAATTTACGTTATTCACAGTGTATTTTATCGCATTATGAGCGGCAAGTGAAGACGAGCAACGTCAGCCGGGCAGGTTATTTGTCCAGAATTGCTGTAATTTGCACCGCTTGTGTCGCGAGCGCGAATCGCATACGAATAGGTGTTACCCAAAGCGAAGGGAGCATTGCTTTTGGGAAACCCGCAAGTGACCTTAAAGCCCGGTTGAAACAGTTGGTTGTCCAAATTGATTTCGCTCTGAAAGAACCCCTGCATATTGGCTCTCAATCGGTTATCGATGGAGAAGGTCATCGTCACGATAGATGAGGGAGCTACATTGAGATGCACATAATACCATTTGATGTAACAGACTCCACTGCCGGGTATAGAATTGACACAAGTGGGGGAAAGGCTATCGATTGAGCCACTGCCGGCCGGCAGAGCTGGATCGAGATTTTCCTCGTTGGAAGGGTAAACAGGGAGCGGCGTCGGATTTGAAACGGGAGAGAAAGACTCCGAGAAACCATTAACGCCGATAGATGTCCATAACCCAACCACCAGCAGCAAAGCTGTGGTGACGCTTGTGATGGCGAAGCCTTTGTTCATCTTTACTTATCCGTAATAGGTTAAGGGATATGTGCTGGACAAAAGACTTTGCCTGAATTTGTAGATCCTAGACCGTTACTATCTCTAGCTTGAATCATAAAATTGTAACCTTTGCCTAGATTAGGCTTACCTCCTGATCCAAGGGCGCCGCATTCAACCCTAAACCCACGCTCGTTCATCGTATGGGGGACATACATAGAGTTTTGAAAAAAGCCTTGTATGTGAGCTACATTTCTGTTATCTAGGTTCACGGTCATCGTTATCATGTAAGAAGCCGGAGCTGAATTGACAGAAAGATAATACCAATTGATGTAACAATCATTCTGTGCTGGATCGGGCTGATAACAAAAAGGAGTGGGCGAGTCAATAAAACTAATATCGGGGCTATCTTCTGCTAGAGGCACATTTTGGTTTGGGGCAGTAATTTGACGGATATTTCCACCTTGCATTTCTTCGCGTAGGATCAATGGGTCTCCCGCCCCATCGTTGCCCTGACCGCTTACGGTCAGAAATATGCCGAAGATCGTTCCAACAAGAACAAAAACAACAGACAGGATCAAGATTAAGCGGTGCATTGTTTGACTCCTTTCCGGATCGGGGGAAATTGTTAGATAATGCTTTTTTTGTAATGAAAGAAGTAGAGCAAAATGAAAAGAGAAGAGGTATTTAGGAGTGATTCATTCTGCTTATTCTTTTATACATTACCCATTTTATCTTATATTTACTATATGTCAACAGCGATACCAGCAATTCTAAATTTGCACATTTGTTCGTCTCTTGGCAAGATGGCGCAGATTTCCGTTACCTCAGCTTCAGCCTGTGTGTCGTTTCCACAAGCTAAAGCTCATGTTACTGTACAAGCTGAAGCCTATGTCCCACTAAATAACCTGTGCCGAACGGATTTCCGTACATAAATTTCGAATTGCTGTAGCAATTTGGCGATTCACTAGGAATTAACGTGATCGAATCAATGTTGGTAAAAAGAGAAGATTTTTGTAAGAACGTTACCATGCCTGGCGGCTATAATGGCAATCGCATATGGATCTCAAGGGCAAGTGATTGGTGCAAGACGAAAGCACTTCCAACAAAGGCATCCAAAATCTCATTTGATTTCGGATGCCTTTCTCTTAGGATACCAAAGATGGATTCCCATCAACTCCCAAAGACACACTAGCCTTCTGGGGTGTGAGCAAATGAGCGTTTGCTGTGCCCAATCCTCAAACAGCCCCTCGCTTAGCGCTTGACGCCGATTAGCACCCGCTTGCCGTCAATTTGATGGCTCTCCTGATAACTATCAGCCGGTGGGGTATCGGCAAAGAGGTTAATCGTCAGAGTCTCAGCCTTAATGTAATCACCCCAGGTGCGGAAGATCTCTGCTAAAGCCTCATCGGCTTGATAGTAAGTGCTGATACGATCCTCGATATTAAAGCCGGCTTCCTTGCGCATGGCTTGAATACGCCGCACCAGTTCTCGGGCAAGACCTTCGGCACGCAATTCAGGGGTTACGTGGGTATCAATGGCAACTGTAGCTAGCTTATCGAAGGCAACGGCTAATCCTTCCGCAGGCTTGGTTTGGACGAGGATTTCATTCGGTTCTAGCTCGACCCTCTGTCCATCTATCTGTAGTGGAACGTTCAAGCCGGCTTGCACCAAAGCCGCCACTTTTGCTGCTTCCATTTCGGCTAGAGCCGCGCGCACTTTGGGGAACTGCGCGCCGAATTTGGGCCCGAGCAACTTGTTATCCGGCAAGATTTGATAGGTGACCAACTGCTCGGCCTTCTCAACAAACTCGAACTCTTTGACGTTCAACTCATCTTTGATGATTTCCACCAGTTCAGGTAGCAGAGTTTTGGTCTTTGCGGCATAAACGAAGACCTTTGCGAGCGGTTGACGGACTTTCAGAGCGGCCGCGTTGCGCGCGCTCAAGCCCAAGCTGGCGATCTGCCGCGCCAGTGCCATCTGCTCCTCCAAGTCACTGTCTACGGCCGCTTCATCGGTCAGGGGCCAAGAGGTATGGTGGACGCTTTCATAAGCGGTTGGGCGGACACTACGCACTAGGTTTTGATAAATCGCTTCGGTGACAAAGGGAATAAACGGCGCCAAGAGACGGATGAGCTTGACAACCACATGATACAAGGTCGCGTAAGCCAGCTCTTTATCCTGATCTTGCTCCGATTTCCAGAAACGGCGTCGTGAACGACGCACATACCAGTTGGTCAGGTCATCCAATAAGGCTTCAAGAGCTAAAGTGGCTGTCAAGCTATCAGAATTTTCGAGGGCTTGGGTAACCACTGGAGCGACCTGGTTCAAACGGGTGAGAATCCAGCGGTCGAGCAGGTGATCGCTTTGTGGTGTATTTCCTTCGGGGTAAGCGGGATCGAACGCAAAGGTCGGCTCCCACCCATCCAGACGGGCGTAGGTCGCCAAAAACGTATAAACATTCCACAGCGGAATCAGGAAACGCCGCCTAGCTTCGTCACCGCGATGATAACCAAACAGGAGATCGTTTTCTGGCTTGTGATTGCAGTATAACCAGCGCATCACGTCCACGCCCATCTTATCCGCTGCTTCGTTGAATTCGATGGCGTTTCCCCAGCTCTTGTGCATCGGGCGACCATCTTCAGCGAGGAGGGTGCCGTAACCAAAATTTTCCAGGAAGGGCGGCTCGCCGGCAATTACCGTTGCCATGGCAAGCAGGCTGTAGAACCAGTTGCGGAACTGTCCGGGGAACGATTCGCTGATCCAATGGGCTGGGTACCACTTGCGCCAATAGGCTGGATCGGAGCGATAGCGCAAGGTGCTAAAGGAAACAATGCCGGCGTCCAACCATGGGTTGCCTACGTCGGGGATGCGGCTCATCTGCCCGCCACAAGTCGGGCAACTTAATTTGACCGCATCGATGAAAGGTCGGTGCGGGGTATGGTGATCGAAGACATCCAGACCGGCTACTGCTCGTTGCTGTAATTCAATCTCACTGCCAATCACCTCATACTTCCCGCATTGCTCACACACCCAAATCGGCAGTGCCAGACCCCAATAGCGCTTTTTGCTGATCATCCAATCGTGCATATTGCGCAGCCAGTCCATCTCGCGGGCGTAGCCGAACTCAGGAATCCAGCGGATCTGGTCAACGATATCCATAATCTGATAGCGCAGGCTGCGCGCTTTTTCCTCAGGGGTGAGTTGATCACGCGGTTTGTCATAGACCTCGCCCATGCTGATAAACCACTCATCCACGAGGCGAAAGATCAATTCTTCCTTGCATCGCCAGCAGGTTGGATAGCGGTGTGTATAGGGTTCAACGTGATAGAGCAACCCTTTTCGTTCCAAATCCTCAAAGATTGGCGTCGCCACCTTCGAGACGTGCATTCCACTTAGCCAGCTAAAGCCCTCGACAAAGTAGCCTTCATCGTCCAAAGGGGCGACAATGGGTAAGCCGTATTGCTTGCCCAATTGAAAGTCCTCGGCGCCACAGCCGGGGGCAATGTGAACAATGCCGGTACCTTCGGTTTCGCCGACCTCATCCCATAAAATCACGCGGTGGGCTTCGGCAGCGGTGAAGGGGATATTTTGGATCAATTCCTGCATCTGGGTAAACCCACCGCGGCTTTGGGCGGCCGGCAGGTCATCAAAGGGCCCGAAATAGTACCAGCCTTCCATCGCCGAGCCGGGCAATTCGCCTAAGACCTCATAGTCTCCGCGCAACATATCCAATGTGCCTTTGGAGAGGTAAAGGATTTGATCGCCTTGGCGCACTTTAGCATAAGTCAGTTCGGGACCTACTGCAGCCGCAACATTGCTGGTCAGAGTCCAGGGAGTGGTCGTCCAGACGAGGAGTGCTTCTGGTAAACCGCTTTGAGGGTCATGGCGCAGGGGGCTATCTAGGGCTTGACTCTGCCGCAGCGGAAAGCGTAAGGTTACCGAACGGTGGGTTAGCTCGGCATAGCCATCCGTCACGATCTCATGCTGGCTGATACCGGTGGCACAGCGTGGACACCACGGCATGACATCGGCGCCGCGGTACAACCAACCCTTTTCCCAGCACTTCTTCAAGAAGTACCAGATCATGTAGTTGTTCTCGTTGGAGAAGGTAAAATAGCTGCCACCCAATTCGGGCATCCCCAAGCGCCCGACGATTTGCTCAACGGTATCGGTAACGGGGCCCTCAGGGCCCTGAATGGTGATCACCCGCTGTGGGTCTTCAAGGAGTTGCTCTGCCAACCAGCGTAACTGATGCGGGTCGTTCCAATCCATCCAGTAACCGAGACGGATGGATTGTTCCGTCTGAACCGCCGCATACTTCAAGACGCGGGCTTTACAGGCGCGCACGAATTGCTCCAAGCCATAATTTTCGATATCCTTCTTGGTCTTGAAGCCCATTTCTTTCTCGACTTCGACTTCTACCCATAATCCCTGACAATCAAAGCCGTTTTGATAGCGCAATTCACGCCCGCGCATCGTCCAGAAGCGATGATATAAATCCTTATAAGTTCTGCCCCATCCGTGATGGACGCCCATCGGGTTATTGGCGGTAATCGGACCGTCAATAAAAGACCAATGCGGCTTGCCCTTATGGATTTCACGCATTTTTTGGAAGGCTTGAGAAGTCTTCCAAAATTCTAAAATCTCCCGTTCTTGGGCGGGAAAGTCAACTTTGGTAGGGACTTCACGAAACGGCATACGACCTCCACTTTTAAGAAAATCACAAGCATAATATCAAAATGATGAAAAACTCTCGTCCCATCAGGGACGAGAGGAAAAAGCCGATCTCCCGCGGTGCCACCCTGTTTCCTGCCGAGGCAGGCAACTCAACAATGGTCTGTAGAGCACACTTAGGCTCTTCAAACCACTCGTTCGCAATAACGGTGGACGTAACCGGCTTCCCTACTCGGCGCAAGTACAATCCAATGCCTTTCAGGTCGCAGCTCCGGAAGGATTTTCCACCCGTTGGTCTGCCCCGCCTCACACCGCTTGCGGGTTCGCTGTCAGCACCGCCTGGGTGTACTCGTTTCCATCATCGCTTTTGGCAACCGATTGGGACAAATTATGCCATATTTTTGAAAATTGGTCAACGCTTCGCATTTTTTAGAACGCAGATCCCTACCTTTTTCTGACAAGTCGTGTTATACTACCGCCTCGCTCCGCATGGAGAGACAAGAATCACTCACGCTTTCTGACCTGTCTGTGCGTGCCGCTGTGGGGAAAACGCCTTGCAGCAAGCGGTTGCAGACAGGGTAGACGAAAGCGGAGGAATAACGCAAAAAGGAGTATTTGTATGTCTGTTGTTTCCATGAAAGCTCTCTTAGAAAGCGGTGTTCATTTTGGTCATCGCACCCAAAAATGGCACCCGGCCATGAAGCCCTATATCTTCACCGAGCGGAATGGCATTCACATCATTGACTTGCAGAAGACCTCTAAAGCGATTCAGCAAGCCTACAATCTGGTGCGAGATACGGTCGCCGAGGGAGGCACCGTGCTGTTCATCGGCACCAAGCGTCAAGCCCAAGAAACGGTGCAAGCCGAAGCGATGCGCTGCGGCATGCCCTACGTGACGGTTCGCTGGCTGGGTGGAATGCTCACGAATTGGCGCACGATTCGCCAGCGGATCAATGAACTGGAAAAGCTGGAACGTATGCGCGATAAGGGGGAATTTGGACGCCTGACCAAAAAAGAAGCCTTGGTGCTGCACCGCAAAATCGAACGCTTGGAGGTCTTGCTAGGGGGTGTGCGCCAGATGGTACGCCTGCCGGAATTGGTTTTTGTGGTTGATGTCCATCGCGAAGCTACTGCGATCCATGAAGCTAATTTGCTTAACATTCCGGTCATCGCCATGGTGGATACCAACTGCGACCCAACCAACGTGGATTACGTTATCCCTTCCAACGATGACGCCATTCGCGCCATCAAGCTGGTTGTCTCTAAGATTGCCGATGCGGTCATCGAAGGGAAAGCCTTGCGCAAGGAGATGCCCGAAGAGGCGCTGATTTCAATGCCCATGGCGGAAGAGGAAGAACTTACGGATGAAGAGCTGCTTGGTGAAGCCACCTTGGCTAAGATCAGCGGGCGCATCAAAGCTCCGCTAGATGAGGATGTATTTGGTGAACCCGATGAGGACACTTACGATATCGACTGGGGTACCGATGAGGAAGAAGAGGAGAGAGCGCGCGGGCGAGCTAGCCGCGAGGACGAGGAAGATGATGAAGATTTTGAAGATTCGGATGAGGACGAGGAATAGTCATGACAATTACAACGGAACAAATTAAAGAATTACGCGAAGCTACGGGTGTAGGTATCCTAGAGTGCCGCAAAGCCCTAGAACAAGCCAACGGGGACTTCAAGAAAGCCGTAGATATCCTGCGTGAGAAGGGCCTCGCCACGGCAGCCAAGCGGGCTGATCGAGAGGCTTCGGAAGGTGTGCTAGAGTTGTATTCGCACGGTGGAGGTCGCGTCGGCGTGATGGTCGAGGTGAACTGTGAGACCGATTTCGTTGCTCGCTCAGAACCGTTCCGCACTTTCGCTCACGAGATCGCCCTTCAAATTGCCGCCGCGGCACCCCGCTATATCCGCGAGAGTGACATCCCTGAAGACGAATTGGAACACGAGCGCCAAATTGCCCGGGCTCGAGCTCTAGAAGAGGGCAAACCCGAAGCGGTGGTTGAAAAAATCGTCGCTGGGCGCATCGAGAAGTTCAAAGACGAAGTTTGCCTCTTGCGTCAGCCGTATATCCGCGATGAAAATATGACCATTGAGCAATTGCTTCTCCAGAACATTGCTTCGATGGGTGAGAATATCGTCATCCGCCGTTTCGTACGTTGGGAACGCGGTGAAAGCACAGAGGACTAAGTTTGAGAGAGCCAACCCAGCGGTTGGCTCTTTTTATGAAGGAATATAGGAGCAAATATGTTGAAGGAGATCCTCTATCATCGCATCTTATTGAAGCTAAGCGGTGAAGCTTTAGCAGGAGCAGATGGTTTCGGCATTGACCCTTATCGAGCCGAGGAAATCGCCGAACGAGTGAAAGAAGTGTGTGATGAAGGGGTAACTGTAGCCATCGTGATCGGGGCCGGCAATTTGTGGCGCGGTCGGATTGGTCTGGACCGCGGTATGGACCGCGCCACCGCCGACTATATGGGCATGTTAGCAACCGTAATGAACGCTCTTGCCCTGATGGATGCTATGGAAAGACGTGGCATGATCACTCGTGTCCAATCGGCCATTGAAATGCGCGCCGTTGCAGAACCTTATATCCGCCGCCGCGCCATCCGTCACCTTGAAAAGGGCCGCGTCGTCATCTTTGGTGGAGGGACCGGTAACCCCTATTTCTCCACGGATACCGCTGCTGCCCTAAGGGCAATGGAAATCGGTGCCGACGTGTTGATCAAAGCCACTAAAGTAGATGGCGTGTATGACTCGGACCCGGTGAAAAACCCGAACGCCGTGCGTTTTGAACGCCTCACGTATATGGAGACCATCAACCGCCGCCTCGAAGTGATGGATAGCACGGCAATTTCCCTGTGTATGGACAATCACCTGCCGATTTTGGTCTTGAACCTTTGGCAAGAGGATGTCTTGCGCAAGGCAATTTACGGTGAAGCGGTCGGCACCTTAGTCAGTGATTGAGGTTAGACTAGTATGATTGACTCTACTGCAAAAACATTGAATTCTCACCACGGAGACACAGAGTCACGGAGTTCTTCTTCATTATCACCTCGGTGTCTCCGTGTCTCTGTGGTTTGATTTTGACCTTTTTTGCAGTGACCTCATGATTATATTGACTTCTCACTTCGCTCGAAGCCAGATACCAAGCGGGTGAGCTGATCCCGCACTTAGATTATTTTAGACTCATTGCGTAACAGCGGTTCTCGATTTCGCGTCCAAGCCAAGGCTTCCATAGGTTTGTGCGGCGCACCTCGATCAGCTTAAAGCCGATCTTTTCGTATAAAGCACAAGCAACCTCATTCTCGGAGGTCGTCTTCAAATGCACACCTTGTACTTGCTCAAAGCGAAGTCGGTCGAGATACCACTCCAATAACGCTCGGCCGATTCCCGCGCCCCTTTGACTCGCTTGAATGTTGATATGGAGATGAGCGGGAAAACGCCCGAGATCAGGGTGAAGCATTTGCCGCTTGAGCATCGCTTTGCCCAAATTCCAAAGGTACAGACGGCTTTGTTTGCCAAGATGATAATCCCCTCTCGCAAGGCGGACAAGAAGGTTGGGGAGGACCTTTCTTAGGACGATGCAATTCATCCGCCGGCTATCGGCACAACCGAGAAGGTATCCAACAACTCTGTGTTCGCTTTTTGCCACCCAGGCATGGTTCGGTTCATAATCTGTGTAGTAAGCGCAAAAAGCCTCACAAAACAGGGTGCGATCCTCGAAGAAATGTTCCACCGAAGACCCAAAGAAAGCTGTATCAGCAGCGATTTGGAATACTGCTGCGCGATCCTTGAGCTGAAAAGGACGAATTTCAAAGGGGAGCATAAGAACTAGCGAGAACTGATCTCTAGCGGAAAGGTGAGGATCGCTTGCCAAGCGATTTGATCCAATACTCCTACGGTGCCATTGCGCACTTCTGCGCTAACAAATAGCAACCAAGGCTGGTTCAGGGTATCTAGTGCGAGGTGGGTACAGACCTGATTATGCTGAACGATTGCCCTCCCTATGCCTGACCGGCCGGCTCGTCCTTCGGCTGAATAATGGTAAATTTGCTCCCTTTCATCAACTGCCAAAAGGCGGAGGACATAGATGAAAGCTCCATTCGCCTGCCCACGTAACTCAGCACATAACCACAATTCATCATCCTGGCTATGAGCAACATAAAGGGCAATCCAATCTGAAGGAGGTATCAAGCGGCGGGTTACGGAGTCGCCCTGCGGGTCTTCTTCGATTGGCAAGATTGGCTCTTTCAGCGCGTTCACCCAGGTTTTCGGTTGCATCCGGTCGCCGCTGAAAATCACTTCTAAATTTTTCACCTCAGGACGATCGAACAGCTCATTACGACGCACAAAACTCAGCAATAAATTGCGCAAGGTTCCTAACTGGCTCTGATAAACTAGAGTTGCTTGCTCTTTTCGCGCCATCTCCTCTTCCGTGAGGTCTAGCCGATACCACACGGTGTCCAAGCTCCACATCTTATTCGGTGGCAGGAGATCAGCTTCTGGGGCATATCGTTTCGGGTAGGGAAAATCGGGGCGATGGATCAGGTATGCCAATAGCTCAGGTTGATAGTCAGGTTTTTGGCGTTGAATGAGATAGACGGCAAGTCGCACAAAATTGCTCAATCCCCAATGGTCGGGGTGTGTATCAGCGGGGTGCGGATAGATGATCAGATGTGGACGATAAGATTCGATGAGACTACGGATGTCGTTTAACAAGTCCTCGCCAGCATAGACAGCGTGCGGGTTGAAGGTCAGGTGATAAGGACTGCGAGAGGTGCGGGTATAAGGGGATGTATAGGGCTCCTCCCTCGACCAATGGCGTAGCCAGAGCTGGGGTGTGCCTCGGTCGGGATAACCGAGGAAGATCACTTGTTGGCTATTTACTCCCAGTTGCTTCAGCGCTCGCAAGGTTTCTTGTTGGCGCACATCGCCCATGTGGATAAAATCCTGCGTTCTGGGGTAGACGCGACGGAATTCCTCCATGGTTCCAAAAATCTGTCCATCACCGTTGGTTTCCAAAACAACACGGACATCAATACCTGCTTCAATAGCTTTTTGAATCAATCCCCCGGCTCCCAAAGTTTCATCATCACAGTGGGGGGCAAAAATCATCAATCGGTGAACGCCTTCGAGGGAAATTTCGGGGAGGTCGAAGAGAATAGAAGAACGGCTTTCAGGCGTGAAGAGATACACCCAAAATAAACTCGCAATCAGGAGGAGGAGAAGTAAGGCCGGGATGAGCAGTCTTTTCTGTGCCATGTTCCTGCTCTGTGGTACCGTCGCAGTGCTGAACTTGAATTATACCTGTAAGCGAGAGAAGGTTATGAGGTAGATACTCAACCAGCAGTGATATATCGAAAAAATGGCTTCTTCATGAAGATTGCCGTAAAGACCGCTAGTTGTACGGCTGATTTTGCCCCCTATGGCAGACCACCGCATATTAGGGAGCATCAAGGAAAGTCCTAAAGAGCTGTAAGATTTACTTTGGCTCAATGCCTAATCTAGTGTATAATCACCCTAATTATCCAAATTTGGCTAAGCCAAGCTTTTCGCCTCATTTCCTCCCCCTGGTTTGCTTGTTTGGATAGCCTAAGCCATACCGCTAGGAGGTTTCCATGGTCTCTGTTTTATCTCTTTCGGGATTGATTCCAGTCGTCCAGCACGGTCTGGCGGCAATGGAGGCGCGTCCCTCACGCAAACGCGTTCTAATCGCCGGGGCAGGTTTAGCCGGTCTAGCAGCCGCCTACGAATTGATCTCCGCCGGCCATACCGTGCAAATTTTAGAAGCCCGTCAGCGTCCGGGTGGTCGGATTCACACCTTACGAGAACCCTTTTCGCCAGGCTTGTATGGGGAAGCTGGCGCTATGCGCATTCCGCGTTCACATACCTTGACAATGGCTTACGTGAAGAAGTTCAACTTAGCAACAACGGATTTCGTAATGGATAATCCTAACGCTTATGTATACCTTGGAGGGATCAAACGACGCTGGTCTGAAGCCATGGTATCTCCGGATGCTCTAGGGTTCGAGGTTGCCCCTCACGAAAAGGGAAAACTGGCTGGACAATATTGGGAAGAAACCATCCGTCCCTTAATTGAACAGATCGAGAGAGAAGGCGAAGCGGGCTGGCAGGAAATTTACGCCAAATACGATGAGTATTCCGTGCGAGAGTTTTTGGAACTTAAGGGTTGGTCAGAAGGGATGATCGAGATGTTCGGCTTGTTGAACAATCAAGAAGCGATGATGAACTCATCCTTCCTCGAGCTATTTCGTGAGGATGCCGGCCGGTATTACACCAACATGTGTCAGATCGTCGGCGGAATGGACCGCTTAACCCAAGCCTTCTTGCCGTTGGTCGAGTCCTCGATCCGATATGGCGCCAAAGTCATAGCTATCGATCAAACCCCTACTGAAGTCATCTTTCACTACCAAACCGCTGCAGGGCGTTTTGAAGCCCGCGCTGATTATGCCATTGTCACCATCCCCTTCCCGGTTTTGCGTCACATTGAAATCCTTAAGCCTTTTTCACACGCCAAACAACGTGCCATTCGTCAATTGCACTACGATGCCTCGGCGAAAATCTTTTTCCAGACGCGGCGCCGTTTCTGGGAGACCGATGAGGGCATCTTTGGCGGTGGCACGGTTACCGATCTGCCCATCCGCAACCTATACTACACTGATTATGGTAGGGAAAGTGGGCGAGGAATTTTGCTTGCCAGTTATACCTGGTCGGAGGATGCCCAACGGTGGGGTTCTCTGCCGCCTCACGAACGCATCGAGCAAGCTTTGGAAAACGTGGCTGCTATTCACCCACAAATCATTGCAGAGTTTGAGGTTGGCGCTTCTTATATGTGGCACGACGATCCTTTTGCGGGTGGTGCCTTTGCCCTCTTTGACCCTGGACAGCAGACTCTCCTTCATGATGAGATCGTCAAACCCGAAGGACGAATCTATTTTGCCGGAGAGCACGCCTCGCTTTATCATGCTTGGATTCAAGGAGCCTTTGAGTCGGGATTGCAAGCCGCAATTGCCATTCATCGAAAGGACTCAGATGCCTGAGATCCCAATCGGATCGTTTGGAGATCAGTGGCTTGGTAAGATTTCAAGTCCTCTGGCTTCGGTTGAAAAGATCACCCAGACCGCTGTAGTTTCTTCCAACTTCAACTTAGGTTGTAATTTTGCGGCCTTTCCACATACCCTGCCCCCGCCAACGCTGCCAGAGGGAGTTAGCGGCGATCACCGTCATGAGCAAGACCGAGAGCGGTAAAAGGAGAGCATCTCGGGCGCGTTGACGGCTGATCACGGCCGTCAACATGCGCGTTAGGACACCTAAGGCGGCAAACATCGCTGCTTGCCATGAGCGGTAGATCAACGCCAAACCCCACGGGATGACAAACAGCCACCAATGCAAGAACGTGGAAAACAGGAGAAACAAGACCGAATTACCATGCCCGGCGAGGATGTTCTTGGCGAAGCCATGCCGCACTTCTTGCCAGTTGAAGTACATGCGGGTTCGCAACAGCCCGTTGGCATCGCAGGCACGCAGGCGCAGACCAGCTCGCTTGACTGCGTAGGCAAACGCCATGTCCTCTACCACTCGCTGGCGCACCGCCAAGTGCCCTCCGATCTTTTCGTAGGACTCCCGTCGAAAGAGCAAACACTGTCCCATTGCGGCTGCAAAGACCCGAAAAGGTAAGTAGTGAACGGCCAAAACAGGCAGATATCCTAAGATCGTAAAAGCCATGAGGGGCACGGTCAAGCGCTCTCCCCATGAGACGGTCTCTTGGGTTGGCCAGCAGGTCAGTAAATCGGCTTTGGTGCGCTGCGCTTCCACAACCAAAGCCGTCAGAGCTTGCGGATGCCAGCGCACGTCGGCATCACTGAAAAGCAGATAGTCCCCACGAGCATGTTGAGCCGCTTGATGACAGGCCCAATTTTTTCCCAACCAGCCTGGAGGCAGCAGCGCGCCGTGGATGATCCTTAAACGCGGATCGCCCTGAGCAACTGCCTTGGCAACTTCCACCGAGTCATCCTCCGATTGGTCATCTAGGAGGATGATCTCAAAATGGGGGTAATCTTGGGCTAGCAGGCTACGGAGCGTTGCACCTACCTGCCGAGCCTCGTTGCGCATCGGGATGATAACCGAGATGAAAGGGGATGTCTCTAATTGAGGCTTGGGACGTAAGCGCGGAAAGGTAAAGGCATTCAGCAGCGCCACCAGCGCAATCATCAATAAAGGGGAAAAAGAGAGCATTAGCCAATCTGACATGGTTTCAGAGTCTCCACAGATGGCGCAGATGGTAAAAGCCTTGGCTCCGCAGCGTTCAACTGCCGCTTGACCTATGCTTCAGTTTGGTCACGAAGGGGACAAGTTCTGCCACGGTGCTTGCCGCAAGTCGGCGCGATGTTTCCACAACAACAAGGCGCTCTGCAGAGCGAGGATCACGAAGAAGGAAGATTCAGGTAGAAAAAGCCATAGGTAAACGCCGAGAGTTATGAGAGTAAACAACAGCGACCAGCCCGAGTTGCGCAAAGTGAGATAGAAAAGGGTTAGGGCGGTCAGGGCGACTACCGGCACCTTCCACAGGGTTAAGCCGATCCAGACCCCCAAGGCAGTGGCAATTGCTTTGCCGCCCTTGAAGCCCAAGAACGGCGAATAGGCATGTCCGAGCATGGGAGCGATGGCAATGGGGATCATGCGCGCCCCGCGCCAGCCAAACTCATAATAAGCCAAGCCAATTGGTGCTGCAGCTTTTGAAATATCTAAGAGCAGAACCGCGATGCCCAAGGCCGTACCGCCGGCGCGCAAGGCGTTGAACGCTCCGGGATTGCGGTCTCCTATCGCTTGCACGTCCTTCCCCTTTAGCCTTGCAAGCCAAACGGCAAACGGCAAAGAACCGCTCAAGAAAGATAAAGCCGTCCAGAGAATCACTTCAATCATCGAGCAATAGCGATCTCCTTTGTGTAACGTGAATATGGGATAAGGATGAGAACTTGCTTTGTTGCCAGAGAGTTCAATGGGCAACGCTCTTGGCTCACCCTCCCTTTGCTCTCAGGGAGGAGGGCTTGGGATGAGGGAAAAGCTCTGCAACCCTGTCCGCCCTTGTTTCCTCGACGAGCGAAACGGTCTGTACTACAACCTTTGTGCCGCCGCTTCTCGCTGCTCAAGGGGACGCCACCTTCGCAAAACTAGAACGACAAAGCTGCCCATCCCCAAGAAACCCACCAGGGCGGGCAACGGTTGCGACCAAAAAATTCCCAGTCCGATGCTTTGCAAAAGCCAAGTAAGGACATAAATGAGAACCAGGGGCAACAGGGGCAAATCGCTCGGTTGAGCAACCGCAGTGAGAATTGCCGAGACCAGAAGCCACCCCAAAAAGTTGACCAAGGGAATGCCAAAATATGCCCCCGGACTCTCCCAAACCCAGAAACCCCACGCGGTCATCTGGGGATCAAGAAATAAATCCCAGGCGGTAAAAGCAAGCGCCGCCAGTCCGACTCCTTGCCCTGTGACCAGCCTTGTCCTAGCGCCTATAATCGCTTGAGCGACCGCCCAAGCTGGCGGTAGCATCATCATCCACGCCAGCGGGATGAGCAAAGGCACGCCAGCTAATTGGGGCTGAAGCAGGGAGGTGTAATGATACTTTCCAAAAGGGAAACCGCTGGTAGAGCCCAGCCACTCGGCGAAATAGGCTAACACCGCCACCATAAGAAAAACGCGAAGGGTGCGTCTCCAGCCCCATTTCGCTTGCAAGGCTGCCATCACGGCTGCAAACTGCATCAAAACGCCAGCCGCCATCCCTTGGCGCAATGCAGCTTCACCCAACGTCCAGCCAACGATCGGTAGGGCAATCAAGGTCAGCACCCATAGCACAACAAACAAGCTGACAGAAAGAGGAAGGGATTGGAGAACAGTCTTCATCGTTCTATCCAAGATTTTATCTCAAAAATCAATGTCACGTTAAGATTTGCGGTAAACTTATCCCACGATGGCAATTCCTGAAAAGTTCATTTCGATCGTTGGTGGTGGTGTGGGGGGCTTAGCAGCAGCCATTTACCTGGCGAGCGCTGGCCGTCGGGTCGTTCTCTTTGAGCAAAACGAGCAGGTAGGGGGAAAGATGGGGGAACATCGGGCGAGCGGCTTTCGCTGGGATACAGGGCCCTCGGTGATCACTATGCGTGGGGTTTTCCAAGAGCTTTTTGCCACAGCAGGAAAATCCCTTGAGGATTACCTAACCTTGCAACCGGTTGATCCCCTCACGCGCTATTTCTTTTGGGATGGCAAGCAACTTGATCTGTGCCGCGATCTTTCGCTGACCATAGAACAAATTGCTGCTCTCGAACCCCGCGATGTGGAAGGCTATCTGGCTTTCCTCGCAGAAGCAGCCCGCGTTTATCGCATCGTCAGCCCGGTGTTTCTCTTTGGTCCTCCGCCCACTCTCGCCAGTGTGCGCAAAGTCACACTGGGCGATGCGCTTTCAGTGGACTTGCTGAGCACCCTCCAAAAGCGCATCGAACGAGCAGTGCGCCATCCGCATTTGCGCCAACTGCTGGGGCGGTTCGCTACTTATGTTGGGGCTAGCCCCTACCTAGCGCCGGCAACCTTGACCTCAATCGCCCATGTGGAACTGGCGCAGGGGGTTTGGTATCCCAAAGGGGGGATTTACCAGATTGCCCGTGCTTATCAGCGTCTCGCAACAGAAATGGGAGTGGAACTTCACCTCCAGAGTCGCCTGCAACGCTTGCGGGTAGAAGACGATCGGATAACTGCCCTGCAATTCGAGGGAGGCGAGACTCTGCCTGCCGATACCGTAATTTCGAATGTGGACGTCACGACCACTTATTCCTGTATGGATGCACCGCTTGCCAAGAGGGTCTTTCAGAGATTGCAACGACAGGCGACTTCCTGCTCGGGTTTTATTTTGCTATTGGGTATAGAAGGCATTCACCCTGCCCTTGCCCATCACAACGTCTTTTTCTCGCGAGATTACCGTCGAGAGTTCGAGCAAATCTTCGGCGAGGGTCGGTTACCTGATGATCCCACTATCTACGTGGCTATCACGAGTAAGTCTGACCCTGATCACGCTCCGCCCGGTTGTGAAAATTGGTTTGTGCTGGTGAACAGTCCCCCGTTGCCGCAGAATGGTGCTGAACCCGCTGAAGAAGAAGTGCAAGCGTATGCCGACCATCTCCTTGAGAGATTAGCCGAGCGCGGCTTTGACCTGCGCGGTAAAATTCGCTATCAAAAGGTGATCACCCCCAAAGATTTGCAGCGCCTAAGCGGGGCATGGCGCGGTGCCCTATATGGAATCTCTTTCAACAACCGCTTTGCGCCCTTCTTGCGCCCCGGCAATCGCTCCCCCCTAGGGGGGCTGTATTTCGCTGGTGGCAGTGTTCACCCCGGTGGAGGGGTACCGCTGGCTACCCTATCGGGAAAAAGGGCGGCTCAATTGGTGCTGGAACACGAAATGGACAACTAGGAAAAGACTGATTTGGGTGAGAATGACCATGACTTACTTTGACTTCTTACTGCGCTTCTTGGTGATCCCAATGGGAGTTCTTTTGTACCTAATCTTGGTCGATGAGCAACGTTATCCGCCCATGAAGCACTTCCAAAATGGACGCAGGGTTTGGGGGATCATCGCCTTGCATGTTGCCCTAGCGGTGCTTTACACCACGCCCTGGGATAACTACTTGGTGGCAAACGGGGTATGGAGCTATAACCCCGAATTGGTCAGTGGGGTTGTCTTGGGGTATGTGCCCTTGGAAGAATACCTGTTTTTTGTCCTCGAGACCCTGCTGGCTGGGTTATGGTGGTGGTTTTTAGCGCGGCGGCTGCCGGAACCGCTACAGCTTATGCCCTCCAAAGCTGGGCGGCTGATCGCTTTCGGCGTCCTCTTCCTTCTCTGGGCGATCAGCGCCTTTCTGCTCTTCGGCGGTGAGCCGCGCTGGACATATTTGAGTATTATCCTTTTTTGGGCGTTACCAGCTATCTTTCCCCAATTTCTCATCGGAGCAGACATCCTCTGGCACTATCGCAAGTTGGTGACCTTGGGCGTCCTCGTGCCGGGAACCTACCTGTCGCTGATGGACATTGTGGCTTTGCGTGCCACCACTTGGTCGATCTCGCCCTTTCACACCACCGGCGTGTTGTTCTTCGGCATCTTACCGCTGGAAGAAGCGGTCTTTTTCTTCATTACCAATGTGCTGATCATTTTTGGAATGACCTTAATGCTCTCCAACCATTGCCGAGAGCGGTTTTTTGCCTGGAAGGGGCGTAGTTTTCGCGGTTTCCCATGAAGTTTGCAAGTTAAAGGTCTAACCGCTGACTCATGAACATTATCAAACCGGGAACTATTCCATGGAGACAATTTACAAGAGGACACAGACTCCGCTTTACATCGGAATTGGTTTCTTGCTATTTGTAGTCGCCATTGAACTTATATCGATATTACTGCTAAATAATGGCACATTGGTATACGTTCTTGACGATGCGTATATTCATCTTGCATTAGCAGAGAACATCAAAAAAGGACATTACGGTATAAACATCGGCGAGTTCTCTGCCCCTTCTTCGAGCATTCTTTGGCCGTTTATCCTTGTACCTTTTTCTGCTTATGAATTTGCACCACTTCTCATCAACATTACCGCTGCCGTTGGCTCAGTTTTTGTTATCTTCAAAATCTTATCTCTCTCAATTGACATCGAGAATTATCACCTAAACAACCTTGTCATCTCAACAAACACGATTTTTGCTATCTTAGCTACAAACATAATTGGACTGCCATTTAGCGGCATGGAGCATTCCTTGCAAGTGCTCGCAGTCCTAATTGTAGCTTATGGATTAATCATCGAGGGAGAAAAAAAAGGCATACCACGCTGGCTTTTGTCAGCAGCTATTGTTGCCCCTCTGATTCGTTATGAGTGCTTAGCAATTTCAATAGGAGCAGTAGCTTATCTTTGGCTGCGTGGCTATTTGAAGCAAGCGGTTCTCGTTATTGCCTTAACCTCTTTGTTTGTTATGTCCTTTTCGTTTTTCCTGCTTTCCCTCGGGCTTGATCCTCTACCTACATCCGTGCTTGCTAAGTCCTCTTTTATTGCAGATGAAGGGTTGGGACCAGACTCTAAATCTATTCTCCTAAATGTGTACCGCTCTCTTTCCAGAGAACGGCAAGGAGTGATCATGTCGTTTAGCGCGCTAGTTCTTTTATCGTATCTTTTGTTTGGGCATGATATGCAGAAAAAGCATCTGTCAATTGCCGCCTTAATATCCTTATGCATCCATTTTATGGCAGGAAGCTACGGCTGGTATCATCGATACGAAATCTACATTTTGGCATTTGTGCTTGTTGTAACCCTCTATATTTGCAGTGCTACCATCACAAATTTCATCGAGAGAAATTCGACCCGCCTTGCTCGGATCATTATTCTTGCTGCCTACTCAACAGTTTTTATCGGCTTGCCTTATATAAGTGGCTTATTTACTGTGCCGCTAGCATCTAACAACATATATGAGCAGCAGTATCAAATGCATCGATTTGTAGTTGAATATTACAACCAACCGGTTGCCGTCAACGATTTAGGCTATGTTTCCTATAAAAACGAGAACTACGTATTAGATTTATGGGGCTTGGGCTCTAAAAAGGCATTTGAATATAGGACAAGAGGCAACGATAAGGATTGGATGAAAAAGTTGTGTGAAGATTCTCATATCGGACTGGTATTGATTTACGATGAATGGTTTACCGATATTCCTAACGATTGGATAAAGTTGGGAGAATTAAGATTGAGTAAAACGCGAATCACGCCAGCAGGTAGCGAGGTTGCTTTCTACGCAACGAGTAAGGAAGCATTTTCTGACATTGCTGTCAAACTCGATGAATTTATCAAAACCCTGCCAAGCGGTGTGGTGTTTGTTTATGAGGCGAACCGCTAAAGCGGTGCTCAAGTTGGTACCCTTTTGTATCTTCGAGTGTGCAGTCCTTCTTCTGTGAAGTGTGAGCAGTTGAGATGACACCCCCTCTGCAGGTGATGTTCACAAACAACGGAACAGGCTGCAAGACCCTAACCAAGCTCTGGGAGAAGGGCAAATAAAGGGGAGCATTCGACCTTACCGAGCGCTGGTAGAGCGCTGCGAAGAGTCTTCTATGGTGTAAGCCAATAAGGTTTTGAAGGACTGTTTTTGTCAAGCCCTAAATCATCAGGGGGAGGATTCTCCAAAACTTCCAACGTTAACGAACGCTAATTTCGGAGGGCTTTCCAACTGGCAGATTGTTGGTAAAATCTTAGGCGGAACGTTATCTTAGAAATAAAGCCTGCTATGAAAGACATTCAAATCTTGCTGACCAATGATGATGGCATTCGCTCACCAGGCTTATGGGCTGCAGCCAGCGCTTTGAGCGAAATCGGCTTTGTGCACGTTGCTGCACCGCGCGAGCAGTATTCCGGGGCAGGACGTTCCATGCCTTCGACTTCGGATGGCATCATTCAAGAGCATGTCATCCAAGTCAACGGACAGCACTGGAAGGTTTATTCGGTCGGTGGCACGCCTGCTCAGACGGTTCTACACGCCGTGTTGGAAATCTTACCGCGTTGCCCTGATTTGGTAGTTTCGGGGATCAATTACGGTGAAAACCTCGGCACTGGTGTGACAATTTCTGGCACGGTTGGAGCAGCTTTAGAAGGCGCTGCACTGGGCATCCCAGCTTTGGCAATTTCCCTGGAGACGGAACCGCAGTATCATCTCTCCTATGCAACGCACATCAATTTCGCTGTTGCGGCGCACTTTGCCCAATACTTCAGTCGCCTGTTACTCTCTTGTACTTTGCCATTCGATGTGGACGTTTTGAAAGTTGATGTGCCGGCAAATGCCACTCTGGATACGCCTTGGGAACTGTGTCGCCTCTCGCGCAAAAAGTATTATGAGCCGCTGCGCCCCAAACGGCGCTCGTGGAGCCAGCCCGGACGCTTGGAATACCGCTTGGCGCGCGAAGCGGATGAAGCAATGGAAGGCACCGATGCGTACGTCATGCGCGTCAAGCGGTTGGTTGCCGTCACCCCATTGAGCTTGGATTTGACTTCGCGGGTAGATATGGCTGAGGTCGAAAAGTGTCTGCGGGCAGTTGACCCTGCTGAGCAAACTTCTTAGCGCTGGTAGTAGGTTTGGAAGTAATCCTGCAACTGGGCGTGAATCGGTGAGGGTGCGACAAGGATCGTCAAGGGCGGGGCGAGAAAATCTGCCTCACCGTATAAATTAGTCACAACGGCTCCGGCTTGACGGGCGATCAGACCGCCCGCAGCGACATCGTAAGGTCCAATCTCGTTTTCCCAATAGCCATCGAGGCGCCCGCAAGCCACATAACAGCAATCTAAGGCGGCCGACCCCAAGCGGCGCACGCCTTGGGTGAGCAAACTCAATCGAGCGTAGTGATCGAGGTTGTTATTCGGGTTGGTGCGGATATTGTAAGGAAAACCGGTCGTTAATAAGCAGTGCCCCAAGTCGGTTGTTGAGGATGGACGGATCGGCTTGCCGTTCAACCAAGCCCCCTTGGCGATTTCCGCAGTAAAGCACTCGTCACGCATCGGGTCGTAGACCACGCCCAAAGCCAGCTCACCCTTTTCTTGGTAAGCAATCGAAACGCTGAAAAAAGGAATGCCGTGCGCGTAATTCACTGTTCCATCCAACGGATCGATGTACCACACATGATCGGGATTTCCTTTGAGTGCGCCGCTCTCTTCAGCGACCACATAATGGCCGGGGTAAGACTCTTTGATTTGGCGGAGGAGGAAGTTTTCCGAGCGCCGATCGACATCGGTCACCAAGTCAATCGGACCCTTGTAATCGATTTGCAAATGATTGATTGCGCCCGGCAGTGGTTCATAGCTTTGGCGCAAAATCATGCCTGCCTGACGGGCAAGGCTTTCCAGTTCGTCCAACGTCGGTGTTGACACGGTCGGTTGACTGCTCCCAACAGTTTGTGATGCCACGAAGCGGGACAACTCGGACAAGCTGCCCCTCCGCTTTGAAAGCACGCTTATTTTACCCCTAATTTTGGCTTAGAATGCGTTCTAATTCCTGTAATTCGTTTTGGATCTCGTCGCGGTGGCGGATCGCTTCATCAAGCAGGGCTCGATAAGCCGGCCGTTGTGCCTCAGGTAGGGTCTGCAAAAGCTTTTCGGTACGGCTGATCTGGGCTAATTTGTGGTGCAATTTGTTTTCTAAGCGCTCCCGATAGCCGCGGTAGAATTCTTGATCGTCCAAGGGCTTTGGTAAGGTAGCGAGGTCGGTTGTGAGCACCTCAGCAATGGTGAGTAGAAATTCTTCGGTATCCACCGGTTTTTCCAAAAAGCGCACCGCTCCCAGACTCAGAGCAAAGCGTTTGTCTTCGGGAGTGACATAAGTGGCAGAGAGGAAGATAATCGGAATCTGGCTGGTTTTTGGGTTAGACCGCAGTTTGTGGGCTAAGGCAAAACCGTCCAGTTTGGGCATTAGGATGTCAGTGATCACCATCGCCGGCAGCTCTTTTTCAATGGCCGCTAGCGCTTCTTCGCCGTTCGCCGCTGCAACCACTGGGTAACCTTTGAAACGCAAAGTGACCTCGAGTAACTCTAAGATATGCGGGACATCTTCGACAACGAGAAGGGGTCCATGTGGAATCATCATGAGCGCATTTTACCCTGTATGGAGCAAAGTTTACCTAACAAATTTGTAGGCTCTAGGAAGCAGGGCTAGAACAGGAAGACAGTAGAGACGTTGCAAGCAACATCTCTACTAGGGTGTGGGCGTCGCAGTAGCGATGACGGGCAACGTGCCGGTCACGGTGGCAATTGGTGTCGGCGTGGGCGGCACAGGCGTCACCAAATTGACTCGCACAATCAACCTCTGACCGAAGTAGATCACATTGGCGTTTTCTAACTTATTCTCTTTTATGATGTCTTCAACCGTGCTGTTGAACTTTTCGGCGATGATTGCCAATGTGTCATTGGGTTGGACAATATATTCAATCTTGGTGCCGCGCGGCAGATTGGGCGGCAGGGGGGTAGCAGTTGGTAATTGGGTGTTCGGGCCGGGTATGGTCAGTTGATCGCCAATGCGAATGAGGGGATTGGCTGGGTCAAGATTGTTGATGGCGACCAGCACAAAGAAATCGACATTAAATTTTTCAGCGATGCCAATCAGGGTATCTCCTTCTTCAACTGTGTACGGAAAGGGCCCGGAGGCAGTCGGAGTGGCGGTTTCGGTTGGGGTTAGAGTTGCCGTAGGGGTATCGGTTGGCAGGGGAGTGTTAGTGGCTGTGTTGGTCGGGGTGGCTGTCTCGGTTGGGGTTGAGGTTGCGGTCGGGAAGAGCGAGATCTGAAAGCCTGTGGGATTGACCAGCCAGAAGATCAACACCGCTGCGCCGACAATCAGCAAGATAGCAGATAAGCCTAAGATCAACGGAGCTTGTTTGGCCGCTTGTTGCCGCTTGCGGTATGAAATAATCACATCCTGAGCTTTTTCTTGATCTTTATCCGTCATAATCGGTTCAATTCGACTCCTCTCTCCAATGGGAGTTAAGTTGATTCTACCTTATATTTTCAGTTTTTGTCCTTGTTGGCATCTTCGTCCAACCAGAGGTGTGGATCGTAAGGGGGCAACTCGCAGCGCAAGGCACCATCCTCACGGTAGCCAAGGGCATAACCCGCTTGCATCAGTTGGTGGATCTCGCTGGTGCCCTCGTAGATCACCGCTCCCTTGGCGTTACGCAAGTAGCGTTCGACCGGGTATTCATCGGAATAGCCGTAAGCGCCGTGGATTTGAATGGCTTCGGATGCGGCTTGAAAAGAAGCGTCGGTGGCAAACCACTTGGCAAGGGAGGTTTCTTTGGTGTTGCGAATTCCTCGGTTTTTCATCCATCCAGCTCGTAGATAGAGCAAACGAGCCACTTCATACGATTGCACCATGTAGGCAATTTTCTGCTGGATGAGCTGGAATTTGGCGATCTCCCTGCCGAAGGCTCTGCGCTCGGTGGCGTATTTCACACTGGCTTCCAAACAGGCGCGAATCAGCCCGGTTGCGCCAGCAGCTACCGTATAGCGCCCATTGTCCAAGCAGCTCATGGCAATTTTGAAGCCTTCCCCCTCCTCTCCTAGACGATTCTCAGCCGGCACGCGCACATCCTGAAAAGCGATCCATCCTGTCGAACCAGCCCGCACACCAAGTTTGCCATGAATGTCGCCGCGTTGCACACCGGGCGAACTTAAGTCCACCAAAAAAGCCGATAGCCCATCGTGTGGGTCTGACGCCTCTGGGTTGGTGCGCGCTACAACTAAGGCATGATGGGCTTTGGTGGCAAGGGAAATCCACATTTTCTCGCCGTTTAGGATGTACGAGCTGCCGTCCTTGCGGGCTGTACAACTCAAATTGGCTACATCCGACCCGACCCCCGGCTCACTCAAGCCAAAGCAGGCGATCTTCTCCCCCTTTGCCTGAGGGATCAGAAAACGTTGCTTTTGGTCTTCAGTTCCCCACTGCAGGATGCCCAGGCTGTTCAAGCCAACATGCACCGACATGACCACGCGCAAGGAGGTATCCACAGCTTCTAATTCTTCGCAAGCCAAACCGAGCGAGATGTAATCCATTCCTTGCCCGCCATATTTTAGGGGAAAGCAAATTCCCAAAATGCCCAACTCTGCCATGCGATCTAACACAAAGGGCGCCATTTGTTGGGCGCGATCAGACTCGCGAATAATCGGCGCGACTTCGCGTTGGGCAAATTCACGCACCATCTGTTGTACCATCTGATGTTCGCTGGATAAGGCAAAGTCCATGTCAGCTCCTTTGGTGAGTTACAGAACCCTTCGATCGTATTTTAACGTGAGTTCGGGTTAGGAGTTCGAATGAGTCATTTCGACGAGCGCAATGAGGAGAAATCCCGTGGAAAGACTTCTTGCTTCGCTCGAAGTGACACGCGAAAGTGACGTGCTTATCCCGAACTCAGATTATTTTACCTTTACCTCACCAAGTTATTATGAAAATAAGATAAGGAGATAAGAGCTGCAAATGAGATTTCTAGGTTCGATGGTATACTTTCGAGGCTATATGCGCTCTCTCAATCTGGCTATGTGTGTAGAAAAATTGGGCAGTCTTGCAAAGCATTGGAAATTCCCAATCGGGATGATCCTTGCGAATGTCGGACTTGCTTTTTTACTTGCTTTTCTCTCGAATCGCTTTCGCAACACAGAAGGATGGGGGACTTTCCTTGTTGCGCTAGGGTTCGCCAACTTGTTGCTTTGGGGTGGATGGCGCCTGCTAAGACGGGAAACGCCGCCGCGTTGGCTGTTTGGGCTGCTGGTGGGAGCTGCCCTCTTACGTTTAGCGCTGGGTGCGCTTTGGTTTGTGCTTCTCCCGACCGTTGGGTTCGGTTCGCCGGCCGAGCGCAGCGGGTACGTGATGGCCGATGCCTATAACCGCGATCGGGCGGCTTGGCGGGCAGCCAAAAGCGATCTGCCACTGACCAAGTTGATCACCGGAAAGGTCTATCGCAAGGTCGATCAATATGGCGGCTTGTTGTTTCTCAGTGCAGCTTATTATCGTCTCCTCAACGGCAACGCCCACCGTCCGTTGTTGATGATTGTGCTCACCTCAGCGTTTTCTGCCTTAGCGGTGATCTTTGTCTGGGGGATGGGCAAAATCGCCTTTGGCGAACGGGTGGCTGCGCTGGGAGCATGGTTCATTGCCCTTTACCCCGAGGCAGTGTTGTTGGGAAGTTCGCAAATGCGCGAAGCCTTTATTATTCCGCTGGTTGCGCTCTCTCTTTACGGACTCCTGAGGTGGCAGCGCCAGCATCGATGGCAAGGCGCAGTGCTGTGTGCAGCGGGTTTGCTGTTGACCTATCCTTTTTCACCTCCTTCAAGTGCCCTTGTCCTCTTTACTCTCCTAAGCGTTCTAGCGATCGGCGGGGATGCTAGCTTATTGCGTCACAAGCGAGTTTGGACGGCGATCCTGATTGTGGTTGCTCTCATTGCGGTTGGGATATGGTTCAGTTGGGGACGCTTTGCGCCGGATAAATACCAAAACCCCTTCTCAATTGCGGCTTGGTGGTTCAAAATCTCGGCTGGTTTGCAAACCCATTTGAGCATTCAGGATTCGGGTTGGATGCAAAAAATCGCCCGTCCCTTGCCTGCATGGCTTCGCTTTACATTAATGACCTTTTATGGGGTCAGCCGACCGCTCTTGCCAGCCGCCCTCATTGCCCAATCCGCCAAACCCTTTTGGCAGGCAATTGCCGTCTGGCGCGCCCTAGGTTGGACGATCGTCTTGGCATTTCTTCTAGTTGCGCCGTTGCTCGCCTTGCGCCGCTTGGATGGAAATGCCCTTGCGCAGCGGCGGTTGGTGCTTGCCCTGAGTTTAGCTGTTTGGGTGGGCATCTTCGTTGCCTCAATGCGCGGTGGCGCCGATCTGTGGGATAACCCGCGCTATCGAGCCATGCTGGCTGCCCCGCAGGTGCTCTCGGCAGCGTGGGTGTGGGTGAGCTATCGGCAAGGCAAAGAAGAATGGGTTAAGCATGTCCTGATCGCTCTGGGGGTGATCCTGCTGTGGTTTGTGCCCTGGTATCTGCGCCGCTACACGGCTTTCGTCTGGCCGCTGAGCGATTTCTTCCTCACCTTAGGCGTGGGGATTGCCAGCGCCGTAATCTACGGGGGTGTTGTGTGGTGGGTGCGGCGCAGACGGGAAACTGACAAAAGTGTAGATGGCGAAATGTCGTAGGGATGCAGCGGCACTTCACGTCTATGGTTTCGCCGTTCATCACAAAAACTTGACCGTTGAGTGTCAACACAATAACACAGTTCTCCAAATTGAAGCTTTGTGGTATAAGTAAAACGTATGTCTAATCGTACACTGGTGAGCGAACAACGTAAATACCTTGTTCTCAATGTGCAAGCAGCTCGGAAAATTGCGCGAGTTTGGTTAGAGCGTGCCCACCTTGAAAATGTCGTCGGTTTCGGGTTGCCTGAAGTAGACGACCGCTATCACATCTGGCGTGTTCCGCTACTTAACAATTCTAGTCAAGAAAAAGTCGGAGAGGTTGTTATTGATGCTTATACATCGCTGATACTTGAGGACAAATCCACATCCCCGCAGGTATTGGAAGCCAGACTTCTTGGACGAACTGAGAAGGCGCGCAGGACATCTGACCGTCCCAAAGACACTTATATGTTGTCTGCTTTGCGAAATACGATTGCTCAAGGAGATGCCGAAGAAGTCTTACAAGAATTGCCTGCTGAAAGTGTCGATCTGATTTTTACTTCTCCGCCATATTACAATGCTCGTCCTGAATACACAGATTACATCAGTTATGAGGAATATCTGCTAAAAATACGGAAAATCCTCCATCATTGCTATCGCGTGCTTGCGGAGGGTCGTTTCTTTGTGATGAATATATCACCTGTGCTTATCCGCCGTGCCAATCGCAACCAAGCATCTAAACGGATCGCTGTGCCGTTCGACGTGCACCGTCTCTTTATCGAAGAAGGTTATGATTTTATAGATGACATCATTTGGGAGAAGCCAGAGGGTGCAGGTTGGGCGACCGGTCGCGGCCGACGCTTTGCTGCTGACCGCAACCCTCTTCAATACAAGCCCGTGCCAGTAACGGAGTACATTTTAGTCTACCGCAAACATACTGAAAAACTAATTGATTGGAACATCCGCGCTCATCCCGATAAGAGACTGGTTGAAGAGTCAAGAATTGGAGATGATTATGAACGCACAAATATCTGGCGGATCAAGCCAGCACATGATCCGCGTCATCCGGCGGTATTTCCCTTAGAGTTGGCTGAAAGAGTGATACGCTACTACTCTTTCAAAGGTGATGTTGTTCTCGACCCCTTTGCGGGGATTGGTACGGTTGGAAAAGCGGCGGTGATGCTTGGTCGAAGATTTGTGCTCATTGAACAAAACCCAAGATACGTTTCTATCATCCGCGAAGAAGCCAAATCATGGCTAGGGAAAGAGGCTTGCACTATCTTAACCATCAACTGCCCACCCATTAAAACGGATGATATTTTGCTATGATCCGTCGCTTGAGTGACTTACTATCCCCATCTGCACTAGAGCTTCTGTCTGCTAGCGGAAGTGAGATTGTCCGGCAAATTGGCCTGGATGTGGTGCGAGGAGTGGTGCTGGATATTTTGCGCGGTTACAATTTACGTGACTCAACCGAGGTACTAACCCGTCGACGAATCACTGCCCTGAATCTTGCAACACTTGCGCTTTTTCTCAAGGGTTTATCCCTCTCTGATGATTTCATTGCTAATCTTCCCGATCTTGCGCAAGAAATCCTCTCCCGAAAGCGAGTAGACAAGATTGAACGGTGGTTGGCACAATGGATGCTTGGCTTGACCGATAAGGCATTTCAAAATGTTCTGCGCGATGAGCCTCAGGCATTGCAAGAATACCGAGAACGCTACATCCGAGCCTGTCGAGATGTCACTGCAGCGTATGTTGATGAACTAGGAGAGCTGGGGGGACAAATCCAACTGAGCGATGATCTCAGGGTCGAGATCAACTGGCTGTGGATGACCTATCTTCTAAATGCCATTGGCGCTCAAACTCTTACCATTCGGGGTTCGGAGAAGTCAGCTTATGGGAAGCTGTTCGAAAAATTGGTTCTAGGTTCACTCCTCCATGTTCTTGGTTTCAAGCATATTTTGCCTCCTCCGCATGAATTTGCAGGCGTTTTCTGGCTTTCTTCGCGAGGAGAACGACGTGAAAGCGACGCCACCTTGCTCTACAAACCAGGCATGGGTGTTCGCTTTGATATTGGCTTTATTGGGCGTGGTAATCCTGAGATTTCGTTGGACAAGGTAACCCGATTTGAACGCGAAATTTCTCTGGGTCATTCGACATACTATATGGCAACGATCATCTTGGTCGACCGCATCGGTGTAAACAGCCGTATTGAAGCCCTAGCTCAGGAAGTAGGCGGCACGATTATCCAGATGAGCGCAAGTTACTGGCCGAAGCAGGTTGCGCGCGTACTGCAAAAATCAATTGGCTTCAAGCACCCCATTCTCTCAATGGATGATGGAGAAATCGAAGTATTCTTGAAAGATCAAATGCCCGGTGTGCCCCTACACGATTTCATCGGCCTTTCAAAAGATTTTTCGCACCATTATGTTCGCGAGACAGACGAAGGCTATACTGTAGGGGAAGTAAGTGAGGGGTTATAAGCAAGGAAATTGTTGCTGCCCGCCATTGCTGTATTGTCGGCACTATTAGCGGTCTTCCATTGCGCGTTTTCTGACTCGTGTATCTTTCTCTGAAAGGAATTTAAGAATCACTCCCACTCGATGGTGGCGGGCGGTTTGCTGGTGATGTCGTAAACCACACGATTGACGCCTTTGACCTCGTTGACGATGCGATTGGCAACGCGGGCTAACAAATCATGCGGCAACCTTGCCCAATCGGCGGTCATGAAATCTTCAGTGGTAACTGCCCGCAGGGCGACCGTCTCTTGGTAGGTGCGCTGGTCACCCATCACTCCCACCGATTGGACCGGCAATAAGACCGCAAAGGCTTGGGCGGTGCCTTCCACCTGATCCTCGCTGTATCGCAAGCGCAGATAGCCAGCTTTATGCAATTCCTCGGTGAAAATTGCATCGGCCTGGCGCAAGATGTTTAATCGCGCGGCGGTCACCTCACCCAAACAGCGCACGGCTAAGCCAGGTCCTGGGAAGGGCTGACGCCAGATAATTTCAGCCGGCAAGCCCAACGCCTCACCCACGAGGCGCACTTCATCTTTGAACAGATAGCGCAGTGGCTCAACCAGTTGAAATTGCATATCGGGGGGAAGCCCGCCCACGTTGTGGTGCGTCTTGATGCGTTGCGCCTGGGCACGGTCGGGCGCACTCGATTCGACCACATCGGGGTAAATTGTCCCTTGCACCAAGAAGGGCGGCATCCCCACCTGACGCGCTTGCGCCTCAAAGATGCGGATAAAGGTTTCCCCAATGATTTGTCGCTTTCGTTCGGGGTCAATGACGCCTTGTAAAGCTTCAAGGAAGGTCTGGGCGGCCTCAACCACGATTAACTCAACGCCCAAATGAGTTTGCAACGCCTGGCGTACTTGCAAAGCTTCCCCTTGGCGCAGCAGGCCGGTGTCCACAAAAACGGCGATGAGCTGGTCACCGATCGCCTTTTGCACGAGGGCGGTTGCTACGGTTGAATCCACACCGCCGCTGACCGCAGAGAGCACTCGTTCAGAGCCAACTTGCTGGCGCACGCGTTGAATGGTCTGTTCAATCATCGATTGTGGTGTCCATTCGGGTTTGGCGCCACAAATTTCCAGGGCAAATTGGCGGAGGAGGGCTATTCCATGGGGGGTGTGACGCACCTCTGGGTGAAATTGAAAGGCAAAATAGCGCCGCTGGAAATCGGCCATGGCGGCAATGGGAGAACGCTCGCTGGCAGCGATGGCGACAAAGCCCGGCGGCAGCCCTTCAATGCGGTCACCGTGCGACATCCAAACTTGCTCTTCACCTTTGATCAAGGGATTCGGCTGTAAGGGAGCGACGCGAGCAAAGCCATACTCGCGTTGCGGGGCAGGGTTGACCTTTCCGCCTAATTGGTAAGCTAGGGCTTGCATCCCATAGCAAATGCCCAAGATGGGTAAACCGCTTTGGAAAACGTAGTCTGGGATGCGCGGTGCGCCTTCTTCATAGACCGAGGCTGGTCCACCGGAAAGGATGAAGCCTTTTGGCTGCAAGCGGAGGACTTGCTCGGCGGAAGCGTTCCACGGAAGAAGCTCACAGTAAACTTGGCACTCGCGCACCCGTCGGGCGATCAGTTGTGAGGTCTGAGAGCCAAAATCGAGGACGACTAGGCTATCCATCTTATTCTTCAAAGAAAATCTGCTCACCCTCCATGGAACGGATGCGAGCCAGACTCTCAATAGGCACGTTGAGATAAGCTAATGCCTGACGTCCCCCCTCGAAGGTTTTTTCGATCAAGGCGCCCACCCCCACTACAATAGCCCCCGCGGCCTCGGCTAAGCGGATCAACCCTAAAATAGTTGCTCCGGTGGCAAGAAAGTCATCGATGATCAGCACCCGTTCGCCGCCGGCTAGATATTCCGGGGAGACGATCAATTCCACTGTCCGGCCTTTGGTGTGCGAAGGCGTGAGGGTGAGGTAGACTTGATCGGGCATGGTGACGGGCTTATGTTTGCGAGCATACACGACCGGGATGCCAAGGTGCATTGCAGTGGTGAGAGCCGGCGCAATGCCTGAGATTTCGGCGGTGAGAACTTTGGTGGCACCCACCCCCCGAAAGCGCTGCGCTAGTTCCTTGCCGCATTCATCCATCAGGCGAGCATCTACTTGATGATTGATGAAGCTGTCCACTTTCAAGATGCCGTTCCCCAGATTGCGCCCCTCTTTCAGTATTCTTGCTTTTAGTGCTTCCATTTTGGACCTCCAAGATCACTGTGAAAAGATTAGTTCATGAAACCTTATAGCCCTATCGAAGGTGGATAAGGCTAACCTCACCAACCTCACTTGGTTGCTGCCCTTTTTGTTTTGTAGGCCTCAGGGTAGCGTCGAGAGATGGGCAAAAAGGCAGAGCCTTCACTCGTCATTACAGGCGGTAAACTTCAACCCAAGGTAGCAAGTGAACATCTGCTACCTTGAAGTGACGTAAGACATCGCAAGCGTCATTGCAAGTTTCAAATCTCTTTGCTTTGTATTATAACGCGAGGTAGAACCAGCCAGAAGCTCGATTGAACCTCTCTTCCCAGCGGAACAGATAACGCACGAAAGACGTCTATCCAATAAGGTAGTCAATCAAATTTTTAGAAAAGGAGTCGCCCGATGAGAAAAACGCTCTCTACCATCCTGATCGGATGGCTAATCCCAGTCCTCCTCCTCGCTTGCTCTACGCCGCCCTTGCCAACCCCGCCGATTGTCCGGGCAGAGATCGCTCAATCTGACAAGCCCCGCAACACCTCACCGAATGTCCCTCCCGAAGAGCTTGCCGAACTGGTTGCCGGTAACACCGCCTTTGCCCTAGACCTTTACCGTCTCTTAAGTGCCGAAAGGGCGGAAAACCTTTTTTATTCCCCCTATAGCATCTCGATTGCCTTGGCGATGACGTATGCCGGCGCACGCAGCGAGACCGAGCAGCAGATGGCAAAAGCGATGCACTTTACCCTCTCTCAAGAGCGCCTGCATCCCGCCTTCAACGCGCTCGATCAGGTGTTCGCCAACTTAGGGCAAGCACCTCAAGGCAGCGCAGCAGGCACACCCTTCCGCTTGCGCATTGCCAATGCCCTTTGGGGTCAACAAGGCTTTGAATTTCTTGGCGAGTTTTTGGATACTTTAGCTCAAAACTATGGAGCCGGCTTGCGCTTGGTTGATTTCAGTAGCAATCCCGAAGCTGCCCGCCAGACAATCAACCAATGGGTCAGCGATCAAACGGAGCAAAAGATCAAAGATTTGATCCCCCAAGGCGCCATTGACCCGCTAACGCGTTTGGTTTTGACCAATGCGATTTACTTCAACGCCGCCTGGCAGTATCCTTTTCAAGAAGACGCGACTACCGAGGAGCCCTTCACCCTGCTGAGCGGCGCTAAAGTGAACGTGCCGATGATGAAATTGCAAAAATCGTTGCTCTACGCCGCCAGTGAGGACTATCAACTGGTCTCTCTTCCCTACGAAGGCGGCAATTTCGAAATGGTGGTGATTTTGCCCGCAATTGGGCAGTTTGAAACCCTCCAAGCGAAGTTAACGCCTGATTGGTTAGCCCAAGCTCTCGATGCACGGCAATTTCAAACGGTGCATTTGAGCCTGCCCAAGTTCAATTTCGATTCAGACTTCAGCTTAGTCAATGCGCTTTCAACCTTGGGGATGCCGATCGCCTTTCAACCCGATCAGGCCGACTTTTCGGGTATGGATGGGCAGCGGGATTTATATATCGGCGAAGTGCTGCACAAGGCGTATGTCAACGTGGATGAAGCCGGCACGGAAGCAGCCGCTGCCACCGCCGTTATCATGGAATTGACAGCAGCCATGCCCGAACAGCCTGTGACCATGACCGTCGATCGACCGTTCCTTTTCCTGATCCGTGAGGTGCAAAACGGCGCGTTGCTCTTCGTCGGGCAAGTTTTGCAACCCTAGAATCGGGATTGCACATTGAGTCCTTAGCTCAACTGTTCCCACCCAACCTTTTGGTTTTTGGGAAGAGAGCTCACTCTTCCCAAAAACTTTGTTTTTTGTCATCTGCAACAATCTGTGTTGCAGAACTCGCTTCAGCTACCTTAAGGACGAACGCGAATGCAATTGTAGGAAGTCTGTCGTGTGCCAACTCTTGTTGACGTCTATTCGATATTCATTTAGAATCAAGATAAAGATAAAAATTATCCGTTTTTTGGTAGTTTTGTAAGGAGCTATTTGATGGCAAAATACCCTTTCCCGTCCAAACGCGCCCCCCTCTATCGCGACGTTCCCGATGAGCAATGGTACAACTGGCGTTGGCAATTAAGCCAACGCTTGAACACCGCTGAGGAAATCGGCAAGGTCATTCCCTTGACAGACAGCGAACGCAAAGCGCTCAATGCCCCTAACCTCTTTCGAGTGGATATTACCCCCTACTTTATTTCTCTAATCGATCCAGACGACCCAGAAGATCCGATCCGCAAACAGGTGATCCCCACTGCGGCAGAGATGGTGCCGTTTACTGCCATGATGGAAGATTCCCTTGCCGAAGACCGTCATTCGCCGGTGCCGGGTTTGGTACACCGGTATCCCGATCGGGTCTTGATGCTGGTCACCACGCAATGCGCCAGCTATTGCCGTTACTGCACCCGCTCCCGCATTGTCGGTGACCCCTCGGCTACCTTTTCGCGCCAAGAGTTTGAGCTGCAACTGGAGTACATTCGGCGCACGCCGCAAATCCGCGATGTTTTGCTCTCCGGCGGCGACCCCCTCGTGCTGGCACCAAAGATTTTGGATGAGATTCTCAGCCGCTTGCGCGAGATCGAGCACATTGAGATCGTTCGCATTGGCACGCGCGTGCCGGTCTTTTTGCCCATGCGCATCACCGATGAACTGTGCGAGATGCTCCAGAAGTATCACCCCCTATGGATGAATATCCATGTCAACACGCCAAATGAGATCACCAAAGAGCTCGCAGAAGCCTGCGACAAACTAACCCGAGCTGGCATCCCCCTCGGCAATCAGGCAGTGTTGTTGGCAGGGGTGAACGATAACGTGGATGTGCAACGCCAATTGGTGCATGACTTGGTGCGCATCCGTGTCCGCCCGTATTATCTGTATCAATGCGATCTGGTCGAAGGCGCTGGGCATTTCCGCACGCCGGTTGGCAAAGGAATTGAAATCATGGAAGGGCTGCGCGGGCATACCTCAGGCTATGCGGTGCACCAGTATATTATTGATGCACCCGGTGGCGGAGGGAAGATTCCGGTCATGCCCAATTACCTGTTGAGCTATTCTGATCACAAGGTGGTCTTGCGCAATTACGAGGGCTATATTACGACCTACGAAGAGCCGGTCGATTACTTGCCAGAAAGAGCGGCGAAATTCAAAGGCGAGAAGCGCCCAGAACCCGGTCAAAGCGGTGTGCATGGTTTGTTGCAAGGCGAGCAAATGTTCATAAAGCCTGAGAACTTCGATGAAGTCCACGACCGCCACGGCATCCAACACCGCTTGAAAGACGAGAAGAAGTGGCAACCGCTGGGCATTGGCAGCGGGATGAAGGAAACAGCTTAAGGCAACCCTTTCGTTAGCTTTCCGGATTCCCTCTTGACAGGCAAAGGGTTTTGGCGATAATAAGGACATTCGGTAAGATCATTGATAAGCGAGGACAGAGGAAAGTAGGCTAAAGGCAACCAACAGGGCGCCGAGGGCAAAGACTGAGACCCTCGGCAGGTGAAATTTAGCCCAAGTTCCCTCTCGAGCTTTGCGGGTGAACACCGAGCGCGGTCAGTAGTCCGCAACGCCACCTCAGCGTTATCCAGAGGCACGTCAAGCGATTTGGTCATAAACAAACCATTCGCCCGACGTGGTAGAGGGGCTTGCGCTTGCAAGCAATGCGGGGTGGTACCGCGGGAGATTTCATCTCGTCCCTGTGCGGACGAGATGTTTTGTTTTTGGAGGTTTTATGCTTGAGCAACTCAATGAAATCGAACACAACGCCCTCAGTGCCTTACAAAAAGTTGAGGAAGAACAAGCTCTGGAGAGCTGGCGAGTGAGCTTTCTGGGGCGCAATTCCCCCTTGATGCGCGTCTTCGATGGCTTGCGCAGCCTGCCCAATGAAGAACGGCCACAAGTGGGACGGCGGGCAAATGAGGTGAAACGCGCCCTTGAAGAAGCCTATCAGCAAAAGCTGGAAGCCATTCGCCAAGCAGCTTTGCAACGCGCTTTGCAAAGCGAGCAATTAGATGTGACCTTGCCCGGCCGGCCGCTGGCGCGCGGGCGCTTGCATCCCCTTAACCAAACCTTGCGGCGCATTTTTGCCATCTTTGCCGAGATGGGCTTTCAGGTTTATCGCTCCCGTGATGTTGAAAGCGATGAGTACAACTTTCAACTGCTGAACTTTCCGCCCCACCATCCGGCGCGTGAGATGCAGGATTCCTTTTACCTCGATTTGCCACATCCGCCCGATAACCCGATTTTATTCCGCACGCACACCTCGCCGGGTCAGATTCGGGCGATGCGCGAGTTTGCCGCCCAAAATCCAGCCGATCCCCCGCCGGTGCGCATTGTGCTGCCGGGCATGTGCGCCCGCTATGAGCAAATCACCGCTCGCTCCGAAATCCAATTCCAACAGGTGGAGGGCTTGGCGGTGGGCAAGTCGATTACCTTCAGCGATTTGAAAGGCACGCTAACCGATTTCGCCCAGCGCATGTTTGGCAAAGGGGTGCGCAGCCGCTTTCGCGCTTCGCACTTTCCCTTCACCGAGCCAAGCGCTGAAATGGACATCGAATGCTTTGTCTGCGGTGGCGCCGGCTGTGCCGTGTGTAAGCGCAGCGGTTGGCTGGAGATCCTCGGTTGTGGTATGGTGCATCCGGTAGTTCTAGAAAACGGCGGTTATGATCCGACCCGCTACAGCGGCTTTGCCTTCGGCATGGGTGTAGAGCGTATCACCATGCTGCGTTATGGCATTGAAGACATCCGCTATTTTTACGGCAACGATCTTCGCTTTTTGGAGCAGTTCGCATGAAAGTACCCGTCTCTTGGCTGAAAGAGTTTGTCGATATCCCTGTGCCTTTGGAAGCCTTGGCACATGAACTGACCATGGCTGGCTTGGAAGTGGAAGAGATCCGCTATGTCGGTCTGCCGCTGCCCAAAGCCTCTTCGCAGGGCGGAGAACGGCAGGAGATCAAGATCAGCGGTTTGGAGTGGGACCCCGAAAAAATTGTAGTTGGGGCTATCTATGAGGTCAACCCTCACCCAAATGCCGATCGCTTAGTGCTCTGCCAATTGGATGATGGGCAGACCGTTCACACCGTGCTGACCGGCGCGCCCAACCTTTTCCCTTATAAAGGCAAAGGAGCGCTTCCGAAACCGATCAAGGTCGCTTATGCCAAAGAAGGCGCCCGCATCTACGATGGGCACCAGCCCGGCCAAGTGTTGACCACCCTCAAGCGTGCCAAGATCCGCGGGGTCGACTCCTATTCGATGGCTTGTTCGGAAAAAGAATTAGGTATTTCAGACGACCATGAAGGGATCATCTTTTTGGATGACGATGCGCCCGTAGGAATGCCTTTGGTGGACTACATGGGTGATGCCGTTTTAGATATTGCCATCACCCCGAACATCGCCCGCGCTGCCAGCATCTATGGCGTTGCCCGCGAGGTGGCAGCAATCACGGGGCAATCGCTGCGCCCGCCTTCCCTCTCGGTGCTGATGAGCGGTGCGCCGATAGCAGGCCGAGTGAGCATCCAAATCCAAGACCCCAAACTGAACCCACGCTTTATGTTGGGGCTGATCGAGGGTGTGGAAATTCGCCCCAGTCCCTATCAGGTCCAACGGCGCCTACGCCTCGCCGGAATGCGTCCGATCAATAACATTGTCGATGCCACCAACTACGCCATGCTGGAACTAGGCGAACCCTTGCACGCCTTCGATTACGACAAACTGGTCAAGCGGGCTGGCGGCAAGCCACCGCTGATTATCACCCGTCCTGCTCAGCCGGGCGAGCGACTGGTCACTCTAGATAACATCGAGCGCACATTGGATGACTTTACCGTGCTGGTTTGCGATAGCGCCGGTCCACTTTCCATCGCCGGGGTGATGGGCGGCGCAGAGAGCGAGGTAGATGAGACCACCCACAACGTGCTTCTTGAAGCGGCAACCTGGAACTTGATCAACGTTCGGCGCACGGTGTTTGCTCAAAACTTGCCTTCTGAGGCAGCCTACCGCTTTTCGCGCGGCGTGCATCCAGCGATGGCGGAACGCGGTTTGTTGCGTGGTTTGGAACTGATGCGCCAATGGAGCGGGGGCACAGTTGCCGAGGGAATTGTGGATGCTTATCCCAAACCGATTCCAGCGCCGCAAATTTCCATTACAGCCGGCGAGGTCAAACGGCAATTGGGCATCTCCTTGACCGCTGAGGAAATCAAAGCGATTTTGGAACGCCTTGAATTTCACGTCCTTCAGGAAGGGGAAACACTCGCCGTACAACCGCCCGATCACCGTCTGGACATCGGCGAAGGTGTCATTGGGGTTGCCGACTTGATGGAAGAGATCGCCCGCATTTATGGCTATGAGCGCATCCCGACTACCCGCCTTGCGGATGAATTGCCGCCGCAAAGGACCGATCCCTTGCGGGAACGCGAGGATTTGGTGCGCGATTTGTTGGTCAACTTGGGCATGCAAGAGGTGATTACCTATCGCATGACCTCTGCAGAACGGGAAGCGCGCTTGCCGTTCGTTTTTGAACCGCCGCCTGAGCAAGTTGAACCCATTCGCCTCAAGAATCCGATTGCAACCGACCGCTCGATCCTGCGCCAGGGCTTGCTGGTCAGTTTGTTGGAAGCGGCCGAACGGAATGCGCGCTTACAACCCCGATTGGCGTTGTTCGAGATCGGCAGCGTCTATTGGCGGTCGGTTAGGGAACTGTTGCCGGATGAAATCCTACGCTTGGGGATTGTGTTATGTGGGCAGCGCGCCCTAACGGGTTGGCAGGCAGGAGATATGACGCCAATGGATTTCTACGATCTCAAGGGAATTTTAGAGAGTCTCTTCCACGGAGTACATCTTGAGGAAGTGAGGATTCTAGCAGCCCAACATGCGGCTTTCCATCCTGGCAAATGCGCCGAAGTTTATCTCGGCGAGCAGCGCGTTGGTTGCTTTGGAGAGCTGCACCCGCTCGTCAAAGAGCGCTTTGAATTACCCGAAGCGCCTGTATTGGCGGCCGAGCTCGACCTCAACCCGATCTTGACGGCGATCCCCGATCGCTATGGAGTCGAAGCGGTGCCGGCTTATCCGCCGGTTTTGGAAGACATTGCAGTCATTGTGGATGAAGAGGTGCCGGCCGAGAAGGTTGAGCAGTGCATCTGGAGTGCTGGCGGCAAGGTTTTGCGCGCCGTGCATCTCTTCGATGTCTATCGCGGCGAACAAATCGGCAGTGGCAAAAAGAGCCTTGCCTACAGCCTGACCTATCAAGCACCCGACCGCACCCTGACCGATGAAGAAGCTGCCCAAGTGCGCAACCGCATCGTGCGCCGTTTGGAACAGGAACTGGGCGGCAAGTTGAGAAGTTAGGTTTGGAGGGCGCTCAATACACCGTAAATAAAATTGACGTGTCCACGCAAAAGTTGTAGGACAACTCAATGAGTTGTCCTACAAAGCAATGTTGCCAAAAACTCTTGAGTGCACACAAATTGACGAACCTTTTGACAAAATCTACCAGATGGTAGAAAATAACAGGCTGAAAAAAACAACATGTACAACTCACGCAAACTGATCGAGACTATCTGGAAAACCTGCTCAGCAAGGGGAAATTGAAAGCTAGGTCTTATCGCCGTGCACTTGGCTTATTGGAGCTAGATCGTGGAAAAACCTACACTGTGGTGGCTGAGACATTAGGTGTAGCCCTAGCGACGCTTTCTTTGTGGGCAGCCCAATACCGAGAAAGGGGCTTGCAGATGTTGGAGGATCGCCCTCGTTCAGGCAGACCCATCAAAATCAGCGGTGACCAACGGGCGAAGATCACCGAATTGGCTTGCAGCGAACCACCCGAAGGCTATGCACGTTGGAATTTGCGGCTTTTGGCGGACAGGGCGGTTGAATTGGGCTACTGTGAAGCGATTTCTCACACGGAGGTAGCCAAAATTCTAAAAAACGACCGAAAACCCCATCGCTCAATTCGCACTATGTTAAGGTTCAATCAGATAATGAGAAGTTCAAGGAAATTTAGCTTACGGTGCACTTAAGCTTCTTCCATAGCTAGAACTCATTGAAAATACCCTTTATAAATCGCAAGGGTAAGTATATTGCGCTATAGGTGACTTGTCTAACCACTCGGTCATCCCCTGCGCTGGCGTACAGCTTCAAAAAGCAAAATGGCTGCACTGACCGCCGCGTTGAGCGATTCCATCTCGCCCGGCATGGGAATAAAAACCCGCTGTTGGGCAAGGGCATGCGCCATCGGGCTTGCTCCTTCAGCCTCGCCGCCAATGATAAGCAAGAAGGGTTGACGAAAATTTGCCTGATCATAAGCTACATCCCCTTCAGCATCGGCAAGAAAGACCGCCAAACCCTGCGCTTGGATGAGATCGCCAATCTCTTCCCAAGATAGGTACAGAATGGGAAGGCGAAAATGGGCTCCCATGGCTGCCCGCACGACTTTGGGCGAATAGACATCCACGGTCGAAGGAGATAGGATCACCGCTTGCACGGCCGCAGCCGCCGCGCTGCGCAAGATGGTGCCAAGATTGCCCGGATCTCGCAGAGCATCGATCATTAGGACAAAGGAGAGCTTTTGCGGCAGGGGAAGAGGTTGCTGTTGGACAACCAGCAGAATCGCTTGTGGCGTCTCGGTGTCGCTGACCGCCTGAAGCACCCCCGGCCTCACCTCTTCCAGCGGCACCTGCTGGGTTTGCAACGCGTTGAGCAACCTTTGGAGGCGCTCATCGCTCGAATGGCTAAACAACCCCAAGCGGATTTGCCACCCCGAACGCAACGCTTCCTCTGCCAAACGCACCCCTTCCACAATAAACACCCCCTCCTCTTTCCTGCGCCGCGCCCGCCCTTGGAGGGCTCTAACCCATTGAATTTTCGGATTGCGGGTGGACGTGATCATGCTGGGGAAGAAGAGCCTCCCCACAGCTCCTGCCAGATGACTTGAAAGGCATCCAGCGTGGGCTGATCGATGATCGTCACCCGCACCGTGCGCAGCATTCCGTTTGAATGGTTTTCCAAGTAGTCAGCGATGGTCTGAAAGATCAGACGGGCAGCGCGCTGCTTGGGAAAGCCAAAAATGCCGGTTGAGATCGCCGGCAGGGAGAGCGTTGCACATTGCAGTTCCTCTGCCCGCTGTAAAGAACCGCGCACCGCAGCGCATAGTTTCTCATCTTCTTCGCCCTCGCCCCAAACGGGTCCTACGGCGTGAATGACGTACCGGCAAGGCAGTTTACCAGCCGTGGTGTAAGCTGGCTGTGCGTGGGTTACCGGACCATGTTCTTGCACCCAGCGATTGCTCTCTGCCTGAATCACCTCGCCCCCACGCCGCACAATTGCCCCAGCCACTCCGCCGCCGTGTTGCAGGTAACGATTAGCAGCGTTGACAATTGCATCCACCGCTTCAGCGGTAATGTCCCCCTGCACGAGTTGCAAACGCCGTTGATCGGAAAAGATTTTTTCAGCAAGGACTTGGGACATGGTTTCTCACTCCTTCTCATTTGCCTTCAAGGATCCGCAGATTTCGCTAATGATTCTAACGTGAATTTGCGTTAGGCATTCGGTTTTTGTCATTTTGACGAGCGCAGCGAGGGATACGCATTTGTCATTTCGACAAGCGCAGCAAGGAGAAATCTTGTAAAGACTTCTCACCTCGCTCGAAGGGACCTGTCAAGATGGCACACTTATCCCGAACGCAGGTCATTTTGCGGTCTCAATTTCCTGTACTCCACAACCCTATGGCAACAGGTACCAATCCAAAAAGCGTTCGATGCGTTCGTAAGCGTCCAACTGCGTAGCTCGCATCAGGAAGCCATGCGGCTCGGCGGCATAGGTCTTATATTCAAAGACCTTATCGAGCCGTTTTAGCTCATAGACGATCTCCTCCGAGGCTTCGGGTGGCACCACGTCATCTTCCAAGCCATGCAGTAACAAGACGGGTTTCTGAATCTCTTTTAGGTCATAAATCGGCGAGCCTGCTTCATAGATAGCGCGGTTCTCGGCGGGGTGTCCTAAAAAGATTTCCGTATAGAGACGTAACTCGCGGTTACACTGTGCCCAAGAACTGATCAGATTGCTATCGCCATATTTGGCAATGCCGCAGGCAAAGCTGTAGGAGGGGTCTCTGGAGAGGAGGCACATGGTGAGATAGCCACCGTAGCTGCCCCCCATGCTGGCAATGCGGCTCGCATCAACTTCGGGCAGCCGAGCGAGGAATTGAGCAGCGGCGATGCAATCTTGGCAGTCCCTTCCTCCCCAATCGCCGTAGTTGGCGTGTTCAAATGGGATTCCGTATCCAGTTGAGCCGCGGTAATTGGGAGCGATCAAGGTGTATCCCTTTGCCACCAAATATTGCGCCAAAATGTCCCATTCATAGGCATACTGCGAGGAAGGACCTCCGTGCGGATGGACGATGGCTGCCCGATTGGATTGCTTCGGACGAAAGAGAAAGGCCGGGATTTCTAAGCCATCCCAAGAGCGATAGCTGGTAACTTCTGGCATCGCCCGTTCAACGGCTGCCAAAGCGGGCAGAAGGGAAAAGGTCAATTGCTCCACTTTGCCGTCAGCTAGGTTCAGGCGGAAAATCTCCGGCGGATGCTGAGGATCCTCATACTCAAAGGTCAGAAACTGCTCATCTGGGCTCCAACAAGGGTTGCTGTGAATTCCTTTGCCACCGCGCAATGGGTGATATTCGCCGCTTTCCACGATGAGCAAACCCAGCTCAAAAGCTCCGCCATGGTTCACTGTCACGGCTAACTTGTTGCTATCGGGCGCCCATTCGTATTGAACCACATCGGCACCGAATTTGGATAGCTGATGCAAGCCTTCGCCGTCAGGACGCACAAGCCATAAGTCGTTCCATCCGCCTTCTTCGCTGGTGAAGGCGATCCACTGTCCATCGGGCGAGAAGCGCGGCCGACCAACACGGATCTTGGCTTTCCCGTAGAGGGTGCGCGTTTGACCGCTCTCCAGATCGATTAGACACAAATCCGAACGGTTGAGGTCATCAAAGCGCCGCAACACGTAAGCCACCCGTTTACCATCCGGCGCAGGTTCAGCTTCCCAATGATCTCCCTCGGCAGAATCGGTCAAGGGACGTGGCCATCTGCCTTCAATGTCCGTCATCACCAGTTGATCGGCTTCGTGCCGCGCGACGGTGACAATCAAATGACGCGAATCGGGCATCCAGCGCGGGCTGCTGGCTGCTGCGGTGAAGTCGGTCAGCTTTTTGGGCAAGCCCCCTGTCACCGGAACAATGTGGACGTGCTTCGCCAGACAAAAGGCAAGCCATTTGCCATCCGGCGACCATTGCGGGATTTCGTCATCCCAATAGGCGACCAGCTTGCGGTCTAAGCTCACCTGAGCCGGCACGCCTCCCTTGCTTGCCATCTGATAGACATTCGAAAAATGACCATCATCCTTGATGAAGGCAATCCATCTGCCATCTGGGGAGAGCTGGTGGTTGCGGATGCGCTCTTGCGAGACCAACAGGGACAGGCTCCAGCCTTCGGGGGGCTTGAGGTCTGGTCTGGGCAAAGAGGGCCAACCGTTGCGTTCGTATTTTTCTTTCAATTCGATCAGTTTGGACATTTCCTCAACTCCCTTCAAGACAAGCAGACTTCTCCCATAGAACCTT
>CALFWB010000056.1 GCA_937928795.1 uncultured Anaerolineales bacterium
GATGTCCGATCCTCCTCCAATCGTGCGGATTTTCCTACTCGGCGAGCCACGCCTGGAATATGCGGGACAAACGCTGCCCCTCCCCCGCCGAGAGAGTTTGTTGATTTTATTCGCACACTTGATCTTGAAAAGTGGACAAACGCTATCTCGCAAGCAACTCGCCTTTCAGCTCTGGCCAGAGCACCCCGAATCAAAAGCCCTAGCCAATCTGCGTCGCCATTTGCATTTGTTGCGCAACTTTTTACCCGTTCCGCTACAAGGTTTGCTTTTGATCACACCAAGTAGCGTGCGCTGGCAAGACTCCGAGATGTGCTGGGTCGATGTAAAGGAATTCCTGAATGCGGATGAACGCCTTGAGTCACTTCAACGCGCTGCATCCCTCTACCGAGGGGATTTGACCGATGGCGTCGAAGGCGATCCCTTTTTGAGCGCCCAGCGTGAAGCCATATTTCAGAAATATCTGACCTTGCTGAGGCATCTGGCAAAGGGCTACGCACAGAAAGAGCAGATTGAACACGCTCTCGTATGGACTGGTCGCCTGCTTGAACTGGACCCTTGGGATGAAGAAGTCGTGCAGTTGAAAATGAAGCTGGAGGCAAAGAGCGGTAAACGCGCTGCTGCACTCCAGACTTATCAGAGCTTTGTGCGTCAACTCCAAAACGAACTCAAGATAGACCCGCTGCCAGAGACCGAAACGCTCTATCACGACATCCGCGCCAATCGCATGGACTGTTCCCTAGCCCTAAAAAAGTGCTCTTCATCCCCTCTTCTCTGCCGCGAGCGTGAGTTAGAAGAATTGCTCGACGTGTTCACCAGCCTAAACAGCGGACATGGGCGGATCGTTTTTGTGTCTGGCGTGGCTGGGGTCGGAAAGACTTTTCTGGTTCAAGAAGCCCTGCGCCGTTTGGTGGAAGAATTGGGCGAAGCAGCCCCGCTGATCCTTTGGGTTTCCTGTCCCCCTCCGCCAGCCGACTCTTGTCCACTGCCTTATGCTCCCTGGAGCCAAGCTCTAAATGCTGCTGCTCCTTGGTTGGTGCGCAATGAGTCCGTAACACCGCAATGGCTAAGCCGCCTTCTGCCGCTTGTTCCCGATCTTGCCTTACTGCGACCGAATTTGATCCCGCCCGAACAACCGTCTAAAGCCGAACTGCGCGCTGCTCTGCGTCAGGCTTTTCATGCCTTAGCGCTCACAAAGTCCCTCATTTTAGTTCTCGAAGATGCTCACTGGGCAGATGAGGATTCTTTGGAGGTGTTGCAAGAATTAGTCGAATCCTCTGTTGCACTGCCTTTATTGTTCTTGGTCACGCATCGCAGCGAAGAAGTGCCTCCGTTGCTCCTAAAGGTGAAACACGCTCTCCGAAAGCGGCGGCACGCCACTGAAATCCCACTGCTGCCTTTGGACGAAGAAGAAACGCAGTTTTTTCTGAAAGCCTTTCTGGGAGAAGCGGAGATCTCGCCCAAAAGGTTCACCGAGATCAATCTTTTCGCCAATGGGTTGCCGCTTTTCCTGCGCGAAGCGGTGGATATGATCCGTAGCGCCAAGAGAGGGCAATCCGGGCTACCTTCCTTGCAAGATTCGATTCTGCTGCGGATCAAACAATTGAGCCAGCCAGCTCGGGAGATGCTCGAAGCAGCCGCAATGCTCGGATTTTCTTTCTCCGACCTTGAATTGGAAGCCCTGCTCGGCAAGCCGCTCGCTTCCTTCGCGGCGGCTCTTGACGCCTTACACGCCAGCCGCTTCTTGTCAGAAGAACTGTTGCCCGGCACGCAGCATTACACCTTTTCCCACCAATTGGTCCACCAAATTATCCTCGAGGCGATCCCGCAAGAGAGACGGCCAGCGCTACACCGTAGGGTTGCCGCCGCCTTACAAGAGGTCTATGCCGATCAAAGCGGAGTTGCCGATCGCATCGCCGCTCACTATCAAGCGGCTGGGATGCCCTTGCTGGCAGCGCGTTTTTGGCTGGAACACGCCCGTCAAATCATCGATTTGGCCGAATTCAATGCGGCGTTGCGGATCATCGCGAGTGCCCAATCCCTGCTTGAAACCCTCGACAAACCCGAGAGCCGCAAACTCTATACACAAGCCATTCTGTTGCGCGGCGTGATCGCTCACCATCGCGGTCAATCTGCCGCAGCCATCTCCCAGTTCGAAGAAGCTTTAGCGCAAAGCAAAGCCTTCCCTGCTTTGCACGCTCAAGCCCTGTCTTCTTTTGCTTATGCGCTCTATTCTTGTGACCGCTATGCCGAAGCTTGGCAGGCTGCTGACGACTCCCTAAGACTGGCGCGTAGCCAAGCCGACCCCCAAGCCATCCTCCGTGCCCTAAACATTCGGGGCACAGCAGCCCTCATGTTAGGGCGCATTGCCGAAGCCGTTCAAGACTTGCAACAAACGCTGGCTCAGCAAGGCTCCTCCACTCAGCTTTCGTTTCAGATGGTTCAGAGCTACAATCATCTTGGCACGGCGCTGGTTTTTGCCGGGGATTATTCAGCCGCTTATGATACCCTATCCAAAGCAGTGGACTTGGCTCGGCGTGGTGGACAGAAACGGATCGAGTCGGCTGCCTTGATGATGCAGGGGCAGATTGCGCTCAACCGTGGGCAATATCCATTGGCACTGGAACTTTATTCTCAATCGATCCAAGTTGCCGGCCGATCATACCTGCCGGGTTTGTGGGGGAAATTTGCTGGGCGAGGGGCAACCTATCTGCGTTCCGGACGCCTGAGCGAAGCACAGGCCGATTTTGAACAGGGCTTAGCGATCGCCCGTCAAGTGAACAGCACCTATGGCAGTCTCCTGATGCGGGTTTACTTGGCATTCACCGCCCTGGCAATGGGCAAACCCCCTCAAGACTCGCTCTTCACGCTTGAAGAGGATGCTGCTTCATTTGACCTGCCCGCCGTAGTCCTGCTTGCCAGCTTGTCTCGCGGAGTTTTGCGGCGCTTGCTGGGAGATTTTGAGCAGGCAGAACTGGCACAGCAACGCGCAATGCGGGCTGCCCAAGCCAGTGGTGTGCCGCAGTTCCGGCAAAACGCCCAATTGGAATGGCTGCTCACCCAAGCCCAGCGCGGTATCCCAAATCTAGCCGACCTTGACTCGCTCGCCGCCCAAGCCCAAGCCAGAGACGAAATGCCCCAACAATCCTTAATCAAACTCATTTGCGCCTACAACCGCTATGGTGAAAAACGGTATGACCAAGCTATCGCTGCCGCTCAGGATGCTCTCGCCTTAGCTCGTTCTTGTCCAGACCGCATCCTCAGCGGTGAAGCCCTGCGCCTCCTCCTTCCCCTGCACCAAGCCATTGGTCAGTCTGAAGAAACCCAAATTTGCCACATCGAACTGAGAAAACTGGCAAAAACAGCCTTTGCTCCTTTTCATATCTGCCTCAATTCCCCCTCTGCCCCGACCTTACGGCAACTGATCATCGCCAGTACCTAAACCTGTTTTGCCAGGTTTGGTAGGGGGATTTAACTACCCCATTCTCAAAAATGTCTCGGCACATTTCTGCCGAGGACGTTTTGAGGACGCCTCTTCCCTATAATATCGACAATAAAGAGCAAAAATGACCAGATTATTGTCTACGATTCCACTGCTCCGCCTCATCTTCGCCAGGCTGGCTTGCCTGCAGGGCAGGGTGCTTTTGCCCGAAATGCGCCTGCGCCTCTTCAGGCTTCTATCGTCTCAGGCGAACCTGCTCACTCGATGGTCTGGAAACCATTTTGCTCCCTTATTCTAAACAGATGGAAGACAAACTTATTCTAGGAGGATACTAATGAAACACCCAATTTTTCGATCCCTTTGCGTTTTGCTGCTCCTTTCCCTGCTCTTTGTTGGTCAGGGTGCTCAACCTGTCTCTGCAGCAGTTTACGATGTCAATACCCTAGACGATACTATCGTGGATGACAACTTGTGTTCCTTACGCGAGGCGATTCATGCAGCCAATAACAATTTTGTCAATGACGATTGCGGATCAATAAGCAATGCTGACGATCAGATCACGTTTAGTGTAGCGGGAACCATTGCCCTAATTAATTCCTTGCCTCCCATTATGGGTTCAGTAGGAAAGCTGACGATCGATGGTGGAGGGCAAATCATCATCAGCGGCGATCAAGATAACAATAACACCCCCGATCATCAAATATTTTACGTAAACCCAGGTGCCTATCTTTACTTGATGAATCTTACCCTCATTCGAGGAATAGGAGTGGCTGGTGGGGCTGTTGTCAATCAGGGTGAATTGGTTGTGAATAACACCACATTCTCCGCCCATCAATCCACTGGAAACGGCGGTGCGATAAGCAACCTTAGTGGTAGCATGGCTGGTATCTATAACAGCGTATTTTCTAACAACTCAGCAATCTCTAGCGGAGGGGCTATTTCCAATTCGGGCCTGATGGTCGTGGAACTGAGTCGCTTCAACGGGAATAGCGCCAGTGTTGAAGGTGGGGCGATCGATAACAATAATATCCTAACCGTGGATCGGAGCACCTTCGTGTCAAATATTGCATCTTCTAACGGTGGGGCGATCAAAAGTTCCAACGCTAGCGGGAAGCTGACCCTCGCTGAGAGCACTTTGAATAGCAACATCGCCCTTGGGTGGGGAGGGGGTATCTACGCCCCTAACGGCGAGCTGACCGTCTATAACAGCACCCTCGCGAACAACAGTGCTGCCGTTCAGGGTGGTGGCATCTTAAGCGCTGCCACCACGATCGTGGCGAACACGACCCTCTCCGGCAATAGTGCAGGAGCAGTCAACGGCGGTGGAGGGGTTCGGGTGTTGGGTGGCAGCACAACGCTCAAAAACACCATCATCGCCAATTCGATCAACGGCGATTGCGTGGGTACCTTGGCAAGCGCCAAGAACAACCTGATCAGCACCGAAACAAACGCCTGCGGCCTGACGAATGGCGTGGACGGCAATATCATCGGCTTCGACCCCGACCTCGGCACGCTGACCGGCTCGCCGGCCTACTTCCCCCTTAACCCCGGCAGCCTTGCCATTGACGCCGGGGATAATGCTACCTGTGCAGATGCCAATCTAGCCGATAACAGATCCCAAAACGGCGTCACCCGTCCACAAGACGGGGATGGTGACAACACGGCAACCTGCGACATCGGCGCATATGAACGCACCTTGCAACCGCAAACCTACCTTGTTGATACACTCAACGACAACACGACAGATGATGAATTCTGCACCTTGCGCGAGGCGATTTTGGCGGCCAATGACGCCCCGGCAAACAAAGATTGTGGCGTGGGCGGCGGCGGTGACGATCTCATTCAATTTAGCGTTAGTGGGATTATCCGCCTTGGCACAACGCTGCCAAATATCGTGAGCGGTCAAGGTAAATTAACCATTGACGGCGCAGGGGATATCCACATCAACGGAGATACAGGAGGCGACAATACTGGAGATGTGCGGGTATTCTGGGTGAATGCGGGAGCCCATCTGATCCTTGAAAAGCTCACCGTTGAGTTCGGTGAGGCAAGGCCGAACGATGGAGGGGGTGTGGCAAACTTCGGCACATTGGAGATTAGACAAGCTATTTTCCACAGAAACTATGCCGCTGGTGGCGGAGCGGTCGCCAACTTTAATGGCGCTACTCTGATCATCGATCGAAGCACCTTGAGTTCCAATTTTGCCACCAATGGCGGCGGTGGCGTGGCAAACTATGCTGGTGGCACGACAACGGTGATCAACTCCACACTGTATGACAACCACGGAGGCTATGGCGGAGGCCTTTGGAATGGTGGGACGATGACTGTTCTCAACAGCACCCTTCGTGCCAATCGGGCTGATAATAGTAGTCAAGGAGGCGGGCTCTATGTGTTTGCCGGCGGCAATACAACGCTTAAGAACACCATCATCGCCAATTCGATCAACGGCGATTGCGTGGGTACCTTGGCAAGCGCCAAGAACAACCTGATCAGTACCGAAACAAACGCCTGCGGCTTGATGAATGGCGTGGACGGCAATATCATCGGCTTCGACCCCGACCTCGGCACGCTGACCGGCTCGCCGGCCTACTTCCCCCTTAACCCCGGTAGCCTTGCCATTGACGCCGGCGATAACGCCATCTGTGCGGCTGCGCCAGTTAGCAACCAATCCCAAAACGGCATCACCCGCCCGAAAGATTACGATGGCAACGGTTCGATCGTTTGTGACATTGGCGCATTCGAGGCCCCCCAATCCGTTTTCAAGATCTTTTTACCCCTCATTCTGCGCTCACCCTAAATTCCTAAGCGATCCCAGTTAGGGGCGGACGCCCTTGTCCGCCCCTTCCGAAAGGCACTTGACCGCTGAGCATCGTCAAGGTCTTGATGAGGTAACGCTGCTCAAGAACATCGTCTCAGCAGAGTAGAAAAGGGGCGCTTCACAATATTGCAAGACTCACTTCCGCTCCCGCACGAGGATCAACCGATAAGGGTCTTTGGGATGATAATGAAGGATATTGCGCTGCGGAAAGGCGTCTGCCAAGGCTTGATCCGTGTTTGGTCCGATCGAACGAACAACGATAAAGGGCGAATCGAGAAACGGTGAGCTTAACTCCAGCAGGGCGCCGTACTCAGTCCAATGGTCGGGATAAACGATGACGAGGGCGGGGGTTAAGGCTTGGGCTTGTTCGGTCAGAAAAGGGCGTAAGCGGCTAGCGGTGATCCCATACAGTCCGTGCATCCCTCCCAAACGCAGCGGGGTATAAAAGAGCAGATTGGCGGCGACTGCTAGGGCGAGCAAGGCAGTGGCAACCAGACGGCGGGCTTTCCGCCATCCTTGTTGAGGAAGATAGGTTTCCTGCGGTGAAATTGGCAACCCCGCCAACCAGGCAAAGCCCGCTGCGCTGAGCCATACTGCACTCGCCAATCCCTCGAAATAATAACGGGGACCGAACAGCGCCGAGCCAATCCAGTAGAATAAATAAACAAACAGCAGGGAAGGCAATACCAACAGAGCCGGCAACGCCGCCCAACGTCGCTTCCAGAGGACTGCCACCAAGCCAAAGGGCAGCAGAACCCACGAATACTGTCCCCAACCGAACAAGTCGTGCCGCCCGAAAAGCAAGCTATACTTTAAGTTTATCCATGCCTGATGAAGATTGTGTCCGCCCTCAGCCCGCCCATAACCGGGCCCAAACCCCACTTTATCGTATTGCCACCACAAAGTATAGGGATTAAGGAAAGGATCGCCGCTGACGACATATTGCCAAAGGAAGAGCAGAGCGGTTACTCCCCCTGCGAGAAGGGCAAAAGCGATCAATCGCCAGCGGCTTTGGCGGTCGCCTCGCCAAAAGAGTCCCAGAGCATGGAACACAAACGGCAAGGCAACTCCTACGGCGGTCAAGGGGCGTGTCAGGGCCAAAAGACCAAGGCTGACCCCCCCAACCAGAAGCGGTAGGATGGGAGGTAAATTGCGTTGCTTAACACCGCCCTGAAAGACCTCCCACCATGCCACCCCAAAGGCTAGGGTCAAGAAAAGCCCAAAAGGATGCGATAACAAAGAGCCGCTGTTCATCCAGAAGAAGGGAGAGGAAAGGGTCAAGCCAAGGCTGAGGAAAGCGATCACATCGCCAAACAAGCGTTGTCCCAAGCGGTAGATCAACCACAACGATAGACCGGCCAGCAGAGGATTGACCCAAGCGCGCCCCCCTAAGCGGACGCCAAGCGAAAGCATGGCTGGCCAACCGGGCGGGTATTTCCCAAAGCGCTGCCCGTGGTAATCCACCACAAACGGCACTAAGAAGGCTTTCTCCTGCGGCGGTGAGGGCAGGGTCAATTGACCGCGCGCCATCACCTGGGCTTGCCAGACATACGCCATCTCATCTTCAATATGCGGCACCGCCTCAAAGATGCGCAGCGTGACTCCATAAGCAATCAAGATGCCGCACGCGCTTAGGCAGAATGCAGCTAAGTCACTCCAAAAATGGCGCCGGGGACGCAGGTTTGAGCAGAAACGCATGGGCGATTGTTTTTTGGCGTAGTCTTCAGGGAATGGGGAAAGCGCTCTTATCTATGGCTCCTCATGCGGCACGGCGCCAATCGCTCTCAAGGCATCAAGCGCTTGTTCATGTAAAATACCGTTGGAAGCCAATACACCGCGATTTCGGGTAAGTATACGTCCTTGCGAGAAATCTAACCTTTTGCCGCCTAAGTCGCTGATCCTCCCGCCGGCTTCCTCCAAGATCAGGCTGCCTGCTGCTTGATCCCAAATCTTCTCGCGATAATCGGGTTTGCTGGGGGAGAGCAAGCGCAACAGGAGTTCCCCTTTTCCGGCTGCCAAGAGGGCATATTTGGCTTGACTGTCTAGGCGCAAGGGGGCAGCTTGGATACCGAGAAAGCGAGCAAAAACTTCGATCTGTTCGGCATCTGTATGGCCGCTTTCAAAGGAGCGCAACAGGCGTGCCTGACGGATATCAGCCTGTTGGGAAACCCACAAGCGACGAAAAGAGCGAGGTTGGCGCAAAGAGGTCACCCATGCCCCCTGGTTACGCTGAGCGATCAACAACGCCCCCTCTCCTGCGGGTTGGCTTTCCAAGCTCAAATTGAGTTTCGGACATCCGAGGACGCCGATTTGAACCATCCCATTTTCGATCAAGGCTAGGGCAACTGCGTATTGGTCGCCACGCAAAAAGCCTTTGGTGCCGTCGAGAGGATCAAGCGTCCAAAAACGCCCTGCAGCCGAGGCATTACCGCGTTCAATCCACGCGCAAACCTGGTTCTCGTTAGCCTCAGGTTCGACCCGGCGCACATATTGGGTCACTCGCTGCAGAGCCTCTCGCGATTGTGACGAGCGCAACAAACCGCTCTCTTCTTCGGCAACCATGCGGTCAGCGGGGAAAGCGCGTTGGAGGGCAGCGACAACGACTGCCTGAGCGGCATAATCGGCAACCGTGACCGGTGAGCGATCCTCCTTGGTTAGGGCAGCCCCTACCAATTCTTGTTCAATTTGAGCAACCAACAAAGCTGCTTGACGGGTTGCCTCCAGTGCAAACTGAGCTTCGGGGGTCAAATCAAACATGATCCTTCCCTTGGTCAGGGTCTTCAATGACGCCATGCAAATCATAAGGCATGGCGCCGAGAATGCGCACCGTGACGATTTCGCCAATCGGCGCCTCACCTTCGATCAGGGTTAGCCCATCAATTTCCGGAGCATCGCGATAAGTGCGCCCGACCGAAATCGCGTGACTGGCTCGGCGTCCATTCTCCGTTTGGGCTATTCCTTGCCCTTCGACTAAGACCTCCATTTGTTTGCCGACCAGGGATTGATGAATTTCGAGGGAAATTTGCTGCTGGATTGCCATCAAGCGCTCCCAGCGCTCTTGTTTGACCTCGGCGGGCACAGGGTCGCCCAGCGATTCGCTTGCCGTGCCGCTCTCAAACGAGAAGGGGAAGATGCCCACGTGATCGAAGCGCGTCTCGCGCACAAAATCCAACAGGGTTTGAAACTCGGCTTCGCCCTCCGTGGGATAACCAACGATGAAGGTTGTGCGCAGGGTCAAGCCGGGAATTTGGCGACGCATTTTTTCTAGGGTACGATAGACCCATTCCATGTTAGCAGGTCGGCGCATTGCCCGCAAGACGGCGGGGTGGGCGTGTTGGAGGGGCAAATCCAAATAGGGCAAAATTTGCGGACGGCTTGCCATAACCTCGATTAAGCGATCGCTGACGGCACCCGGATAGGCATAGAGCAATCGAATCCAGGGGATTTCGGGGACTTTCTCGGTGATGGCTTCTAAAAGTTGGGCTAAGCCGTCCTTCATCCCTAAATCCGTTCCATAATCGGTTGTGTCTTGGGCAATCAAGACCAATTCCTTGACACCTCGCTGCGCCAGATGACGCGCTTCTTCCACGAGGAGCGGCAAAGGGCGACTGACAGCCGTTCCTTTGATCAACGGGATGGCGCAAAAGGCACAAGGGCGGCGGCAGCCTTCGGCAATTTTGAGATAGGCGCTGGCTCCTTGCACTGCGGCGCGCAGAACGCCGGGAGGTTCGGTCGGAACGGCAACCGTAGAAGCATACAGGGCTGCCACCCCTTGGCGAGGGGGAGAGGCTGCGTCCCGTGTGCTGCGCAATTGACGGAGGAGTTGGACGATCTCCATCCAGCGCCGCGTGCCTAAAATGCCATCTAAGCCGCGCACCTGCCGCGCAACCTCTTCACCATAGCGTTGGGTCAGACAGCCTGCGGCAATCAACCACTGCCCTTTGCGTTTGCGTTTGGCAATCTGGTGCAATGTGCGAAGGGACTCTTGGCGAGCCGCCTCGATAAAGCCGCAGGTGTTGACCAAGAGAATTTCAGCGTGGCTAGGTTCATCAATTGGAACATAACCTTCCTGATCGAGCAGTTGCGTCATTGAAGCCGAATCGACCGTGTTTTTGGCGCAGCCGAGGGAGATCAAGTGATAGGTGTTGGGTTGAATAGCTGCCATAAGGTTCCTACGGAGAGAGATTGGGAGAAGATGTGACTGTTGGCAGAGATGTGCGGGTGGGACGGGGCGTCTGAGTCGGTCGCGGGGTCGGGCTGGGGCGCAGGGTGCGCGTTGCCGTGGGAGTCACCGTGGCGGTTGGTTCCAGAATCCCTTGCGGCGTGAAGACCCGCGTAATCACCTCCCCCACATCGCCCAAGATGCCCAAATCCTGTTGATTATAAATGACCTTTAGCGCAGCGGCATTGCCGGTTTGAATCTCGACTTTCTCCTCGCCATTGTATTCAAAGATGCCGCCTGGCGTGATGCGCCCGTTATACAACTCCTTACCATCCACCAGCACCCGCAACCAGGCGCGCTGCTGGGCAGCAACGATCACCTGCACCTTCCCAGAGGGCGTTGGGCTGAGCGCTTCGGTCAGCCTGACTTGATCTGGCGCAATCGGGGTGGGATTGAGAGCTTCAACGGGGAGGGTTGCCGTAGGAGTGGGTGGGGATTGCGTCGCGGTTGCCAGTGACTGCTCCTCAATTGCCAGCAAGGCTTCGGCCACAGAAAATGGCGTAGGAGTAAATGGCAAGCTTGCCCGCGTGCGCATGACACCCGAAAACCCCCACACGACAAACGCCAAAACCCCAATGGAAAGCAAGACCATCGTCAAAAATTCGGCTGACCACAACCAACTGTAAGATTTTCCAGAGGCAGGTTTTGCTGTTCCAACCCGCTTACGTGGACGGTCTCCCTGCCGAGCGATGAGCTGCGCTTGCAAGGCATCAGCATAACGCAGGAGGATCGCATCGGTGTTCAGCCCCAAAAAAGAGGCATAAATTTTCAATAGCCCTCGCCCCTGCACGGGAGAAGCCAAGCGGTCAAAACGTCCTTCTTCCATGATCTGGATATGATGGGGACGCAAGTGGGTTTGACGCTCAATCTCTTCAATGCTCAAATCGAGCAACATGCGGATGCGGCGTAATTCTGCCCCAATCTCACGATAGATGGTTTGCGCATCCTTGCCTTTTGAGGGTGCATGAGAAAAGTCCTGAAGTAAAGCCGCACTTTGAGGTTGGTTCTCCGCCTGATGGTCGTTATTTCCATCGCCTTCGGAAGGACGGGGTAAGCCCTCCTCCTTTGGCAGTGCGGGAGGCGGGGCAATGCGGCGCTCCGCAGAGGACGACGCAGCTCCCTCAACCGCCGCTGTTCCCGTTTGACGGTCTAATTGACGCAGTAAAGCTTCACTGTCAAGGCCTAGAAAGCCGCCAACCACGCGCAGAAAACCCCGTGCCTGGAAGAGAGAAGGCAAGCGATCAAAAGCGTCAGCTTCCAGAGCTTCCAGGTAATGGGGTTTGATATGCGTCTCATCTGAGACTTGTTCAAGACTCAAGCCGCGGGCTTGACGCGCGGCGCGCAGTTGACTGCCAATACTTTCCTTCATGCGTGGCAATTATGATAACAGAAAAACCGTGCCTTAGGCAAGTTTGTTTCTCTTGTGCGCTGAGGTATTGGCGAGGTTGGCGGGAATAGGAGCTATCTGGCGAGAAAGATCATTCTTAGTTCGGGTTAGGAAGTCGGATTGCTCATTTCGACCAGCGCAGCGAGGAGAAATCTAAAAGACTTCTTCTCGCTGCGCTCGAAGTGATATGTCAAGATGGTCAGCTTATCCCGAACTCAGGCTAACCCTAAACCTTTGAAAAGCCCTAAAGGCAATGTGGTGTCCACGCAAAAGTTGTAGGGCAACTCATTGAGTTGTCCTACAAAGCAATGTTGCCAACAACTTTTTCGTGCACACGCCATGTGGATGAACTATGTAAAGGGTAAGCTTTGTGCTAAAATAGCTCATATCAAGAGATTGGTTTTGGGGTTCAAAAAAACCTCACCACATCTCTCACGGCTTACCTTTGAACTTTTATAGGTGAATGTATGGCAATTCGAGAAATTGTGACCCATCCGAATAGCATCCTAAGGCGTAAAGCTCGCAAAGTTGAAAAGTTTGATCAAGAAATCCAAAACCTGATTGAGGATATGATCGAAACCATGCGAGCCGAACCGGGGGTCGGTTTAGCCGCGCCTCAGGTGGCTGTGCCGCTGCGCTTGATCGTTGTGGAATACGGAGAGGAGGAAAACGCCGATATTCCACCCAAACTTTATGTGATGGCGAATCCGGAGATTATTCGCTCTTCTCAAGAAACCGAACTCGGTGTTGAAGGGTGTTTATCCATCCCTGGTTTCGTTGGTGAAGTGGAGCGTTCAGCGGAGATTGTCGTGCGGGGACAGAACCGCTACGGAAAACCGATGAAGGTGAAAGCCAAAGGATGGCTGGCGAGAATTTTTCAACATGAAATTGATCATCTCAACGGCGTTCTCTTCATCGATCGAACCGATAAGGTCTGGAAATTGGAGGAAGAGAAAGACACGGCCCAAGTGACTGTTGTCGATTGACACTCGGCGCTGGGTAACCTTTTGTCGCAACCATTGTCTCTAAGCTCGCTGACAAACTCTTCGCTGCAGCGAGGAGATTTTCTCACGTTCAATGGGTTCGATGCTAAAACATCTTTCCTTGACCAACTTTCGCAATTACGCACGTTTAGAAGTGGAATTTCCCCCTGGGCTGATCCTACTGGTTGGAGAAAATGCCCAGGGAAAGACCAATCTCATCGAAGCGATTTATTACCTTTCAACCTTTTTATCTTTTCAAGCTGAGAGCGACCGCCAGTTGATCAACTTCTCTGCTGCCCATGATCCGCTTGCGGTGGGTAGAATTGTGGCAGATTATCAACAGGGGCAGTTCAGCCATCGCCTCGAGGTGCGCTTGATCCTTGAAAGTGAGAATCGCAACGGCGCATCTCGAATGCGCAAGGAAATATTGCTGGATGGCGTCAAACAGAAAGCTGCAGCCGCCATCGGACATTTCAGCTCAGTGGTCTTTTTGCCCCAATCGATCCAAATCGTCGAAGGCTCACCTGAGGAAAGGCGACGTTTTTTGAACTTGGCTATCGGGCAAGTCAACCCGGCTTACACGGAAGCGCTGACGGATTTTTCGCGGGCAATCCAGCAGCGCAATGCCCTCCTTAAGCTTCTGTCCGAGCGGGGAGGCGATGAAACCCAGTTGGATTTCTGGGATGAGGAGATCGCTCGTTGGGGCGGGTTTTTGATCCACGAGCGGATTCAGGCGCTGCATGAACTCGAGCAGATTGCTGCGCCCATCCATCGGGAATTGACCCGCGGAAAAGAAGGTTTGGCTTTCTTGTATCAACCCTCTTATGATCCTGATTCGTTGCCAAGCGCGCAGTACCGCTTAGCTGTCAACGTAGCCATTGATCGACAACGGCTGCCGTTGCAGCAAATTCAGCAAGGGTATTTAGAAACTTTACGCAAAAAGCGGCGCGAGGATATTCAGAGGGGGGTGACAACGGTCGGTCCTCATCGCGACGAAATTCGTTTTCTATCCAACGGCTTGGACTTGAATCTTTATGGTTCCCGCGGACAGGGACGCACGGCTGTGGTCGCCCTCAAGTTAGCCGAACTCGAATGGATCTTTCGGAAGAGGTATCAGCCGCCGCTTTTCCTCTTGGATGAAGTGCTGGCTGAGCTGGATCCGTTGCGCCGTCAGGACTTGTTGCAGCGCCTGCTGAAGTGTGAACAGGCAATCTTGACCACTACCGAACTCGGACTGTTTGAGCGAAGTTTTGTCGAGCGAGCCTCGGTGTGGCGAATTCATGAGGGCAAAGTTTGTGTAGCAGATTTGGCTGGAGAGAAATAATGGCGAGAGTTTTTCAGATCAATGTCTCAAAGGGAGGCGTGCCCAAACAAGCCGTCCCAAAGGTTTGGGTCGGGAGCTTTGGCTTGGAAGGAGATGGTCATCATGATCTCCAGCACCATGGCGGCGAGGAGCGCGCCGTTTGTCTTTATTCTTTGGAGCGTATCCTCGCTCTCCAAGCGGAGGGTCATCCCATCTACCCCGGCTCTGTCGGAGAAAATCTAACCCTGTGGGACATGGCCTGGGATCAATTGAAAGAAGGAACGGTTTTCCGGTTCGAAGGTGGTGTAGAGATCGCCTTGACTCGGCCAACCACTCCTTGTCAAACGATTGCGGCTTCGTTCAAGGATGGGGAAATCACGCGCATTCTTCATAGGGTAAATCCGGGTTGGTCGCGCTGGTATGGGCGTGTCCTGCGGGAGGGTGAGCTACGCATTGGAGAGTTGTTTGAAGTGCTGTGTTGAGGGAACTTGAGGCTGGCTTTGGGGATACTTTCCTGCTTGCTCGGGTTATTTTAGGGGGCGTTTTTCCGGTATGCCAACCTTGCGAGGGTATTGGGGAGGGGTGGCAGCGATCTTATCAACGATAACCAGATAGCGATCTTCCGCAACCTGCGGTAGGTGCACCGGGATTAATCGGCGCACTTTTCCACCGAGAATTTCAATAGCGCGCTCGGCTTGATGGACTTCAACCGGCGCGGTTTCTCCCTTCATCGCCAAGACTGTGCCTCCCACGCGAACAAAGGGCAAAAGATACTCTACCAAGGTGGAAAGATTGGCAACCGCTCTGGCAATTGCCCAATCGTAACGCTCGCGATGGTCGGGGAGATGGGCAACGTCTTCAGCTCGTGCGTTGACAACCGTTACAGCGCTTAACCCCAGTTCTTCCACAACAACCCGACAAAAATCAGCTTTCTTGCCAACCGATTCCACCAAAGTTAGGGTCAGCGACGGATAGGCGATTTTTAACGCTAAACCCGGAAACCCGGCGCCTGTGCCAACATCGATCGCTCGTTGCGGGGGGCTCTCTGGGATAACCAATAGACAGGTCAGCGAATCTAAGAAGTGTTTGATGCGAATCATCTCTGGGTTACAGATGGCGGTCAGGTTGATGCGTTGGTTCCATTCCAGCAGAAGGCGCTCGTAACGGAGGAAAGCTTCTATTTGCCGTCGCGAGAGCCGCAAACCGAGCATTTGATATGCCCACTGAGCCAGTGCTTGCATGGTTTGATTATACCTGAGGCAGGTTTGGAGGAGGAAAGCCAGGCTTGCCTTTTGAGAATGGATGAAGGCTGCAAAAATTCATCTAGAGAACACGGAGCGCACGGAATTCCTCAAGGCCATTGCTGTGTAGTCAACAGGCTTTTTTGTGGTGTAGCCCCATGTTTTATACTCCAAATTTCTTTTGAGAGCCTTTGGTCCTTTGTGCAATTTGGTTTGCAGTTTTAGCCGATTGAACACAAAATTCGGATATTTTTACGCGATTTTTACGCCCTTAGGTCTCAAGAATAAGGGATGTTGACGATAACGGAGATAGAACGAAATCTTCACCGAGACTAAGCCAAACTAGAGGTGTACGCAAAGGAGGCGCATATAAGGTCAGGATTAAAAACAAAACCTTTCTACCCCTGAAAACGGGCGGAGAGCGTGGGCAACTTTCCGCTGCGACAAACGAAAAGCCCAAATCCCAATCCATTCATTGGGGGACGGAACCCCCAACCAAATTCTAAACAAGGAGGTTTAAAATGGCTACGGTTGACGTAACCCGTGTAGCGGGTAACATTGGGGCACTAAATGCCCTCTATTCTCTGCAAAACATTAACGCTCAATTGGCAATCCACCAGACCCGTCTGGCAACCGGAAAGCGCCTCAACGAGGCTGCCGATGACCCGGCTGGCATGTCAATTGCCACCAGCTTCGATGTGCGCCGCCAAGGCTTGAAGACCGCCCTCAGCGCTATTGGCGATTCAAAGAACTTGATGTCCACCATGGAAGGCGGTTTGCGCAAGATTCAAGATATCCTCGTCAAAATGCGCAACAAAGCCATGGAAGCTCAAGGCGATACGATTGGTGCTAACGAGCGAGCTGCGATCCGCTCCCAACTGCTCGCCTTCCGCAACGAGATTAATGACATTGCTCGCCAAACTCAGTGGAACAACAACTATCTGTTGGTTGGCGCGGGCGGCTCAGGAAGCACAACTGCGCTCAATTTCTTGACTGGCCCCGAGTCGACGGGAGGCACCAGCCAATTCTCGTTTGTAGCGGATGCTACTTCCGGGATCGCCGATAACCAAGGCTTTCGGGCAGATACAGCATCATTGGGCGCAACGGGGCTTGGATTGGCGGATGCTAATTTGCTGGTCGATACGACAACCAATGCCCAAACGGCAATGCAGAACATCGAAGCTGCCCTCAATGTGGTCAAGGCTGGTGTCAGCCAAGTGGGTAGCTTCACCGCCCGCTTGACGTTCAAGGAAGAAGCCCTTGCCGTCCAATATACCAACACCGAATCGGCATATAACCGTATCATGAACGCCAACATGGCTGAGGAGCAAGTCGAAGCGAGCAAGTTCCTGATCCTGCAGCAAACGGCTACCGCCATGCTCGCTCAGGCGAATGTCGCCCCCCAATTCTTGCTCTCCCTGTTTCGATAACATGGGGCTGATCCTCTAGGCTTGTCATGTGCTACGGAAACGGGGACTGCTTCAGACAGTCCCCGCTGACCCGTAGAAAGAGGCGAGAAGAGAAACCATGACTAGCGTAAACCAGCTCGACAGCTACTTCGTCAACTTGATCAATAGCTTGATGACCATCGAGCGTCAGCCCCTGACGCGCCTCGAAGAGCAACGCAACAAGCTCAACGTCACGGTTGGTGTGTATCAAGATGCCCGCAGTAAGCTGCTTGAGTTGCAGAACACTGTTTACGCATTACAAAGCAATAACTACACTTCGGCGTTGAAGGAAAGCCGTAGCGTGTCGATCGTCAATCGCCCTAGCGGTAGCACCGTATTAACAGCTTCTGCTAGCAGCAGCGCTGTGGTTGGAACCTATCAAATCACCGACATCGTCTTAGCAAAAGCCCATCGGGTGCGCTCGGATGCAGTGACCTATATTGACCAAGCGCTGGGCTATAGCACGGGAGAGGGGCATATCGTCCTCGGTGGTGCAAATAACCGCTCGGCTGTCCTTGAGGAGGGACTTGCCAACACGGTCACTGCAATCAGCACCGCTGAAATTGATAGCGCCAAAAAAGAGCTTGGTAGAGGTGAGTACACTGTTGAAGTGCGCAATGACGCCACGGCTGGTTGGCAGTTCCGTCTGGTTGACTCCAACGGGAAAGCGGTCAGCATTCGCAACGGCACGAGTCTAACCGAAACAACCAATGGCTGGCAATCCATCCCCACGGGTGGCGGTGATTTTGACACCGGAAGGGGCTTGGTGATTCACTTTGGAGATGGCAGCGGCTATCAAGCAGGCAGCGCTAGGGTGAGCTATACCAGCCAAGGGGCGCGGATCACGGTCACCGAGAGCGATAGCCTATTGGATATCGTTGACCGCATCAACTCGGCCACCTATGCAGAGAATGATGGCGTGGTTGCCAGCATCATTGATAAGCAACTTGTCTTATCGGCAGCCAGCAGTGGCACAACTTATGCGCTCAATGCCGGCAATGTGATCGACAATGGCTCAGGCGGCAGCAGTGGCGTTTTGCACCAACTAGGATTACTGGCTGAAGGCAGCACCGCTTTCAAGCATTCTGCCGTTCAAGAAGCCAGCAATGCTACCTTCAAGGTGAATGGCCTTACGGTTACGCGTAACAGCAACAGCGGTTTGAGCGATGTCATTGCCGGAGTTACCCTCAATCTGGCTGCTGATGCAGAAGGCAAGTATGCTACCCTGAGTGTGTACAAAGACCTCAGTTCTGCAAAAGCGGCGCTCAATAGTTTCGTCGAGAAGTTCAACGCCGTGGTCTCTTATCTCGAACAGAAAACCAGCGTGACAAGCAGCGACGGCCGCACCTATACTCGCGGCGTACTAGCTGACGATATGGTGTTTTCCGAGATGCGCCTAAAGTTGTTTTCTCTGTTTATGAACGCCTATTCGAACAGCAGTGCGTATTCTCGGTTGAGAGACATTGGTTTGGGCTTAGGTGACAACCTGCAAGCTTCCATAACCGATTCAACGAAACTGGAGCAGGCATTGACAAATGACCTAGAAGGTGTGCAAGCGTTATTGGATGAGGTGATGCAGGCTTTTGATGTTGAGTTGGGTCGCTTCACGGGCACACGCAGCTCAACCAGTTATGTGACGGAGGCTGTGTCTCTGTTGAACAGCCAGATGACCGATCTCAACGGAGAGATTACCAGGATGAATACCTACCTCACCGATCGCGAGCAATATCTCTATGACCAATACGCTCAAATTCAAGCTCAACTGGTAAGCCTGACCTATATGCGCCAGATGTGGGCGAGTATTTACGGTACGGTGAATCGAGTGATCTGAGGATGGAGCAAAGAGTGGAGCAGGATGTCTCGAACACGGAGGTTCGAGAGGTGAGACTGGAGGGAACCTATGTCGGATAAAATTGACACCCAAATCAGTCATGCAGGAAACGCCCTGCCGGTCACTCTGGGGCGGGTGGAACCAGCCCAAGCAGCGCAGGTTGCTGCAGTTTGGGTCGAGAAGGTGGAACGCTCCGGCACCCCCCAGAATGAACAAGGCTCGAAAGATGCGGCTGGGATCAAGATCAATGGCAAAGGGACACGCCCCTTAGGGGACGTGACTCTCCGATTTGAAATCGATAGCCAAACGCATGACGTGACGATCCTCATTCTGGATAAATCCTCTCGGCAGGTGGTGCGCACGATTCCGCCGGAAGAAATGGCTCGCATGGACCCTGGCGAACTCTTGCAATTGTTTGCCTAAAAAGTTTTATCCTTTTTTTACGGGAGAAACCTTCAGTTTTTCCAAGAACTACCGAAAAAGGAAGTGTAAACGGTAAACCGATTGCAGAGAAAGGATGGCAAAAGTGGTACAAAACGGTTACGGAACACAACAATATCGGCAACAAGATGTTATGGGAGCAAGCCCCATTCATTTGGTCGTCATGGCATATGATGTGGCAATCGCCGCTTGCGAAAAACAGGATTTTTCCCGCGCAACCAAGGCGATCACCATTTTGCGCGATGCCTTGAACTTCGATTATGCAGAGGTTGCTGTTGGTCTGTTCCGTTTATACCAGTGGTGCTTAGATTGCATTCGCCAAGGGGACTACGGCGCTGCCTTGCAGACCCTGCGCGAACTTCGTGAAGCATGGGCGACCGTTGAGAAACGCTATATGCCCCTTACCCCTCCACCAGCTTACGCTCCAGCGACAGTCGCCGGTCAGTCGGCATGAACCTAAAATGACTTTTCCAAGCGTCCTCACGGCTCATTGACGCCGCGAGGACGCCTTTCCCAAAGATTCACGCGTTTTTTATTTCCCCTTCATAAACCTTTTACTGCGCATTTCCCCTGCCTATGCTAGGATGTAGGCAGTCAATGATTCAGGGAAAGAAAGGTTACCGCGATGAGTTTTTGGGATAGTTTGCGCATAGCTTCCTCGGCGTTGAGCGCACAGCGCTTGCGCTTGGATATTATCTCAAACAACATTGCCAATGCCGAAACCACGCGTACCGAAGAGGGTACACCTTATCAGCGGAAAGACGTGGTTTTTTCACCGCAGGGCACTTCCCCCTTTGTGCCGCGCTTTTTGAATGTCTTGCGCAGTTTTCGCGGCGGATCAACGGCTTTGCCGGCTACGGACGTCGCTGGTGTGCGCGTGAATTCGATCATCACCGATAACAGCCCCGGACCGCGCATTTATGATCCGACGCACCCCGATGCAGATGAAGAAGGCTATGTCACTTACCCCAACGTGAATTTAGTCGTCGAGATGACCAACATGCTTTCCGCTACCCGTTCCTATGAAGCCGGCTTAACAATCGTCGAAGCAGCCAAGCGGATGGCCCAAAAGGCATTGGAGATCGGACGGTAAAAGAAAGTAGCCAGTTATCGTTAGAGGAGTCACGCAGATGGAATTGAACCCGATTCAAAACACCCCCATTCAAGGGCTTCAAACGACCCGCCCAACTGCAAAACCCCAACATGCTCTGGAACAGGTTAGTCAAACCTTCCAAGAAGCTTTGGACGCCCTCAGCCAAAGCCAACACAACAGCGATGAATTGATGCAGAAATTGGTAATCGGTGAAGATGTGGAGCTGCATCAGGTGATGATTGCAGCAGAACAAACCGATGTCAACTTCCGCGTTGCGGTGGCGATCCGCGATAAATTGGTAGAAGCTTATCGTGAGATTATGCGCATGGCGGTATAGCCGTCACTTGAATTCCCTCAGAGAGATAACCGATGTTTTCTCAACTCATAGGACAATTCAATCGTTTTTGGAGCCAGCAAACGGGAACGCAACGGCTGGTTTTCATCGTCATTATCGCCTTAGGTCTGGTTCTAATGTCTTTATTCTTTGCGTGGGCTGCAACACCGACCTACGAGGTTGCTTTTAGCGGCCTGACCGAAGAAGACGCCGGCCAAATCGTTGAGCAGTTAAGTGCCAATAATATCCCCTACAAATTACGCGGCGTTGGGACAATTTTGGTTCCATCCAATCAGGTTTACGAAGTGCGCTTAATGATGGCTCGCCAAGGATTGCCCCGCAGTGGTAGCGTGGGGTTTGAAATTTTCTCCGGCAACACCCTAGGAATGACAGAATTCTCGCAACGGGTCAATTATCAGCAGGCAATCGAAGGGGAATTGGAACGCACGATTGGTAGCCTAAATGCTGTCCAAGCCGTGCGGGTTCACATTGTTATCCCAGAGAAGACCCTGCTTTCCAGCGAGCAAAAGCCGGCCACTGCTTCGGTTACGATCATGGAAAAGCCGGGCATGAGCTTGGATGCCGCCCAAGTGCGGGCGATCACCCATCTGGTAGCCAGCAGCGTTGAGGGCTTGCGTCCGGAGAATGTTGTGGTGGTCGATGTGCATGGCAACATGTTGGCTTCTGGCGAGGGATCGGAAGGATCGTTGACAGCTCAAACTGACACCCGCCGAGCTGCTGAGTTGGCAGCCTCCTCTCAGCTTGAACGCAAAGTGCAAGGTATTCTCGATAAGGCGCTTGGACCCAACAAATCGGTTGTGCAAGCTAGCGTACTGTTAGACTGGACGCAACGAGAAACGACCCGCCAAACTTTCGACCCAACCCAAAGTGTTGTGCGCAGCGAACAGAACATCCAAGAGGTTTATACGACCACCAATGGCTCGATCGAAGGGGTGCCGGGCGCAACCACGAATCTCCCCCCAGGTGGTGAAGCCTCTCTAAGCGGTGGGGGCGGAGTTGCCTATAACCGCACCGAGTCGGTGATTAATTATGAAATCACCCAAGTCCAGACGCATGAGATCGAGGTTCCGGGTGAGATTCAGCGCATCTCACTCTCGGTCTTGGTTGATGGGATCACCGACACGCAAAAGTTAGAAGCCTTACAATCGGTCATCGCTGCTGCAGCCGGAATCGATGAACAGCGCGGCGATTTGATCGCGGTCGAAGCTCTGGCTTTCGATCGTTCTTATGTTGAGACTCAAATGGCGGAGATGCAGGCTGCCGAAAGGCAAAATCTCTATTTTCGAATCGCTGAGATCGCTGCCGCCGTCATCCTTTTAGCTCTCATTCTTTGGTATGTCATGCGCGTCTTGAAGAATCTTAAGTTGGCTTCTGCTGAAGCATGGGTACCGATCATGAAACCGGTTTCTGAAATGGCATTAACCGCTGGAGTTGGGCAGTATCCTACCTATTCCATTGGACTGGACCAATTGGGTGCAGGCGCAGAAGGTGCCGCTCAAGGTATCCCCGCAGCAGGATTTACACCGCAAGGCTTACCCGTTGAAGCCCCACCGCCACCAGAAAGAAAAATGCCTAAAATTGAACTGCCAACCCTCTCTCCTGAATATGAGCAGTTGCAGAAGACCTTAGACGAGGTTGCCGAGGGCGATCCGGCCAGCATTGCCGAGGCTATCCAACTTTGGTTAGCGGAGGATGAACGCAGAAATGGCTGAGTTAAGTGAGTCTTCGGGTTTGTATAAGGCGGCTGTGTTGTTACTCTGTCTTGGAGTAGAGCGCTCCTCGAAGATTCTGCAATATCTCGGTGAAAGTGAACTCGAACGGGTCTTGATGGCGGTCAGCGAAATTGGCACGGTTTCTCAGGAGACGCGAGCAGAGATTATGCAAGAAGCGCTAGCGCTCTCGATGGCGAGCGCCAACTTGATGATGGGCGGCGTGGAATATTCCCGCCAACTTCTAGCCCGCGCCGTGGGACCACGCCGTGGCGCCGAGATCCTAGAACGCATCTCCGCCAGTCAACAGCTCTCTTCATTTGAAATCTTACGCAGCGCCGATCCCGCTCAGGTGGCAAACTTGCTTGCCGAAGAACACCCTCAAACCATTGCGCTGGTCTTGTCTTATCTGGAAGCGAAGTTAGCCGCCGATATTATGACCCATCTGCCCCCGGATTTACAGGTTGAAGTTACCCTGCGCTTGGCAAAAATGGATCGCGTTTCTCCGAATGTTGTGGATGTCATCGAACGCGGCTTGAAACATAAACTGAGCGGCGTGATCAGCGTGGCCGGTTTCCGCGAAACGGGCGGTGTTTCGTTCTTGGTAAAAATGTTGAATAACGTTGATCGAGGGGTTCAGAAGACAATTTTCGAAGCATTGGAACCGGTTAGCCCCTCCTTGGTAGAAGAAATCCGCGCCAATATGTTCACCTTCGATGATTTGGTCAAGCTGGATGACAAGAGCATCCAACGCGTTTTGCGAGATGTCAACAAACAGGATTTGGCGCTGGCGCTCAAAGGGGCACCCGAAAAAGTGCGCGAATTGATCTATCGCAACCTTTCTGAACGGGCAAGAGAGACATTGCAAGAGGAAGTGGAATTGCTGGGTCCGCAGTTGGCAAAGAACGTCTATGCAGCTCAAAGACGCATTGTGGAAGTCGTCCGCTCGCTGGAAGAGGCCGAAGAAATTGTGATTGGTGGTGCAGGAGCAGAATATGCCATCATCGTCTGAACGGGGCAAACCTTCCAAAGTTCAAGAGTGGCAACCTTTTGATTTCCAAGCGGAGGGTTCGCAGAGCCACTCCTCCTCCGAGTCTTCTCACACGATCGGTCATGGAAGTGGCTTTGTTGAACTGGTGGAAATTGTCAGGGAGAAAATTGCCACCCCGCCGAACCCCACAACTGTCACCTCTGACTCGGTGACAAGAGATGTGCAGCTTTGGCAACCGCAAACGCTGACGGCAATCGCAGGGGTGAAAGGAAACACCCATGATCATCTGCGTAGCCGTGAGCTTGTGCAAAAGGCGGAAGCTAGGTTGCACCAGGCGAAAGTGGAAGCAGAGCAAATCATCCTCCAAGCGCGAGCTGAGGCGCAAAAGATATTGGAAGAAGCTCAAGATCAAGCCGCGCTAATCCACCGTCAGGCTTATGCGGATGGTCAGGCAGCGGCGAATGCCGAGGCACAAGGGATGTTGAAGACGGCGCGGGCGATTGTAGATGAAGTTCAAAAGTGGAAAGAAGAGCTCTTTGAAGGGGGCGAAATGATGATGTTGCGTTTGGTCATCGAAATCGCCCAAACCATTTTCGGCGATGGCTTACCGCTCGATCCCGACACGCTGGGGCAAGCGTTTACCCGTGCTCTGAGTCAGGCAAAATCGTTGGGTGACCTGCGCATTTACTTGCATCCTGAGGATGCAGCCGTTTTGAGCGCCCATTGGGACAAGCTTCAAGGGGCAACGGCTGGGCAAAAAGTGGAACTCATCCCTTCGGAGCTTATCAAACGGGGTGGTTGTTATATCGAAGGACAATATGGGACGGTGGATGCGCGCGTGGAAACCCAATTTCAACTGGCTACGGATGCCTTATTAACCGCTTTGGAAACGAATCGATCCGGGTAAGAAGATGAGTGAACTTCACGCCCTGCCCGATCTAACCCGCTACCACTCGGTTCTCAACCGCCTGAATACCATCCGGCTTTCAGGGCGGGTGGTTCAAGTGGTGGGTTTGACAATTGAAGCAAGCGGCTTGGATTGTCAAATCGGGGAGGTGTGTGAAATTCGTTCCAACTCAAGTCAGAAATTGATCGCCGAAGTGGTTGGATTTCGCGAACAACGTATCCTCCTGATGCCGCTAGGAGAGATGCAGGGGATTCAACCCGGTAGCCCTGTTTTTCCGCTCGGCAGTTCTTTTCAAGCTCCGGTTGGAAAATCGCTCTTGGGTCGGGTGTTGGATGGGTTAGGCAAGCCCATTGATGGCTTAGGAGAACTGACCGATTTTGAAATGGTGCCGACCTATCGCCCAGCCCCTCATCCGCTTACCAGACGTTCCATCACGCAACCATTGGTAACCGGCGTTCGCGCGATTGATGGGTTACTCACCTGCGGTAAAGGGCAGAGAATCGGTATCTTCTCCGGGAGCGGGGTTGGGAAAAGCACGTTGTTGGGCAGCATTGCCCGCAGTTCACGCTCGGATGTCAGCGTAGTGGCACTGGTAGGCGAGCGCGGCCGTGAGGTGCAGGAATTTATCGAAAGAGACTTGGGTTGGGAGGGTCTGCAACGCTCGGTGGTGGTGGTCTCGACCTCTGATCAACCGGCCCTGATCCGTTTGAAAGCAGCCTGGGTTGCCACTTCCATCGCCGAATATTTCCGCGATTGTGGCTTAGATGTCACGCTCCTGATGGACTCGGTTACCCGTTTTGCGATGGCACAACGCGAAGTCGGCCTTGCCATTGGTGAACCGCCGGCAAGTAAGGGCTACACCCCTTCTGTCTTTGCCCTTTTGCCCAAATTACTTGAACGGGCAGGCACCAATGAGCATGGTTCAATCACCGGTTTTTATACTGTTTTGGTAGAAGGGGATGATTTCAATGAGCCGATCTGCGATGCGGCTCGATCGATTCTCGATGGACACATTGTCCTCAGCCGTGATCTGGCTGCTCGCAACCACTACCCGGCCATCGATATCTTGAACAGCGTGAGCCGCGTGATGCCGAGCGTGACCCAACCAGAGCATCGTGCTTATGCACATCAGCTTCGGAAATTGCTGGCTTCTTACGAGAAAGCGCGCGATTTGATCAATATCGGCGCCTATGTCGATGGATCAGACCCTGATATCGATGCGGCTATCCGTGCCTTACCGGCTATTTTGGATTTGCTCCAGCAACCGCCGCATCAGTTCTCCCCCTTAGAGGAAACACTGTCACGGATGGAACAGGTTTACTTAGGAGGCTCTAACTCATGACACCCAAATTCTCCCTGCAGCCAGTTTTAGATTATCGGGAAACGCGGATAGAAATCCTTGAAATTGAGTTGGGGCGCTTGCTTCAATCCCAACAGCATGGCAAGACCTTTCTTGAAGCCCTGCAGAGCAGCCGCAATCGGCTCTTGGAAGAGATGGGGAAGCAGCAAGTTGGGGATGTGGATTTGTTTATGCTTTCGCGTTTGCGTTCCAATCTGCAGACGGTCAATCAACGCATCGCCGAGCAAGAGGCGCGTTTGGCAGACTTGGCTAAACAGATTGCCGAAAAACAAGCGGAAATTGTCGTTGCCAAGCAAGATGCTGAAGCTTTGAATAAGCTAAAGCAACATGAAATTGAACGTTATCGAAAAGAAGAAGCCCGGCGCGAAAATCGATTGCAAGATGACATTTATATTGCCCGTGCTTTCCGCCGGTCGAATGGAGCAGCATAATGGATGGATCATTTTTTGACGCTCAGTATCAGATGATTCTTTACAATTTGGTCTTTCGCCTGTTGAACCGGCACTTGGATGGCGATGACACGGTCGTTACGCTTCCGCCAGCGGTGAGCCGCAAGGACCAAACCTCAGGGGAAGCAAATCTTCAAGGCAAATTTGCTGCGCTCATACAACAAGCAGCCCAGAAATACAACGTTGATCCACGCTTGATTCAAGCCGTGATTCGCGCCGAGTCCAACTTTAACCCCAAAGCCACCTCTTCGGCTGGCGCCATGGGGCTAATGCAACTGATGCCTGCCACGGCTGCTAGTCTGGGTGTCAGCGACCCTTATGATCCGAAAGAAAATATCTTCGGAGGGACGAAATTTCTATCTCGTCTCCTGCAGAAATATAAACACGACCTGAGCTTAGCTTTGGCAGCTTATAATGCCGGGCCGGGGGCTGTGGATCGGTATGGTGGAATCCCGCCTTATGCACAGACTCGCGTTTACGTGCAGAAAGTTTTGCAATATTACCAGTCTGCCCAAGAATGGAGTGCCTGAGATGAGCGACCCAATTCTGTTTGGCTCTACCGTTCAAGCGATTAAATCGGCCTTAGATGGTTTATCTGCTCAACAAGAAGTCATCGGACAAAATATTTCCAACGTTGATACGCCGGGTTATCGCGCCCAAAAAGTCGATTTTAAGGCGGCTTTGCGGCGGGCGTTAAATCAAGAAGGAAAGGTGGTGATGCAAACAACCCATAAAGCCCATTTGAGTTCTACCCGTCCTGTTGACCATTTTCAAATATCACTTCGAGAAGGAGGTGCCTTGCGAGCCGATGGGAATAATGTCGATATCGATGTTGAATTGACTCAGATGACGGAAACCGTCATCCAATATCAAGCGCTTGCTCAAATGATCGGCAAGAAATTTGCTGGGATTAAGCAGATTATCGGGAGGTAAAATGTGAAAGAAGTCTTTCTACTATTACCAATGAAGAGCGAAGCGCTTTTTAAGCCTGCACCTAAACAAACTGAGAAGCGAGTGTCTCCCTTTGAGGATGAGAAACCTTTTCGAGATTATTTAGAACAGGCAAAAAGCGCGCCAAGAAAGTCCCTCGTAAAACACGAGAACATTCGTTCCGCTAAATTTCAAAGGGAAGAGATCGCGCCTCTCCCCGGACGCGAGGAATTTGAGTCAAAGGCTCAGGTCGAAGATTCCTCCACTCTACCTGAAACAACCGACGTGAGTCAAACAGCCGCCGCGCAGCCCATGCTTCCAGACCCTGTCTCTCTCACGGGGCTACCCAGTCAACGGTTTTCAACCCTTGATAGGAGCAGTACGGATGCAGAAAAACTGTTCGGCGAACAGGTTGCCGTTAGCCTTGAAGGAGCAGCGAATTCAGCACTTCTGTCCTCGAGCGGTTTGCCTTTTACAGCTTCCCTAACCCCTGACGTGAAAAACGCGCAGGCGGGTCAGGACGGGGCAGTTGAGAAAGCTTTGCCCCAAGTGCTTCAAGTTGCGGATGAGCCTGCGCCGCCATTGCCAGCGGTTGAAGGGGAAGAGCGGACCACTTTGCAGCTCAGCGTGAGCGTTAAGGAGACAATCATGGATGAGCTGGGTGGAGATGACCTTCATCTTTCCAACAGGGGTTCAAAGGAGATGGGTAAGGCGACAGGCGGACAAACACCTGAATCTGCGGGTGAGAAGAGCTCTGGCGTCTCTCCGGCAGTCGCTCAAGAGCGGTTGAGCGGCAAAGCGGTTGTAGCCGAAATTAGCCGATCGGGTGAAACGGAGGCTAGGTCATCTGTTACAAGCGAAACAAACCCTCGCCTATCCTCGGTCAAGGAAGGAGCTAAGCCGCAAGCGGTGCAAGCAAGTGGGCCACCAGTCAACACTGCGACAGCCAAACCGATTGAGCCGGCCCGCTTGGCGGAAGCTCACCGACCCGAAATCGTCCAGCAGGTAGCGAGGGAATTAGAAGTCTTCGGGAAGTCTGGACAAACCAGTTTGCGCATCCAGCTTTACCCCGAACAGCTTGGGCGCATCGATGTGCGCTTGATTTCTAATGCGGATGGTGTGCAAATCGTCATTCGCGCCGACAATCCTTCAACGGCATCCTTGTTAGAAAGGGACCTAAACTTTCTCCGCGAGAGTCTGGTTCAAGCTGGGGTTAATCTGAGCGGTTTGACTGTCAGTGATGGTCAAGCTCAAACTCGCTCTGACCTGACTCAAAGTGAATTCCACTCGCCAAGGCGCAACGGAGAAAGATTGGGCGATTCTTCGGTCCAATCCAACCAAGCCGAAAGATCCGCCGAGAGGAGCTGGAGCGACTCAAGTTCCACTCTTGATTACCGAATATGAAAGAAAGGAGTTCCCCATGAATGTAGCTGCGGTGTCTTCTTCACCAACCAACCATGCCCTATCTGCTTCACAAAGCGCGCCAGCGGCGTTAAGTGGCTTTGATGCCAATGCCTTCATGGCTATCTTGCTTGTCCAATTGCGCAATCAAAATCCGCTTGAGCCAATGGATGACAAAGATTTGATCGCTCAAATGGCGCAATTGAATTCCCTTGAAGAGTTAAAAAAGATCAGCGCCGGCATTGAGAGCCTGATTAAACTGGCTCAAGAGGCGTGACTTTAACATAGGAGAGTGGGTATGACCGATCCGATTCGTATTCAAGGTAACGCTTCACTCCAAAAGACGACCTTGCATCCGTCTGCAAAGACGACTACCTCAGCCCAAGGGTTTGCGCAGGCACTGGAGCAGAAGACCCGCGAACAAGAAATCCGCTTTTCCAACCATGCCCAAAAACGCCTGCAAAGCCGAGAAATCCAGCTTTCGGATGATGGGCTGGCTCGCTTGGCGCAGGCGGTGGAAAAGGTGGAAAAGCGCGGTGGAAAAGAATCGTTGGTGCTGATGGATGATTTGGCTTTCATTGTCAATGTCCGTCAGCGATTGGTCGTTACCGCTTTAGATGCCCGTGAACGGGGCGAAGGAGTGTTTACCCAAATTGACAGCGTTGTGCTGGCAGATTAAATCATTCAACAGGCTGGCCCTCTTGGAGGAAGCCTGACTCAACCAACTTCAGGAGGCAAAAAATGTTACGCTCGATGTTTACGGCAATTAGTTCCTTGAGCCTGCATCAGGCTTTTATGGACGTGGTGGCGAATAACCTTGCCAATGTCAATACCTATGGCTTTAAGTCCAGCCGGGTGACCTTTCAAGACCAATTTGCGCAGACCTTATGGAGCGGCTCAGCTCCTTCGGATAATTTGGGAGGGGTCAATCCGGCGCAAATTGGCTTAGGTGTGCGTTTGGGCGTTATTTCACCGACCTTTACTCAAGGAATGCTCCAATCTACCAATCGCAATACCGATTTGGCGATTCAAGGGGATGGTTTCTTTATTTACAGGAATGCGGTTACGAACCTGTTCTCGCGGGATGGATCCCTAGAGATGGATTCGGAAGGCTATCTGGTCAACGGTGCGACGGGTTTGCGCATTCAAGGCTGGATGGCAACCCTTGTTAACGGAGTGCCAACAATTGATGTTGGGGCTGCTCTCCAAGATATTCAACTTCCCTTAGGGGCAACCTTAGCTCAGCAAACAAGCAGTTCCCAATTGTTCGGCAATCTGGATTCGCGCGCCACTTCACCCTATCAGGTGGGGATTGGCGTGTACGATTCCTTGGGCAATTTGCATTCGGTAACGCTAACCTTTACGCCTGGGGCAGGCAATACGTGGACATGGGCAGCCTCTGGGAGCGGGGTTTCCGGAAGCGGCAACCTTGTCTTTGATGCCAATGGCCAATATGTCTCTAGCTCGGGAAATGTATCGGTTGCTGCTAGCGGGATCACCGGGGCAAATGACTTTACTTTCTCGGTGGATATGAGCAAGCTGACCCAATTGGCATCGGAAAGCGATCTTTCGATGACCTTCCAAGACGGCTTGGCAGCAGGTACGTTTTCCACCTTTTTCGTCACCCCTCAGACAGGTGAGATTGTCGGCGTTTACTCAAATGGAATGCAACGCCTGATCGGACAAATTGCCCTGGCGAATTTCGTTAATCCGGCTGGTTTGCTTCAACAGGGGCAAAACCTTTTTATGGTCGGGCCGAACTCGGGTGATCCAGCGATCGGGCAAGCCGGCACAGGAACGCGCGGCACCATCGCAGCCGGATATTTGGAGGGCTCAAACGTTGACCTCGGCCAGGAATTTACCAATATGATCGTCGCCCAACGCGGCTTTCAAGCCTCCTCGCGGATTGTTACCACCTCTGATGAGATGCTGATGGAGATTGTGAATCTAAAGCGATAAATCTCTTGATTGATCCTCCCGCAGGTCTAAAGCCTGCGGGAGGAGAATGGAGCAAGCCATGAATGTGAGTGGGCCGGCGCCGATAGCGATTGTGCAGCGATATGACAACACCGATCTGATGTTACGCATGAATCAGCGGGTTGCTGCCGAGGTGCTGCAAGTTTCCGGTGACCGCGTCGTCCTCTCGGTTAACGGGGTGCAATTGGTGGCAAGGTTGACTTCTTCGGATCAGGCGGCGCAACTCTTGGAACGGCGCATTGCCCAGTTTATTGTGCGCGATTTAAGCCAATCTTTAGTGACTTTGCAACTTGTCCCTAGAGGAACGGAGACCGAACAAGCGGCAAACGCTCTCTCACCACGCTTGATTCAGTCCCTGCTTCAACAAGCGGGCTTACCGATCAATGCTGAAACGGTGACCATCGCTAAGGCGTTATTAGCCGGCGGTTTGTCGGTAGAAGCCGAGTTGGTCGAAGAGATCTCTCATGCTTTGCAGCATATCGGTAAATGGAATGAAGGAGATGCGTTTGCAGCGGTGTTATTGAAATCGGCCGGCTTGCCGGTGACGCCGGCAACGGTAGACTTAGCCCGCATTCAGCTTCCTTCGCTGGGGGAGATGATCGCAAGTTTGCAAAAGCAATTGGACTCTCTGCTGAACAGTAAGCCATCTGCGGGCTTGGCTGTTCTGGCAAAGGAAGCCTTGAGCACGCTGGCTGCAATTTTGTTAGAAGGAGGAGCAGATGCCAGTGTGCTTCAAGCAAGATTGCAGCTTGCCATTCAAACCATCGGGCGTTCCTTCGAACGAGAATTAGCGGATTTGATTCGGCAATTCCAAAGCCAAGATGATCGCTTGAGCAAAGGGCTTTTAGGTCTGGTTTTGTTGCGCCGCGAGTTGGTGAAGGAAAACCATCATCTGGGATTGGTTGCCGAAATTGATCGCTTCGTTGAAGGCTTGCGATTGGTGCATTTTTTGAATTCTGAGCCTAATCCGGCTAGCAGCCAAGGACAATGGTTGCGTTTGAATTTGCCCTTGGCGGGATTAGCGTTTGCCCGACAAAGCGAGCCATCGCCGCAGGGATACCCTCAGGTAGAACTACGCATTGCCTATCTTCCCGATCAGTCGCCTCCCACCATTGACTCGAACCATACGCGCTTTATTGTGCGCCTTGCCCTCGCTGATGGATCGGTTGCGGTGGATGTTTCGGTTGCTCAACGAAAGGCTGGGGTTCAAGTGATTACTTCGACCCAGCCATTGTTAGAGCGAGCAGAGCAGGAGCTTCCATCACTTCAGCAAGGGTTTGAGCAATTGGGATATCAAATCCAAACGGCGTGCTGTGAATTGGGTGAACCCTTCCAAGCTTCCTCATTGACAACCAACCTCTGGGCAGAGATGGGCGATGTACAAATAGGAGCGTGAGGCAATGGATCAACCGTTCTATTCCCGCAATCGCGCGTACTTGAAACAGCGCCGCCCGAAAGCCACCGCCTTGGGCTACGAGCCGCAACAAGACGAAGCCCCGAAAGTTTTGGCTTCGGGGGAGGGATTCATTGCCGAGCAGATCATTGCCATCGCCAAAGCCAATGGCATCCCCATTCGGGAGGACCCGATTTTGGCTGAAGCGCTCTCTAAAGTGGACATTGGGCAAGCGATCCCAGCGGAATTGTATCCTTTGGTGGCAGAGGTCTTGGCTTATATATATCGCTTACAGGGTCGAGAGATATGAGCTGAGCTCGAAAAGTGTCCACGCAAAAGTTGTAGGACAACTCAATGAGTTGTCCTACAAAGCAATGTTGCCAACAACTTTTGAGTGCACACGCTCGAAAAATATCCCTTGAAGACATTTCAAGTCTGCGTTATAATTCAAGTACTGCGGGCGGATAGCTCAGTTGGTTAGAGCACTGCGTTGACATCGCAGAGGTCGCAGGTTCGAGCCCTGTTCCGCCCACTAGAAAGGCTTTGATCGGGACGAGTAGCTCTTGGTAGCTTGTTCCAGAGAGTAAAGACCGTTGGCTGAAAGTCTTTGCACAAGACAGGGGCGAAAACCACCCGTGAGCCTGACCCTGAAGCGGCCTTGCCTTAAGTAAGGGGAACGGAACACCCCGTTATCGGTGCAAGGAGATGAGCTGTATGAAGCTCAATCTGGGTGGAACCGTGTGAGCGTTTAGCTCTCGCCCCAGGGCGAGAGCTTTTTAGTTTTTATTTGCCGATCATTGGTTTTTACGGATGGAGGTATAAATGAACCAAAAAATTGAACAATCTTCAGAAGACGAACTTCTCTTTCGGATTCGCCACTCAACCGCGCATGTGATGGCTCAAGCGGTTTTAGAGATGTTCCCTGAAGGGAAATATACCATCGGTCCGGCAATTGAAGATGGTTTCTACTACGATTTTGATCTGCCGCGCAACTTAACCCCCGAAGACTTGGAAAAAATCGAAGCGCGCATGAAAGAAATTATCCGTCAAAATCACGCCTTTAAGAAAAAAGTGGTTTCCGCAGAGGAGGCGCGTCAGATTTTCAAAGATCAACCTTATAAACTGGAATTGATCAACGACCTCGAAAAAGGCGGTACAGATGAGCACGGCAACCCGCTGACCGAGAAGCCCGAAATTTCAATTTACACGCATGATACTTTTGTCGATTTATGCCGCGGTCCACATGTCGAAAACACCGCTCAGATCAACCCCGAAGCCATTAAGCTCATCAATATTGCCGGTGCCTATTGGCGGGGAAGTGAAAAGAATCCCATGTTACAGCGCATCTATGGCACGGCTTGGCGCACCAAAGAGGAACTAGAGCAATATCTGTGGCGTTTAGAAGAAGCCAAAAAGCGCGATCATCGCCGCCTAGGCAAAGAACTGGGCTTGTTCAGCACTTCCCAAGATGTCGGCAGCGGCTTGATCCTTTGGCATCCGAAAGGCGCTTTGATTCGGCATCTCGCCGAGGAGTACTGTAAACAGGAACATCTGGCGAATGGGTATGATTTGGTCTATTCCCCCCATATCGGACGGGCTTCCCTTTGGGAGACCAGCGGGCATCTGGCATGGTATAAGGAAAACATGTATTCACCAATTGACATTGAAGGAGAAGAATACTTCCTCAAGCCGATGAATTGTCCCTTCCACATTATGATCTACAAAAGCCAAATCCACAGCTATCGCGACCTACCCATGCGCTTGGCGGAATGGGGCACGGTTTACCGCTATGAACGCAGCGGCGTTCTACACGGCTTAATGCGCGTGCGCGGCTTTACGCAAGATGATGCCCATCTCTTCTGCCGCCCTGACCAGATGCCCGAAGAGATCGACCGCGTGTTGAATTTCTGCCTGCACATCTTGCAAGCTTTTGGGATGAACGAGTTCCATGCCTACCTTTCGACACGTGACCCGCAGAAGTCGGCGGGCGAAGCCAGTCGCTGGGAAGACGCCACCCAAGCCCTGAAAATGGCCCTTGATCGGGCTGGTTTGTCCTATGATATTGACCCCGGTGGCGCCGCCTTCTATGGTCCAAAGATCGACCTTAAGATGATCGATGCGCTTGGACGCGAGTGGCAACTCAGCACCATTCAATTCGATTTCAATTTGCCGGAGCGTTTTGACCTCACCTTTATCGGCGAGGATGGCAAAGCCTATCGCCCGTATATGATCCATCGTGCTTTGCTCGGCTCAATGGAGCGCTTTATGGGGGTGCTGATTGAACACTTTTCCGGCGCGTTCCCGGTCTGGTTAGCTCCCGTTCAGGCGGTCTTAATCCCGATTGCTGACCGCCATGTGACCTATGCCAATCAGGTGGCTGCGAAGCTCAAAGAGGCTGGTTTACGAGTCGAAGTGGATGATCGCAGTGAGCGCATGAACGCTAAAATCCGCGATGCGCAGACGCAAAAGGTTCCTTATATGCTGGTGGTGGGCGACAAAGAACAGGAAAGTGGACAAGTCGCTCTGAGACTGCGCTCCGGTGAGAACCCCGGCCCAATGAGTTTGGAGACATTTATCGAACGAGCCCGTCAGGACATCTCTGCGCACCGATAAGAGTTACCGTCCCTATCAGGCAAGCGCCATGTTGGCTTGGGAACCCCAATCTCGCGGGAGGAGATGTACCCCGCGAGATTCATTTTTTATGCCCAAATGGGCGAGAGGATGCGGGGTGCCTTTCCTATGCGGTTATAAGAATTTCCTATACCTTTCAAAATCGTTAGTTTTTCTTTACGCCAAATTTATGGTGATTTAATAAAGTCAACGTTATAACCCCTTCAGGTTTGCATGACCTTTGCAACTATTGTACAAATCAATGGCTGCCCCAACCGTCCCTCTGACAATTCGGGTTCTTCTCGTTGAGGATGACCCCCAACAAGCGCAATTGGTCGCTGAACGTTTGCGTTTAGCTGAGGGATTCGAAGTCGTTTTTGCCAGCTCACTCAGAAAACTTTGGGAGGTTTTGCCGCACAGTAAAGCGGATGTGATTCTCATGGACTATCGCCTTCCAGATGGGAATGGCCTTGAGGCTTTAGAAAAATTGCAAAGCGAAAAGATCAATTTGCCTGTTCTAATGGTTACCGGTCAGGGGGATGAACAACTTGCTGTTAAGGCTTTACAAAGTGGTGCGACCGATTATCTGGTCAAGGGGAGCAATTATTGGCAGGATTTGCCCCAACGCATCGAAAAAGCTGTTGCTACTCAACGCCTAAAGAGAGCATTACAAAAGCAACATGAACAAATTCGCTATCAAGCTCTGTTACTGCAAAATATGCGCGATGCGGTTATTGTCTGGGATACCCAGGGTACAATTACCTATTGGAACCATGAAGCAGAACGCCTTTTTAAGTATCCTGCTCACCTTGCACTTGGAAAGCCAGTCGAAGAGGTATATAGGCGTTTATTCACTCCGCTTCCCCCGTTTCCTCTTGAAGGCAAGACCCTACCCGGCGATATGGAACGAAAAGTTATCATTGGGAATGAAGAGTGCTGGGTTAGTTCCCGAGTGGCACCGCTGCGGGATATTGCTGCTGACAATCGTTTGATCGGGTATATTGATGTCATTCGCGATGTGACCCAGCGCAAGAAAATGGAAGAGCGCATCCAAAACGCCCAACGCCAACTTGAGCAATCTTCTCACTTGGCAGCAATCGGCGATTTGGCTGCTGGAGTTGCCCATCATATCAACAATCCCTTGACCACGATTATTGCTGAAGCACAAATCTTGCTCAACGAAATACCCCCCGGCCAACCCGGACGCGAGTCTGTCTTGGCAATTGAACAAGCCGGCTGGCGGGTGCAAAAAGCCGTCCAACAATTGATTGACTTCAGCCGCTCCCCTGCCGAGAAGCAAGAGATCGTTCATCTCAACGAAAGCCTCCAAAAAGCCATTGCCCTCATTGGAGCACAAATCAAAGCTGAAGGGATTGCTTTAGAGACGAATTTTGCAAAGAATCTCTCGCCTATTTTCGGCAATCCCCAAAAAATGACTGCCCTGTGGGTCAATCTCTTGATCCTTGCCCGAGATGGGGTTGCTGGAATCCCGAACGGGCAGATTTGGATCATCACCTCTCAAGAAGAGTCTCCACAGGTAACCATTCGAGATAACGGTCGGCTCATTCCGCCTCAAGATCTCCAAGAAATCGGCGCAACCAGTTTCTTCAAGACCCTGGGCGGGAGAGGTAATGGAATTGAGATCAATATCTGCCTTGAAATTCTTCGTCAACACACTGCGGAATTAACCATCACAAGTGATTATTCACAAGGGACGATTTTTCGGGTATCATTCTTAAGTGGAGGTTAAGTGAGGATGAGCGCAAAAAATGTGTTGGTCATCGAAGATGATGAGATTGTAGCGCGCACCATTGAACGCAGCTTGCGCGGGGAGGAATTCAAGATTACCGTTGCCAACAGCGGGGTAGAGGGTTTGAAAGTTGCCCGTAGGTTAATTCCGGATATCGTGATTCTCGATGTTGTCATGCCCGGCATGGATGGGTACACGGTTTGCCGTGAGATGCGCGCTGACCCTGCGTTGGCAGATGTACCGATCTTATTCCTGACTGCCAAAATAAAAGATGAAGACAAAATTGCCGGTTTCAATGCTGGTGCCGATGACTATCTCAGTAAACCCTTTAACATCGATGAGTTAATCTTGCGCGTCCGCGCCATCCTCCGCCGCAGCCAACGAGCGCGCCAGACTGTTACCTCCGAAAGCCAAGTCACAAAGGAGGAAGCCCTCCCACCCAGTGTTCAATCCATTCTCCAAAAAATCAGTTCCGAAAACAAAGCTATCGAAGCTGAGCATTGTCTCATCGTTGGCGAATACGTTCTTGATACCCGCTCTTACGAAATCTATACCCCTAACAAGGGAAAGCTCCGCTTGACACCGGTCCAATATGACCTACTCTATCATCTGATGAGCCATCCGGGCCAGATTTTCTCGCCGGCGCGTTTGCTGGACGAAGTGTGGGATTATCCTTCAGACGCCGGCAGCCCAGATTTGGTGCGTGTCCATATTAAGAACTTGCGTGAACGGATTGAGGAGGATCCCTCACAACCGAAATTCATCCGCACTGTACCGGGATATGGTTATACCATCAACCCTGCTGAAGAGAGTTAAATGTCCCGCCAACGTCAAGCGCTGCTCTTTGATCTGATTACCCAAATTTGCCAAGAAAACCTCGAAGTTGCTTCTTTACAGGAGGATTTCGTTGAAAAAATTTGTCATGCCTTTCAAGCTGAAGGAGGGGCCTTTCTGCTTATCCGCCCCAGCGGTCTGGAACAAACCTTGAAAACCTCCCCAAAAACGAAGCCATATTGGAGTTTTTTGGCAGACGCCAATTGGCAATCTCATCCGCTTGGCGAAAAAATCCTCAAACAACAATGCGGTTTCATCTCCGCAAATCCCCACGAGCCTAGCTGGTTCGAGGTCGAAAACGTTCCCCTGCATACCCTGTATATTCAACCTTTATCTTGGGATGAGGAACTGCTTGGTGCTATCTCTTTGTTTAACATACAGGAAAAAAATTTTACCGAGCGGGATCAAGAACTCATCAACAAGCTGGCAATCTGGACGGCCAAAGCGATTTCTCAACAACGCCGCCTAAACCAATTGAAGATAGAAAACGCCAACCTCGAAGTCAACCAATGGCAGCTCCTGCGCTCACGAAATATCTTGCGCGCCCTTTTTGACAGTGTCCCTGTGTCAATGTACGTCATTGATAGGAAATATAATCTCATTGCCGTCAACATGGACCGTGCCAAACGCGTTGACCGGCCCCCTAACGAACTGGTTGGAAGACGTTGTTATGAGGCGTTATACAACTACGATGATGTTTGTCCCGATTGTAAGGTGATTGAGTCTCTCTTTGGTGGCAAAACGACTCATCGCACCAAACGCGAGTGGCAAAAGGACGATCAAACCCTAGAGTGGGAGATCAGTACCTATCCGATTTACGATGAGGCGAAGCGGGTCGCTCAAGCGATTATCTTTGAGCAAGATGTGACCGAGAAACGCCGCTTAGAAGCAAGCTTGGCGCAATCCGAAAAATTAGCTGCGGTCGGACAGTTAGCAGCCGGTTTAGCCCATGAGATCAACAATCCCCTTACTGCGATCATCGCCAACACGCAATTACTCCAGCGAGAGTTAAAGGATGATGCAGACAAATTGGAATTGGTCGATCTGATCGCCCGAGCCGGTCAGCGGGCAGCTCAGGTGGTTCGCAATTTGCTCGACCTAGCCCGCAAAGAAGAATATCTTTTCGAGCCAACCGACGTGAACCAAACCCTGAACCGTGCCATTTCTCTGATGCAACATGAACTTGTCTCGCGTTCCATCCAGCTCATCTATGAACCCGACGAAGGCTTACCGCAAATCATGGCAAGCCAAGACCGCCTGCAAGGGGTGTGGGTGAACTTGCTTGCCAATGCCATCGACTCGTTCGATGATGTTGAGCAACGCCAAATCCGTATCACGACTTCAGCCACTGCAACCGAAGTGCGCGTGGTGGTGATGGACACCGGAAAAGGTATTCCCCCAGAAAAACTCAGTCGCATCTTTGAGCCTTTTTACACAACCAAAGCCCCTGGCAAAGGCACTGGATTGGGACTTTCGCTTTGTCATCGGATTGTTAAGCAACATGGGGGTAGTATTCATGTGGATAGCCAAGTCGGTGTCGGGACGATCTTCACCGTCTCGCTACCCATCCAAGCCCCTGAACCCTCCACATAAAAACCTTCCTCCCATTTTTTAGGTATTCTTTACTCACCCTTCACGACCAATTTATGCACTTCTCTGCTGCTCTATGCTAAATTCAAGCACAGAGCGATGAAGACGAAGAGCACTCTTGTTTGTAGGCAAAGGGAATGCGATGATTCAGGTCACCCGCTTTAACGGCGCAGTCTATTTCATCAATGCCGAATTGATTCAATCTGTGGAGGCGACCCCTGACACGGTCATTACGCTGGTCAATCACGAAAAAGTGGTGGTTAGGGAGAGCGTCCCGCAAATCATCGCAGAGTTCATTAGCTACCAGAGACTGGTACATAACCCAAACTTAGAGATTGAGAACAACGGAGAAGGATAAGATGGATCTTGCGACCATTCTGGGATTAGTGCTCGCCATGATCATCATTACGGTTGTAATGGTCATGGATGGCGGATCGCCGGCTGAACTGTTTACTCACCCTCAAGCCATTTTGTTGACTGTGGGTGGTGCTTTTGTGGCAACTTTGATCTCCTATCCAATGAAAGCCTTAGGGACGATCCCCATGTGGTTTAAGAACGCCATCATGGGCGGACACAAAAGCAATCCCACCGAAGCCATTGATCTCCTCGCTAAAATGGCCGATAAAGCCCGCCGCGAAGGTTTATTGGCATTGGAAGATGAAGCCAAGAAAATTAAGGATGAATTTTTACGGAAGGGTGTTCAAATGGTGGTCGATGGAGTGGATCCCTCACAGGTGCGCGCCATTATGGAGATCGAGATTCATCATATGCAGGAACGTCATGCGCAAGGGATTAACTTCTTTAGTGCTGCAGGTGGTTATGGGCCGACAATGGGCATTATCGGCACCGTGATGGGCTTGATTTCCGTTCTCCAGAAATTGGATGATCCCGGTTCTTTGGGTAAATCGATTGCGGCTGCCTTCTTGGCTACCTTGTGGGGCATCCTTTCGGCAAATGTCTTCTGGCTGCCGATCAGCGGTAAATTGCGCACCAATAGCGAGGAGGAAGTCGCCTATCGTCACATGATTCTCGAAGGGATTTTATCCTTGCAAGCCGGTGAAAATCCACGCATTGTCAGGGAAAAACTGAGCGCCTTCTTGCCACCCAAAGAGCGGGCCGGCGAAGGTCAGAAAGCCAAGGGCAAAGCCGCGGCAGGTGCCCAGCAAGCTGCGGAGGCTGAAGCATGAGCGCACATGGTGGCGGCGGTTCAGAACGCTGGCTGGTGAGCTACGCCGACTTCATCACCCTCTTGATGGTGTTATTCGTCGTGTTGTACTCGATGAGTCAGTTGGATATTATCCGCTATAGGCAATTAGCCGAGAGCCTAAGCGTAGCCTTTGGCGGTGGCCCGACCCGCATCGTCGATCCGGGGATTGACCGTTCTGGGGGAGTGGATGAAACGAAAGAGTCGGCTCCCATTGTCGTCCCCGGTATCCCCAAAGCTCCGGTAACCAATACCGAGGTAGCCGGCCGATTAACCCAGATGTTAGCCTCTGCAGATTTGGGTGGAGTTGTCAGTGTGCAAAACAACATTGAAGGCGTGCTGATATCGCTCAGCGAGCAACTGATCTTCGAGCCCGGTACGGCAAATTTGAATCCAGAGGCTTATCCGGTGCTGGACACGATTATCGAAATGGTTAAGGGGATTGAGAACGAAATTCGCATTATTGGTCACACCGATAACAGCCCTCCAAGCGATCCGCGCTTTCGCAACAATTGGGAATTATCTTTGGCGCGGGCGTTGGTGATCGGTGAGTATCTGGAAACAGGCGGCATTAATCCCAAACGCATTCTGGTCGCCGGGCGAGGTGACACGCAACCCATCTTCCCCAATGACACTCCCCAACACCGCGCCCTCAACAGCCGGGCGGAAATTATTGTGGTCTATTCTGTCAGTCAAGACGTGATCAATTTGAACTTGAGCATTGCTCCAGAACAACCTTAAGGGAGAAAGAGTATGAAAAATATTCTTGGATTGTTACCAAAAATCTTAATGGGTCTGGCATTGTTCATTCTTGTTGTTACCAACCTAGCCATTGCTTATATTTTCTTTGCTCCCGATACCCTGCCCAAGCCCTTTTATCCTCTCTACGCTATGCCGGGACAGGTTACCGCGGCAAGTGCCCAACAGGAATCCGGCGAGGGAGAAAGTGTTGACTTATCGCATTTACCGCCTGGCCAAGGGCTCATGGTCGATACCGGCAGTAAAATTGTCAATTTAGTTGATCCAACGGGACGTAAATATCTGCGCGTTGGGGTTGTTTTGGAATTTGCCCCAACTGACCCCAAGTATTTTGAGATGGGCGAAGAAGAGAAGAAGATCTATGTCAGCACGTTTAACCGAGAAATGGAAAGCCGCCTGCCGGTTATCAATGACATTTTGATCACCCTTTTCGCCAGCCAAACTTTTGAAAAAGTCTATACCGCTGAGGGCAAAGAACATTTACGGCAGCAAATCAAAGAATTGATCAATCAGCAACTGCCGGAGTATCACGTCATCTATGTCTATTTCACCGAGTTTGTCGTCCAGTAAGTTGGTCAAGTAACCCAACCTGATCCGTAGGTGCGAAACGATGTTATCGCAAGCAGAAATTGATGCCTTACTCGCTGGTGCCATTGAAATTGAGCAGTCTGCCTCCGAAGGCAGCGTAAATCTTGCCGAGTTAATGGAGCAGCAAACCGGCAAGGCAGAAAAAGCGGTCTCGGAAAAACAGGTGCGTCCTTATAACTTCTGGTCGCCTGACCATTTCTCCAAAGACCAGATGCGGGCTGTTGAGTTGGTGCATGAAGACTTAGCCGAGAGGTTGACCAGCTCTTTGCCTACCTTTGTGCGCAGCAATATGCGTCCGCGCGTAGTGCATACCGAGCAAGGGCGTTTTCACGACTTCCTTAAAGACCTGCCGGCTGGATCGCTGTTCCACATGATCACCCTTGCCCCGCTGCCCGGACAGATGGTGATGACCATCAGTCCGGAGATCAGTTACACCATCCTTGAACAACGTCTGGGCGGGCAAAGTTCACGCGGTGGTAAAGTGCGAGTTTTGACTGAAATTGATCAATTCCTGCTCCGAGCGCTGATCGAACACATGCTCAATGACATCAAAGCTGCGTGGAGCAAGGTGGTTGCCATTGAGCCTAGCCTTGAAGATAGCACCACCAATCAACACTGGGTACAAATGGTCATGGGTAACGAACGGGTGATGCTGGTGGCTTTTGAATTGAATTTGAACAATGTAAGTGGCTTGATGAATATTTACATACCCTTCCCCATGCTCAAACCCATTGCCAATATCCTCAAACCGCACATCTGGTTCACGGGTCGTAAGGAAAAACAGGTTGACCCAGATGCTCGTCGCAAGAACTTGGAAAACCTCAATACGGTGCGCTTGACCACGCGGGTTTTTCTTGGCAATGCCAAACGCACCTTCGGCGAGCTGATGAAACTGAAAGTGGGTGATGTCATCCCATTGGACACTTCGATCAACCAAGATGTTGTGATTCAAATTTCAAATAAAAAATGTTTTTTGGGAAAGATCGGCAAGTCTGGAAAATATTATGCAGTTCAAATTACGGAGAAGATTCTCAACAACGGCAATTATTAATGGCGAAAAAGAGGTGAACGATGAGCGATGAGACCTTAGAAATCGAAATGGAACAAGAGAGCAGTCCTAACGGGATACTTCAAGAAGAAACCCCACCACCAACAGGGATACGTATCCCTCAACCCTCCCCTTCCCCCAAAACTGGGGAGGCGGCTTCTTTGGATATGTTAATGGATGTCATCCTCCAGTTGACGGTTGAGTTGGGCAGAACGGAGCTAACTGTCCGTCAAGTGCTTGATTTACAGAAAGGATCGGTTGTCGAATTAGATCGCATTGCCGGTGATGCGGTGGATGTGTTCGTCAACGATCACTTGATCGCCAAAGGCGAGGTGGTGGTGGTGGACGATAAATTCGGTGTACGCATCACGGAATTGGTCTCACCGATGAGGGAAAGTGTCGAGGCCGCTCTATGATCACCAATGAGGCTGTTTCCACCTCCGCCTTGTTCCTGAATGTCTTTTTGAAATTGGGTTTGGTTCTGGTGTTGATCTACAGCGGAGCGATTTTCCTCCGCCGCCGGCAAAACGGTTGCCAACTGACCCATCGCAAACAGATCCAAATTCTGGAGACAGCCAACCTTTCCCCTCATCGCGCCCTCCATTTGGTCAAGGTTGGCGGTCGCACTTATCTAATCGGTGCCACTGACCACAACATCCAACTCCTGAGCAACCTTGAAGAAACCGATCTTCTTCTACCTACAAGAACAGAAGAAACGCTAAACAATATTCTCCCCTTACCCGATTTTGCAACCTTCTTTTCGCAAAGTTTGCACAAACTTAGAGCTAGGTCATGAAGATGTTCTCTCGCTTGAAACCGAAAACTACCTTAACTTTGTTGATGTGTCTGGTGTGTGCCTCCTTCTTGTTATCCGGGTGCGCTGCCGAATCGCAATGGGCGGCGCCCGGAGTGACATTGACCGTCGAGCCCGCCGGACAGCCCAAGCAGGTCAGTTCTGGGGTTCAATTGCTCATCCTAATTACCGTCTTATCTCTGGCTCCGTCTCTGTTGGTCATGACCACGTCCTTTGCGCGCATTATTATTGTTCTTTCCCTCTTGCGTAACGCCATCGGCACCCCTCAAATTCCCCCTAACCAAGTTATGGTCGGGTTAGCGCTGATTTTGACGTTCTTCATTATGTCGCCGGTCTACGGGCAAATCGACCAGCAAGCCCTGAAACCCTATACGGCAGGGCAAATTGATCAACAAACCGCTTTCAAGAACGCCATGCAGCCCCTACGGGAATTTATGTTTAAGCAAACCCGGCAAAAAGACCTTGAACTTTTTTTGGAAATGAATCACCAAGAGCGGCCCAAGACACTGGATGATATTCCTACGGTTGTGCTTTTGCCGGCCTTTGTCTTGAGCGAACTGCGCACCGCTTTCATGATGGGCTTTGCGATTTATATCCCTTTCTTAATCATCGATATGGTGATCGCTTCGGTTTTGCTGTCAATGGGGATGATGATGTTGCCTCCATCTTTGATCTCCCTCCCGTTTAAGATTTTACTCTTTGTCATGGTTGATGGCTGGTACTTGATTATCCGTTCGCTTTCCATGAGTTTCTTTCAATGAGGTGAACAATGACCGAATCTTACATCATGGGTTTCGCACAAAATGCTTTGGTAACCGTTCTCATTGTCGGAGGTCCGATCCTTTTAGTGAGTTTGGTGGTTGGCAGTTTGGTCAGCTTGTTCCAAGCTGCTACCCAAATCCATGAAGCCACGTTGACGTTCGTCCCTAAAATCATCGGCGTTGGGTTGGTGCTTGCCATTCTCGGTTCTTGGATGGGACAAAAAATGCTCTCTTTTACCATTCTGATCTTCACAAGCTTAGCTGAACTTCCCCGCTGAGGGTGGGGAGAAAACCATGCCAGTGAACTCCTCCAGCGTTTCGACCCGTCGTCGTTTAGATGAAATCATTCGCAGTGTGCATCGTCTGCGCCCGCTGCCTGCCAGTGCAACGCGCCTGCTCAAAGAACTCGATGATCCCCATGCAACTGCCCGCACGGTGGCAGAATTGATCGCGCTGGATCAGGCCTTAACGGCCTATGTCTTGAAGGTTGCCAATTCCGCTGCGATGGGATACTTGATCCCCTGTGCTTCCATTCAAGAAGCGGTGGTGCGGTTGGGTTTTAAGCAGGTCCGCTCGCTGGTTTACAGCACCGTGACGGCTGGTCCGCTGAGTGCTAGGCTGGCAGGTTATCGTTTGGGCGATCAAGGCCTCTGGTATCACAGTGTTGCTGTCGCTAGTTCTGCGCACTGGTTGGCAACGGCTTTACACTACCCCGATCCTGAAAAGGCTTATGTAGGCGGCTTGTTGCACGATATCGGCAAGTTGGTGTTAGACCAATACGTGATGGCGGACTATCCTCAAATCATCAGTATCATGCGTGCCAACCGCCTTCCGATGTGGCAGGTGGAGGAGCAGTTATTCGGCATCGATCACGCGGGTATCGGGGGTTTAGCAGCGACCCACTGGCAATTCCCCACCGAATTGACCGAAGCTATCCGTTACCATCACGCTCCCAGCCCCGATCTTCCCGATCAACGGCTGGCAGCTTTGGTCAATCTTGCCAACGCCCTCGCTCCCGAAAATCAAACCGAAGATCCTGTCCTCGCCGGCAAGATCATCCATCCAGTCGCAATGGAAATCCTTAGGCTGAAACCTGAACAAATAACCCCCCTTGCCGATCGCCTAAGGGAGGGCTTGTTTGCCTATCAGGACCGTTTGCAGTTGCCCTGAGGTGACCGATGACAAAATCTCTGGACCCCGTTCTGTTGATTGCCGAGGATGACCCGCTCCTGCGCGATATCCTTGAACTTGCCCTGCGGCAACATTTCTCACCGCCTTTCGATATTCGATTGGCTGCCGACGGCGCCAAGGCTCTCGAAATGATCCAAGAATCTTCTCCGAGCTTAATTGTCCTCGATATCCTACTGCCCCAGATGAACGGATTGCAGATTCTGCAACACCTCCACGATCATGCTCAAAATGGTCATCGACCGCGCATCTTGGTCATTTCGGCCTTGGGAGTACGTGAAGTGGTGCAACAAGCTGCTGAGCGAGGCGCAGATGATTTTTTAGTCAAACCTTTCGATACCGAAACCCTAATCGCTCGCCTCAAGATGATCCTTCTTCGTTAGCGACTACCTATCCCTTAACAATCGGCAACTTTTCTCAAACCTTGAGCTTTTTGCGGCTTTTTTACGCGATATTTAGTTGCCCTTCATCTGTCGTTTACTGCAAAATTGTAGCGGTCTGAGTATCCTTAGGGCGGAGAAAAAGCAACAGAAATGAACGAAACCTTGCTCAACATGGCTCAATTCCAAGCCTTTTTCCTAACTTTCACGCGGATTATGGCAACCCTTATCCATGTCCCGGTGCTGGCAGGGCGTTCCGTTCCTAACCCGATTAAGCTGGGACTTGGGTTAATTTTGGCAATCTTACTGACGCCGCTGAACTTCATCGAATTTGGTCGGTTGGGCTTGGATTTGCTTTCCTTCTCTGCTGCGATCGCCAAAGAGATTTTAATCGGCACACTTTGCGGCTATGCTGCAAACCTTGCCTTTGGCGCTCTGAGCATCGCCGGGAATCTGATCGGATTGGGGAGCGGCTTTGCGGCTGCTCAAATCCTCAATCCTGCGCTCGAGGAGCAGGGTACCCCTCTTGACCAAATTTTGGTGGTTACCTCCATTCTGATTTTTCTGGCAATCAACGGACATCATAGTTTTTTGCTTGGATTACAAAAAACCTTTGAGGTATTGCCGATCAATTCCGCTCTACCGCGCGTTGCCCAAGAGCCCCTTCTGAGGTTGACCGCAAGCTTGATCAAAATTGGCGTGCAGATGTCATTCCCTTTGCTGGCAACGCTTCTATTGACCGATTTAGCTCTCGGACTTTTAGCCCGGGTTGCCCCGCAAATTCAGGTGTTCTTTTTGGGCATTCCGCTCAAGATTGGTTTAGGCATCTTTGCTCTAGCGATCGCCATCCCCGCCCTTTCACCACTGATTCGGACGATCTTTGGCAATATCGCCCCGCACATGTTGCTTTTGGTAGGGAAGTAAAATGCCCGACAAAACTGAACCACCGACCAGTCGGAAGATCCAAGACGCCCGCAAAGAGGGCATGGTTGCGCTAAGCCAAGAGCTGAACGCTGCAGCAGCGATGTTGATCGGTGTCTGGTTACTCAGTTCTCCCGGCCGGCGGGTGATTGCCGAGATGCAAGCCATCCTAGTTGACGCCATGACCTCCTTGCCCAGCGGTGAGGTCAGTGCTGTCTGGTTCACTCAACGGATCGTTAATGATCTTTGGCGGGTTGGCAAAGATTTGCTTCTCATCATTTTGTCGCTGGGTGTGGTTGGCATGTCGATTACATTGGCACAGACCAATTTTCTGTGGTCGAGCAAGCGCATTGCGATCAACTTCGGTCGCTTGAACCCGCTCAATGGCTTCAAACGGCTTTTTTCTCTGCAAGGGCTGGTTGAGTGGGTTAAAGCGTTGCTCAAATTGCTGTTGATTGGGTGGGTGGTCTATACCTACTTGCGCGATCAAATTTCCCCCCTCCTTCACCTGACGGAGTTGGACTTCAATAGCGCTGTAGCAATTTGGGCAGATATCGCCATCAAACTCGCCCTGCGGGTGGGAGCAGCCTTTCTCATCTTGGCTATTGCCGATTATGCTTATCAGCGCTGGACTTATCGACGCTCCTTGATGATGTCGAAGGAAGAGGTTAGGGAGGAAATGAAGCGCAGTGAGGGCGACCCGATGATCAAAAACCGCATTCGCGGTCAGATGAGACGGATGTTGCGCTCGATTATGATGGCAAATGTCCCCAAAGCCGATGTGGTCATTACCAATCCCACCCACCTTGCCGTTGCTATCCGTTATGAGCCCGAAACCATGAACGCTCCCGTGGTGATTGCCAAAGGCGCTTACTTGATCGCCCAGCGAATTGTCCAAATCGCCGTTGCCAATCGTATTCCTGTCATTCAGAATATTCCTCTAGCCCGAGCGCTGTATAAAACGGTGGAAATCGACCAGGAAATACCCCCGGAATTGTATGTTGCAATGGCAGAGGTATTAGCCCATGTTTATGCTGTGCGCCAAAGGGTACCGGTCGCAGTGGCATCGTGATCGTGAGAGGTAAACAAGGTTATGACCGTTCGTACAAATTCGCTCCCTACCAGTCAATGGATCAATCTCCTCCGTTCAAAAGACATTGTTCTGGCGTTGGCGGTTATCTTGATCATCGGCTTGATGTTGGTGCCACTGCCGCCAATGGCGATGGACTTCCTGATCGTGTTCAATCTGGCGTTGTCAATTGGCGTGATGTTGCTCTCGATGTACATCGCTCGACCGATGGATTTCTCGGTTTTCCCTTCCGTTCTCTTATTGGTGACCTTATTCCGATTGGGTTTGAATATTGCAGCCAGTCGCTTGATCTTGATTCAGGGTGATGCCGGTAAAGTCATCAGCACCTTTGGTTCTCTGATCTTAGGTGGCAATTACGTGGTCGGTGTTGTGGTCTTTCTCATGCTTATGGTGATTCAGTTTGTGGTGATCACCAATGGCGCCGGCCGAGTTGCCGAGGTGGCTGCCCGCTTCACGTTGGATGCCATGCCCGGCAAACAACTCTCGATCGATGCTGAGCTCAACGCTGGCTTGATCGATGAGAATCAAGCGCGCGCCCGCCGCCGCGAAATTGAAATCGAAGCTGACTTCTACGGCGCAATGGACGGCGCCAGTAAATTCGTGCGTGGGGATGCCATCGCTGCGGTGATTGTGATGATTGTGAACATCATCGGCGGTTTTGTGATCGGCATTGTCCAACGCCAGTTGACCCTCTTAGATGCTTTGCAAACTTACACCCTATTGACCGTGGGCGCCGGTTTGGCAGTGCAAATTCCAGCCCTAATTGTATCCTCTGCTTCCGGCTTGATCGTCACCCGCACCACCAGCGATCTATCGCTGGGTTCCGACATGATCGGTCAACTCTCCAACTTCAGTGCCCTGGGTATCGGCACCCTGATTATCGCGGTGATCGGTTTGATTCCGGGTTTACCCAAGCTGCCCTTTATTCTCGTTGCGACCGCTTTCGGTGCGGCTGCTTATGCAGTTTGGACCGTACAGCAGAAACAGGTCGAACAACCGCTCGAAGAGGTCATCACCGCCGAGCCCGAGACACCCCAAGATATGATGGAAATGGTGGTGGCAGACCCGTTAGAGATTGAGATTGGTTATGGTCTCATTCCCCTGATTGACGATAGCCAAGCGGATAATCTGCTGCGGCGAATTACCGGTATCCGCCGCCAATTGATGAATGAATTAGGTTTTGTGCTGCCCATTGTGCGCGTTCGCGATAACTTGCGTCTCTCTCCTCAAGAGTATCGCATCAAGATCCGTCGCGAAGAAGTGGTGCGTGGAGAGTTGCTGATCGACCGTTACCTTGCCATTCCGGGCAACGAGACCGAAGAGAAACTGCATGGCATCCCAACCACCGAACCGGCTTTTGGCTTACCGGCCATCTGGATTGGGGATGCTGAAAAGGGTCGGGCTGAACTGCTCGGCTATACCGTGGTCACACCGCTATCGGTGTTGAGCACTCACCTGACCGAGGTTGTCCGCAATCATGCTGCCGATCTGCTTAATCGTCAGATGGTGCAGGAGATGATCGATCAATTGAGAGCCCGCACCCCAGCCATGGTGGAAGGTGTTCTCCCCGAACAAATTACTCTTGGAGAACTGCAAGCTATCTTGCGCAACTTGCTCAAGGAGCGCATTCCGATTCGCGATCTGGGCGGCATCCTCGAGGTCATTGCCGATAACGCCTCGGTAACCCGCAATCCCTTTATCCTTGCCGAGGCTGTGCGCCAGTCTATGTCGCGCACGATTACGAATCTTTACCGAGAGGAGGATGGTTATTTGCATGTCTTTACCCTGTCGCCCCAGTTAGAAAGTTCCTTGCGAGAGAGTCTAACCTCCACCGAAGGCGGGATCGGTTTCAATATCGATGCTCAAACTGCGCAGCAAATTCTGATTCGCACCGGCGAACAGATGGAAAAGTTAGCCCAAAGCGGGCACTACCCAATTTTGCTGTGTCCCCGCGAAATTCGCCTTGCCTTTCGCAAGCTGATCGAGCAATCCTTGCCCAATTTGGTAGTGCTGGCATTTTCTGAGGTCAGCCCCGGCACGAAAGTCAAATCTCATGGCATGGTGATGGAAGGGTAGGAATATGGAACCCAAAGCCTTCACAGCTCCTACAACTCAGGAAGCCTTAGAACTTGTCCAAAACGAGTTGGGACCTGAAGCGGTGATCCTTTCTGTGCGTCAGGTGCCCGGTGGACCGGCTTGGGAGGTCTGGAAACAACCGCAAGTCGAGGTGTTAGCAATCCCGGCTGCCCCAAAACCTTCAGCTTCGGCTTCAACCCAGCGAGCCGATCCAGTGCAGAAGAGCGCCGTCAACCTAGCAATCGAAAGCTTGTTAGGGAAAAAACAAACAGAGCTTGTCTCTGCTGAGGTTGACCCCCGCGCCTATCTTGCCCAACTGGCAGAAAAATTAGCTCGGCAACAGGTTGAACCGCCTTCTTCCCCGCTCGGAGCGCAACTTCCACCCAAAGAGAAATCCGCTGCCGTATCCATCCCCCCCGCATTGGTGCGTGTCCGTCAAGAACTGACTGAACAGGGCCTTGACCCCGAAATTATCAAGGATCTCTTGCGCCGTGCCGCCGAAACCGTCAACCCCAAGGTGTTCAATGACGAAGAACGACTGCGGCAAGTTCTGCGCAAGCAATTAGAGACGTATTTGCGCATTTTGCGCATTGAACGTTGGCAGGCTGGCAAAACCCAAACGGCGCATGTCCTATATGTCATCGGGCCAAGCGGGTCAGGGAAAACCAGCTTTTGTGCCCGCTTGACTGCTCACCTCCAGCAAACCGATCGGCGGCCGATCGCCTGGGTGTGCGCCGATACGATCCGCAGCGGTGCCATCGCCCAAACGCGCGCTTTCGCAGAAGCGCTAGGGATCGAACCTCACTTTGCTTACACACCCACCGATTTACATTCGATCATCAGTGAGCTTGAAGACCGCAATCTGATCCTCGTCGATACCCCTGCCCGAAACCCCTATCACTCTCAGGAAATCATTGAGTTGAGCGAAATCCTAACGGTAGCTCCGCAGAAGATTACTTTTTTGGTTCTCTCCGCTGTTTCAAAAGAAGCCGACCTCCAACAAGCTGTTGCGGCGTTTAGCCCATTGGGAGTGAACGCCTTTGTATTCAGCAAACTAGATGAAACGCGTCAGTATGGCAATCTCTTTAACATCGCATGGAAAAGCAAAATACCCATTGCCTACCTCTGTGACGGCAACCCAATCTTGGATCACCTTCAGTCGGCTCGAGCGAGCGACTTAGCCGAATTAGTTCTCAGGAAGGGTTAAGCAGATGGCAAAAGAAGAAGCGAAATCGAGAAATCCGAAGACAGAAAGGCCGCAGACCCATTCCACCGCAGCGGCTAAACATCGCCCGCCTTTGCCTTCCCTTTTGGACTTTTCGTTTTCGATCGCCAGCTTGGTTACCCTTTTAGCTGGGGTGGTCACCGTGGTCTTGTCTTTGCTTCACGGCGTATCTGTGGTTGTGGCTGCAATCCGTGGCTGTGTGGCTGTTTTTTGCTTAGGGGCAGTCCTTTGGTTGCTCAATTACTTCCTCGCCAATCAAGTCATCCAAACCGCAGTGGCGGATTTGAAAGCTGCGCAAGCGGACTTGGATAAAGGAGAGAGCACGCGTGAATTTCAAGCCTAAGTGAGCTAGCCGATGGACGCACGCAAAGACGATGCCGAATTGATCCAACGTTATTTGCAAACCCGTGATCCCCAGGCTCGGGAGGAGATCATTTTGCGCTATGTTCCGTTGGTGCATTTCGTCTTGGGGAGATTGGGCATCTCGCAAGCGATCGGCGCCGACTATGAGGACGCCGCCAGCCAAGGCATTCTTGGCTTGATTGAGGCTGTTGACCGCTATGACGCCTCCCACGGCACTCAATTCAGTACGTATGCCATTTTGCGTATCCGCGGCAAAGTGATCGATCAACTTCGTTCTCACGATTGGCTCTCGCGCGGCGCCCGACAGCGGGCGCGCCAAGTACAGGGGGCAATCGATAGCTTTTGGGAGAAACATCACCGCCCGCCCAGCGATGAGGAGCTGGCGGCAGTTTTGCAGTGGGATGAAGAGGAACTGCGGCGGGCATTGATGGATAGCAGCCATATCTTACTTTCTTTGGATACCATCGTCACCTCGGATGGAGATGAAGTCACCTCCTTACACGAAATTCTCGCCGATGAAGAGCAAGAGAAGCCGGATGAGCTGATCGAAAACGAAGAACTAAAAGAAACGCTGACCCAGATCATTCAATCCCTCCCGCAACGGGAACAGTTTGTCCTTTCGCTGTATTATTACGAACATTTGACCTTTAAAGAGATCGGAATGGTGCTCGATATATCGGAATCACGTGTTTGTCAATTGCACACCAAAGCCATCCTTCTTTTACGTTCCAAACTCAAGAGAGCGATGATGCAGGCGGAAAATCTGACTCAACCAGAAAGTTCACTGCGCCAAGCTGCTCTCCACCGCTCAGGAAGCGTTGCTGAACAAGGAGGCAAGACGCTATGAATGGTGTTTCCTCTGTTTTGCTAAGCGATACCCTAAAGCTCATTCAACTCGCCCGAGAAACGGCACGTGTTCAAGGACAGCCCGAACATGCCGAAAAGCTCAAACCAGTGGTTGATCAATTGAAGAGTTTGGCAGAAGGAACCAGCCAAGCCAAATCGGTCGCCGCTCCTCAACCATCATCTTCTCCAACGGTTGCGCCCGGCGGCGGAGTTCTAGCCCAGGACGACTTCAGGACCCTCTTAGCGGCGGTGCAGAAGAGCCAAGCTCAATCCTCGCAAAATTTGCCGCTCGGATTACGCCCTAGTGGCAGTTTAGAGCGCAATCAAATTGTCATCTCAATGGCAAGCGGAGGGATGAACGCTCTGGACATTGCCCGTCAAATGGGGATGACCCTCGATGAAGTCAACATGGTGATTCGAATCCATCAGAAAGCTACCGAAAGCCGAAAGGAGGTCTCAGGATGATCAAAGGATTATACGCAGCCGCTTCGGCAATGCTGGCTAACCTTTATCGTCAGGGTTTGTTAGCCCATAACATTGCCAACGTGGATACGCCGGGGTTCAAGCAGGTTTTAACCAGTTTAGATGATTTCAGAGAGACGGCAATGATTTATCCCCCTGGCCCTACTGCCGGTTCAGCGAACCTGCACTGGATCGGTAATTTTGGCTTAGGGGTTCAAACCTCATCGGACGTCACAGATTTTTTGCAAGGCGGTCTGCGTCATAGCGGGCATCCCTTTGACTTGGCTATTCAAGGCGCCGGCTTCTTTCGCGTTCAAACACCTGAGGGCGAACGGTACACGCGTGACGGGCGTTTCTACCGAGATATCGATGGGAATCTGGTTACAGTTGACGGTTATCAAGTGTTGGACGAGGGTGGGCAACCGATCAATTTGCCCGAAGGGGAGCTCTCGGTGTCGCCCGAAGGGGTTATTGCGGTCAATGGGGAAAGGGTGGCTACCCTCGGCTTAGCAGCTTTTGAAAACCCTGCGGCTGAACTCACTCGAGATGGCTCAAATTATTTTGCAGCCGAAGGCGGTCCGACCAGTGATGCCGTCGGAACTGTGGTGCAAGGGTACCTCGAGATGTCCAATGCCAATCCCGCCCAACTGATGACCCAGATGATCGCGGTTGCGCGAGCCTATGAAGCAGCCCAGAAGATGGTGCAGACCCAAGATGAATTGCTTGGTAAAGCGATCAATTCGCTAGGATCGTTCTGAAGCCTTTAGGTTGGAAAGGAAAAGAGCCTGATGACCCTCTCAATCCACCAAATTCTCCATATCAGCCGCAGCGGTATGATGACCCGCTTGTTGGATTTAGATGTAGTTAGCCATAATTTGTCCAATATCAATACCACGGGCTTTAAGGCTAGCCGCTCTAATTTCCAAGAGATGTTTCACCAACGCCTGTACAGTGGTGTGCAACTGCGCACAACGCAGCGCTTTATGACTCAAGGAGCTTTTAAAATTACATCGCGGGAACTCGATCTGGCAGTCAATGGTGAAGGCTTCTTCAGTGTGACGCTTCCCGATGGACGTACGGCTTACACGCGGGATGGTGAGTTCACCCTAGATGCCGAACGCCGCATTGTCAACAGCAATGGCTTCCCTTTGGTCTGGGATGGCAGCCTTCCCGAAGAGTTTGAGGAGATCAACGTTGAAACAGATGGCTCTGTGATGGTTTTGCAAAACGGTGTCTGGAATCAAGTTGGCGCAATTCCCCTAGCTCGTTTTCCCAATGCCAACGGATTGGAAAGTTATGGAAACAACCTTTGGCTTGAAAGCGAGGTTTCTGGCCCGGTAACAGTCGGTACAGCAACCAACGAGGGATTCGGCGAGATCCGCAATCATGTCTTGGAGATGTCCAATGTGAACATTGCTAATGAATTGACCCAGATGATCCTGTTGCAGCGCTCTTTTAGCCTTTCCCAACGCACCTTTCAACAGACAGACACCATGTTGGAACAAGCCATCCAAATGCGTAGGATTTAAGTTTTGGGAAAATTTGCCGATAATAGGTTAGGGTCAGAGTCGCCCGATGTCGTCAGCCTAACTTGTTCTATCGGTAAAGGAGAACAACCATGAAAGTTGAACATTCTCAGAACAATCGCATCGTTCAAAAACAAGCTGAAAACACAGCCGCCGTTGAACGCCAGCAACGAGCACAGGAGAATGAGCGCGCGGAGCGAGCCACCCATAAAGACCAAGCCTCCCTATCCGAGCGCGCTCGCTTGCTTTCCAAGGCGCGCCTCAGCTTGCAGGAAACGCCTGACGTGCGCACGGAACGCGTTTTCGCCCTAAGAGAGCAAATTCAAGCCGGAACGTATCAAGTCCCGGTGGAACAATTAGCTTCGCTATTTCTAAAGGGTTTGCGTCCTTAACCCATCCTTGCTTAGACAGGAAAGGCTTGACGACCAATGGATGACATCCTCACCCTTGCAACTACGCTTGAAGATTTACTCGTTCAGGAGTTCCGCACCTGCCAATCCTTACATCAATTGACAAGAGAGGAGCGAGAGGCGCTCTCAAAGAACGATCTTGCCGCTTTGGAAATTATCCTCGAACAAAAAGAAGTGGTGCTGGACGAACTAGGTCAGATTGAAGACCGACGCCGCATGGTAACCCAAAATCTCGGCGATCAAGTCGGTTTACGACATACGAGCCCAAACCTAACCGCCATTTGCCAAGCCCTGAGCAATGAATTAAGCCAGCGAATTAGCCGCCTTAAGGAGGGAATTTCTGCCCTTGCTGAGGAAATCAAAGTGATGACCAGCGGCAATCACGCCTTGGCAATGATCGCCTTAGAGCGAGTCGATGCTTTACAGACCATCTTGATCGACTCTTTGCGCCCAGCCCTCACGTATGACCGACCCGGCTCAAAAGCTTCCGATCACTTCGATATAGTTTGGGATGTCGATCAGAGAGCTTAGGAGGGAGGAATGTCGAACATTCTCTACGGTCTCAATATTGCGCTCAAGGCAATGCTCAGCCAGCAGATCGCCATCCAGGTCACCGAACATAATGTTGCTAATGCCACGACTCCCGGCTACCGCCGCCAAGAAGCGATGATGAGCGCAGACCTGCCGCACATTTTTCCCTCTCTGCGGGCGAATGTGGTGCCGGGGCAGTTGGGCATGGGAGTGGTGGTTAATCGCATTCGTCAGTATAACCTTGAATTCTTTGACGACCGCTATCGGCGCGCTCTTAGCGAAAGCAAGGGTTGGCAGATGCAAGCAGATATCTTGCGCCAAGTAGAAGCTACCTTGTCGGAAACCAGCGAAGACGGTCTAGTGGCAAAGCTGGATGCCTTTTGGACGGGCTGGCAAGCGTTGAGCAATGATCCGACCAACCTTGCTCTAAGGTCGGATATGCTGGAGAGAGGCGCTGCGTTGGCTAAAGCCCTCAATTGGCGCGCCCAATCGCTCATCCGCATTCGACAAGATCAAAACGCTTTGATTTTGCAACGCGTCAACGAAATGAACAGTTTGGCTAGCAAAATTGCTGCCTTGAATGTGGAAATTGTGGCGGTTAAGTCAGCCGGAAGTGCACCCAACGACCTGATGGATCAGCGCGATCAACTCATCACCCGCCTAGCTGAGTTGAGTGGAGCAATGGCGGCGATTCAAGAAAATGGCGAGGCGCTGGTCTCCATCGGGGGACATGCGTTAGTGATTGGCGCCACAACTTTTAAGTTAGCAACAACCAGTGGTAACGTCTCTTCCATCTACTGGGAAGCTGATGCAACCGCTTTTACTCCTTCGCGCGGTGAGCTGGCCGGTTTATTACAAGCCAGAGATGGGATTATCCCTAGCGTGCTCAGTAGATTGGATGACCTTGCCCAGAATTTGGTTGCGCAGGTTAATACGCTTCATTCTGGAGGCTATGCGCTGGATGGCAGCACAAGCGGATTGAACTTTTTCGACCCAACAGGTCTGAACGCTCTCAGCATTCAACTCTCAAGCGATGTTGCCACCCAGCCGCAGCGGATTGCTGCAGCTCAGCAAAGCACCTCGCCAGCGGATGGCAACAATGCCGTTGCTCTTGCTAACCTGCGTGAACTTTTGGTCATGAACGGAAGCACCGAAACCTTTAACCAATATTACACCCGCCAAATTACGGAGCTCGGCATCAACATCCAACGCGCCGAGGCTTTCGCTCGAGACCGCCAAGACGTGGCAAAATCGCTAGATGCCTTGAAAGAAGCTGTTGTGGGCGTGAATTTAGATGAGGAAGCAGCGAATCTGATCAAGTATCAGCGCGCTTTTCAAGCAGCCACTCGGCTGGTCACCGTGATGGACGAAATGCTCGATAAAATCATCAATGGCATGGGAGTGGTTGGGCGCTGAACCTAACAACGGAGGTGTGGTATGCGCATTACGCAGAGGATGATGACGGAAAGGGCCGTCCAATATATGGATGAAAACCTGAAACGCCTTTATCAGCTCCAAGAAAAGGTTGCTTCAGGTAAAGAGTTCCAACGCCCCTCGGACAATCCTAGTGGCGTAACCAGCGCCCTCACCCTCCGTTCGGTGCTCAGGATGAACACAGCCTATTTAGACAGTGCTGCAACCACAGAAAGCTGGATGTCTGCCACCGATTTTGCCCTGATCCAAACCACACAGCTTGCCACGCGCGCATTGAAGCTCACTCGAGAAGGTGTCTCGGATACAATGGGCGATGAGCAACGAATGACGTTGGCGGCTGAGGTGGACATGGTGCTTCAACAGGTTCTAAGCGTGGCAAACACCAATCATCAGGGGAATTACATTTTTGGTGGCTTCAGCACTCTTAACCCTCCTTTTGCTTTGCTTGATAGTAATAGCGATGGGACGCTGGATACAGTTGTGCGGAACGGAGACAATGGGGTGATCAATCGCCTGATCGGCCCCAGCTTGACGGTGGTGCAAAACGTCAGTGGGTATGATTTGTTCAATGACCTAATGGTGGCTATTATGAGCGCTCGCAATGCCCTTCGGAATAACGGCGATCCGAATCAACTCAACCAACTTCAAGGTGCCATAGACAGTCTAGAGGCTCAAATCCGCAACGTAAACGATGCGCTGACCACCAACGGGGCGCGCCAACGCGAGGTCCGTTTGACCAAGGACCGCCTCGAGAAGTCTCAAATTGAGCTCAAAAGCCTGCTATCCCAAAAAGAAGATGTCAACATGACCGAGGCGATCTCTCACCTGCAACACCAACAAACAGTCTATCAAACCGTTTTGGAAGTGGGCAAGCGGGCAATTTCTGCTCTCAGCCTCTTCGATTTATTGGGCTAAAGGAAGCCGCATATGTTAGTATTGACCCGCAAAGCAGAAGAAAGTTTGGTCATCGGCGAGCAGATCACGCTGACCGTTCTAGCCATCGAAGGAGATCGGGTTAAGCTTGGCATCCAAGCGCCGCGTGAGATCCCGATTCACCGCAAGGAAGTTTGGGATGCCATCCATGACCAAGTTCGTTTGGCGGAAATCTTAGCCCAAGATGGCCATGGCGAACATTTTGAACAATTGCGTCAGTTCCTTGCCGAAGAACTCAACGAAATCTTGTCAGAATCGCTTACAAAGAAATGAGCGAGAAAATCTGCAACGGTCTGGTCGGCTGGCTGGGTGCGAATTTGCTCCAATGTGCCGACTTGTTTCAAGGTCCCCTCGCTCAATACAGCGATGCGGTCTCCTAAAAAGGCGGCTTCGTTGAGGTGATGAGTAACAAAGATGGTGGTTTGGTGATTGTTCCGAATGAGAGCGCGAAGCTCTTGTAAGAGTTCTGCTCGCGTAGGGGGATCAAGAGCGGCGAATGGCTCATCCAGTAACAGTAATTGAGGTTCTAAGACAAAAGCGCGAGCTATGCTAACGCGTTGAGCCTCACCTCCGGAGAGCAAACGGGCTGGTCGTTGTGCCAGATGAATGATGCCGAAACGGTTTAGCCATTCACTTGCTCGCCTAACGGCTTCTTTATGAGGAATTCTGCGAAAACGCAATGCTATCAAAAGGTTATCTAAAACGGAGCGATCCAATAATAAGGGCTCTTGCAAGATCAAGGCAACCTGGCGTCGATAGTCCAACCCTTTCCACTGTTCTAATTGTCGCCCTAGAAAGGTGATTTTGCCCTCGGAGGGCGGGATGATGCCAGCTAAGGTGAGCAGGAGGGTGGATTTTCCAGCGCCGTTAGGTCCTACCACGGCTAAGACCTCACCTCTAGAGATCGAGAGAGAGGGAATGCAAAGGACGGTTTCCCGGTTACGGTGCAGGGAGAGATTGCTGACTTCGATGAGGCTCATTGATGGGTTGCCTTTTGTTGAATACGGGTTAGAGCCCAGTTAACCAGAAATGTGATGACGAATAACAAGATAGCAAGCCGAGTTGCCAGATCGAAATTGCCCTTCCCCGTCTCAAGCACGATGGCGGTGGTCAACACGCGGGTTTGATAGCGGATGTTCCCCCCCACCATCATACTCGCTCCAATTTCAGAGATAACCGCCCCGAATCCAGCCATTAGGGCAGCTAAAAGAGGGAGGCGCGCTTCTCGCCATAGTTCGAACACCAACTGCCAGCGGGAAGCACCGAGACCCAGCAATTGCAAGCGTAAACGAGGATCCAAGGATTGTAATGCAGCCGCAGTTAATCCCGTGACCACAGGAGCAGCGATGATTACCTGAGCAATCACGATTGCCGTTGGGGTGTAAATCAGATTAAGCCCACCTAAAGGGCCCGAGCGCCAGAGCAACATGGCTACAAACAGCCCCACCACAACAGGCGGCAGACCCATGCCAGTATTGACCAAGCTGAGCAAAAGCTGCCGCCCACCGAAGTTGCCCAAGCCAAGCAATGTTCCTAAGGGTAAACCGATTAGCAGGCTAATTAAAGTGGCGGCCCCACTGATCTGCAGGGAAAGGAAAGTGATCTGGATAACTTCACTGAGTTCGCTAATCATCGGATAACCTCTCATTCTCCAAATCCCAAATCTGCGGCGGGGAAGAAAAGGGGTTTGCCATATTTTTGCACGCCAAATTCACCGATATGCTTTTGGGTTTCTGGGGCAGTCAAAAATTGAACAAATGCCAAAGCTGCCTCATAATTAGCCCTAGGAAACACCTGCGGGTTTACGGTAATGACGTGGTAAATATTTTGCAGAGCTTGAGTCCCTTCGACTATGGGCTCAAGATTGAGTTTGTCCTGATAGGAGAGAAAAGTTGCTTGATCGGCAAGGAGGTAACCTCTTTTTTCAGAGGCGATGATCAAAGAAGCGCCCATGCCTTGTCCTGTTTCGATATACCAGGATTGTCCTTGCGGATTGTATCCGATCGTTTTCCACAAACTCATTTCCACTTGATACGTGCCCGAATCATCGCCGCGCGAGATAAAATACGCTTGGGTGTTGGCAATGGCTTGCAGCGCCTCCAAGATAGGTTTTGCTTTGGCCTGTGCGGGGTCTTCGGGCGGTCCGACCAGAAGAAAGTTATTGTGCATCACCGGGACGCGATCTTTGCCGTATCCTTCAGCCATAAACTGGAGTTCTGCGGTGGGATCGTGGACAAGGAGAACATCGGCATTCCCATCTGCCCCCATTTGGAGCGCCTGACCGCTGCCTACCGCCACGGTCTTAACCAGATAGCCGCTTTGGGCTTCAAACAGCGGCACTAACAAATCTAGCAGTCCACAATCCTGAACGGATGTGGTTGTGGCTAGGATGAGCGGCGCATTTTTTTGCCTACTTGCCGAGTCTGGATGAGAAGTGGGTGGCGAATGGCTGCCCTTCTCAGCCTGGACAAGAAAAGGAGACGCAACTCCTTTATTCGTTTTGGGAGGCGAGGGATGGCAAGCTGCAAGGATGATCGTCAAGATCACCAACGGCATTGATGGGCGCAAAATTCGTTGAATGAGCATGGGTCAAAGATGGAGGAGGTGGAACTTGACCCTCCGTGCCTCTCTTTAGGGACCGAAAAGGTTGATCTGATCGCCGCTCTGGCGCAGACTATAGCCCGGCAGCTTGGAAACCTTCTGCCGAAATGATCGATCGCTTAGCAGGTCAAAGAGGGGTTTCATTTTATCTTTTCCTTCTTCCGCTAAAATAAGGTCATATCGTTCTTCAAAGAGTGGGATAAACTCAAGTTGGTAGCGGCTGGCAGCAGATTGTAAGCCGAGCGCAAGATCGGCCTTGCCAACATAAACCCAAAGGGCGGCTTCCTCGTGGGTATTCACTTCTTGGTCAAAGCCGCGGATTTGATGAGGGTCTATTCCGGCTTGATGGAGCGCTCTCTCCAACCAAATCCGAGTTCCCGAACCGCGATTGCGGTTAACCAAACAAACATCCACTCGAGCGAGATCCTCTAAACCACGAATGCCCTTGGGATTGCCCGAGGGAAGAATGAGCCCTTGGATTCGATGGGTGAGAGTCACGACGCTCAGAGGACGATCGGGAAAAAGATGGCGCAAGGTGGGCACGTTATATTCCCCACTGGCTTCATCGAAGAGATGGCTTCCACAAACGTGCGAGAAACCAAGACGAAGATTGATTAAGCCATTGAGTGAGCCTACTGGCAGGGTTAGGATATGATAATTTTCCGAGAGTTGCTCAGCCAGAACCTTCCAGGCAAAATCGTCGCTGCCAGAAAAAATCAGAAGAGGTTTGGAGGTCTTTGGCGGAATCATCTGTTGCAAAAGGAACGCCCCAGCCGCCGAGCGATAATAGCGCTCAATTTGTCGCCCGCGCTTGCGCCTCTCCCAGAACTCGACTAACCCTACTGCTTCAAGTCGTTTGAGGTGGTGGCGTACCCAAGCCGGGGAATGATGGAGTTGGTCGGCAAGTTGGGTGAGAGTGGCTGGGTTTGCCATCAAACGCTGCAGAATTGCCAGACGGTTCGGCTCCGCCAAGGCTTCAATCTGAAGGTAAGAATGAAGAACTTGTACTGTGTTCACAACGATTAAGGAATTCCTTAATCGTTATTTTATGCGATTTGGCTAATTTGTCAATAATGAGGGATAATTAGTTGCCATTGACAACCAAAATGAAATTGGGTAAAGTGAAATTCGGAAACCTGCCTGTGAGGTGAAGCATGAAATGGTTTGTGGGTTGTGACCTCGGTGGCACCAATTTGCGGGCTGCCCTCGTTGATGTCGAGAACGGGAAAGTGCTCTTCCAAAAATCGATTGCCACTTTAGCCCGTCAAGGTCCCGAGGCGGTAATGAAGCGCATGGCCGAACTCGTTCTGGATGTCATCCGATCTGGGGGTTATTCGCTGAGCGACGTGGGCGGCATCGGCATTGGCGCGCCGGGTTTGCTGGACTTAGAAAAAGGCGAGACCCTTTTTCTCACCAATTTTGCCGGCAATTGGCCACATGTTCCTTTGTGCGCCACCATTCAACGTTTGACCTCACTTTCGACAGTCTTAATCAACGATGCCCGTGCCATCACTTTTGGTGAATGGCGCTATGGAGCCGGGCAGGGGGTTGAGACGATGGTCGTTTTTGCTTTGGGCACTGGGGTGGGTGGCGGTTTGGTGATCAACGGGCAATTGCATTTTGGCTTGAGCGGCAGTGCTGGCGAAATCGGTCATATTGTCCTAGACCCTGAGGGTCCGCGCTGCGGCTGCGGCAACCGCGGTTGTTTAGAGGTGTATGCTTCAGGTCCGGCGATCGCAGCCATGGGGATGAAAATGGTCGCCCAGGGACTCGCTACCCGGATTGCCGACCTCTGCACAGGAGACTATAACCGAATCAACGCAGCCCTGATCGCCCAAGCTGCCCGAGAGGGCGATGCGATTGCCCAAGAAATTTACGACCGCGCTGGTGAAGCCCTCGGCAAAGCTGCAGCAACGCTGTGCGTCACCCTGAGCCCACAACGGATTGTCCTGACCGGCGGGGTGGCGCAAGCGGGCGATTTGTTACTCCATCCCATGCGAGAGACCCTGCGTCGGCTGGCGCGGGTTATACCGGTGGATCAGGTAGAGGTTGTACTGGGCAAGTTGGGGGATCAAGCCGGCGTGCTCGGCGCAGCTTGCTTTGCAGCCCAAAAGACTTAGGATTATAAGAACTCTGTAAGAAACGCTTGGTTGGGACAGGTTTGGGGGAAATTGGGATTAGAATTAGAGAGCTTTTTTATACTTCTACGTAGATAGAAAACGAAAAAAGTGACTTATAGATAGCATATCTCAAAACTCCGAAAGATTAGGACGCTAACAATGAAAAAAAGGTGGATTTCGGTCTTAGCGATACTGGTTATTTTGGTTGGCGGGGGATTGGGCTTCCGCCAGTGGCAAACAAACCGTCAAGCCAGCCGCAGCGCAGCTTTTCAAACAGAAACTGTCGCCCGTGGGGAGCTGGTTGCCACGGTTGGCGGGACAGGCACAGTTCACGCCAATCAAACCGCCATTTTGACCTGGCAGACCAGCGGCACAGTCGAAGAAGTCCTCGTTCAGGTCGGGGATGTGGTTATGGAAGGGCAGGAATTGGTGACCCTTAGGCGTGATTCCTTGCCCCAAAATGTCATCCTCGCCCAAGCAGAGCTAACCGAGGCGCAAAAGGCGCTTGATGACCTTTACACCAATGCCGAGACGGCAAAGACCAATGCCATGCAAGCCATCGCCCGCTATGCGAACGCCGTGCGCGATGCCCAATACCAGTTGGATAATTTCACTGTGCCGAGCAACCAAGCTGACTTGGACGCAATTACCGCCTTGGACTTGATGAAAAAGAACTTAGATGCCGCACGCCAAGCCTTTGAAGCCGTGAAATATCGTCCGCTTGAAGACTCTTTGCGTAAAGAGTTAAAGGAAAAGCTGGACACCGCTCAAAGTGACTATAATGCCGCCGTGCGGCGGGTTGAATTGGAATACAACCTTCAGGTAGCGCAGGCAAATTTGGCAAAAGCCCGTCAAGATTATGAGAAGTGGAAAGACGGGCCCTCTGCTGCCGACATCGCTGCCATTGAAGCGCGCCGGGCGGCCGCCCAAGCGACATTGAACCTCGCTCACCTCACCGCTCCGTTTAGCGGCACGGTTACTGAGGTGCAGATCAAACCCGGCGATCAGGTCACTCCCGGCAAGGTTGCCATCCGCATTGATGATCTCTCTAGCTTGCTGGTGGATGTGCGCATATCAGAAGTGGATGTTAATCGCGTCCAAGTAGGGCAGGAAGCCACTTTGAATTTTGACGCAATTTTGAACAAATCCTACCGGGGCAGGGTCAAAGAAGTTGCCCCGGTCGGGACGGTGACGCAAGGGGTGGTCGATTTTATCGTAACGATTGAGTTGATCGACCCCGATCAGGATGTCAAGCCAAGCATGACCGCGGCGGTCAATATTGTCGTCAACCAGCTCAGCGATGTGTTGTTAGTGCCAAACCGCGCCGTGCGGCTCAGCGGTGGCAAACGGATTGTGTATGTTTTGCGCAACGGCTTGCCCGAAGCTGTGCCGATCACCCTCGGCGCATCCTCCGAAACTCACAGTGAGGTAATCGGCGGGGAGCTTAAAGTTGGCGATGCGGTGATCCTCAATCCACCAACTGTTTTTGAGCAGAATGGTCCGCCGCCATGGGTGAATAGCAATCGTTGAGTCAGGGGAAGCCTATGAACGAAAAGGATGTCGTCATAGATGCCCGCAATTTGACCAAGGTCTATAAAATGGGCGATGTTGAAGTCCACGCCTTGCGCGGCCTCACCATGCAGGTCAACCGTGGCGAGGTGGTGGCGATTATGGGTCCCTCCGGCTCTGGAAAATCGACCTTGATGAATATCATCGGTTGCCTAGACCGCCCGACTTCGGGCGAGTACATCTTGGATGGCAAGCGCGTTTCCGATCTCAAGGATGATGAATTAGCCCGCATTCGCAACCAAAAGGTAGGGTTTGTTTTCCAAAGTTTTAATTTGCTGCCGCGCGCCACGGCGTTAGCCAATGTGGAATTGCCTTTACGATACGGGGGCGCTAATGGAAATCGACGCGAGCGGGCAAAGCAAGCCTTGGTCGCAGTCGGTTTAGCCGACCGCATTCACCACCGCCCCAACGAATTATCGGGCGGGCAGCAGCAACGTGTGGCGATTGCCCGCGCTCTGGTGAACAATCCGGCCATCGTCCTAGCCGATGAGCCTACCGGCAACCTAGATACTAAATCGGGCGAAGAAATCATGCGTCTACTCTTAAACCTCAATCAGGAGCGGGGCGTGACGCTCATTATCGTCACGCACGATCCAGACGTTGCCGCTCATGCACAACGCATTGTCCATATTCGGGATGGCAGGGTGGAGGCTTAGCGATGAATATCACTGCTTCCTTCTTTGAAGCCTTAGAGAGCTTAGCGAGCAATAAACTGCGCTCAGGATTGACCATTCTGGGCATTGTGATCGGAGTGGCAGCGGTGATCGCCATGATCTCGATTGGGCGCGGGGCAGAAAATTCGATCACCGGCTCGATCCAAGGCATTGGCACCAATTTGCTGTTTGTCTTTCGCGGCGGCAATGAGGATGTCCGTAACCCCAAGCCTCTAACATTGGGCGATGCCAACGCGATCAACGATCCCTTTCAAGCGCCCTCGGTCGCCAACGTTTCGCCAATGTTGATGGGCAATGGCAAAGTCAGTTACGGCGGCGAAAGCGTGGTCACCTCTATCGAAGGAGTCACTCCAGCCTTTGCAGAGGTGCGCAATTATCGCGTTACCGAGGGGGAGTTTATCTCAGAAGAGCATATTTTAGGCCGCTCATCGGTGGTGTTGCTTGGGCCAGATGTAGCCGAAAAGCTCTTTGGGCGCAAAGAGGGTTTGGTGGGCGAGACGGTGCGCATTGAGGGCCAGCCGTTTCGCGTCTTGGGAGTGTTGGAATCGAAGGGAGGGTCCTCGTTCTCCAACCAAGATGATCGCGTCATGGTGCCTTTTACCACCGCTCAAGCGCGTTTGATCCGCCGTAGCACGCCCGATCAGGTTGACTTGCTGATGGTTCAAGCGGTCAGCGCTCAAGCCGTGCCCCAAGCCGCCGAAGAAATTGCCCAAATTTTGCGCTATCGGCATAGGACCGAAATTGGCGCCGATGACTTTACCATCCTGACCCAGCAAGACTTTTTGGATACAGCCCGCACGATCACCAATATCCTCACTATCTTCTTGGGCGGCATTGCGGCGATTTCGCTGCTTGTGGGCGGTATCGGCATTATGAACATCATGTTAGTCTCGGTGACCGAACGCACGCGCGAGATCGGCTTGCGCAAAGCCCTCGGGGCGCGGCGGATTGATATTTTGGTGCAGTTTTTGACCGAGTCGATTGTGCTAAGCCTGTTTGGGGGCTTGGTCGGCATCGCTTTGGGATGGCTGATCTCTTTTGTGGTTGGCCAGATCGCTGCTGCTAACAATGCCGACATTAACCCAGCCATCGGCTTGGATACCATCTTGCTAGCAACCCTATTCTCGTCGGCTGTTGGGCTGTTCTTTGGCTTATATCCCGCCAACCGCGCCGCCAGCTTAGAGCCGGTCGAGGCTTTGCGCTATGAGTAGCCGATAGACTTCAGCGTTCGGCAGTTAGCTTATTTTGGACTACAGGTTTGAGTGCCTGAGCAAGGCGAGTGAAGGCTTCTTCGAGGAGACCGCGCGGGCAAGCGAAGTTCCAGCGGATAAAGCCTTCGCCTTCTTTGCCAAACGCCTTGCCGTCGTTGAAAGCAATCTTAGCTCGCTTCAAGAAGAAGTTGTACGGGCTTTCGGGCAAGCCCAAGGAGCGACAATCAAGCCAAGCCAGATAGGTGCCTTCAGGACAAGTGTGTGCCACGCCGGGCAGGTTTTCATTAATCCAGCCGCATAGAAAGTCTCGATTGGCTTGCAAGTATTGCAGCACTTCCCTTAGCCATTCCTCCCCCTCACGATAAGCGGCGAGGGCAGCCACCCAGCCTAAGGCGTTGATCCAACCCGTTAGGCCCTGTCCGGCTGCTTCTAACAGCTTGCGCCACTCAGCATTTTGGACAATGGCAAAGGAGAACTGCAAACCGGGGATGTTGAAAGTTTTGCTGGGCGCCATCAGCGTAATGGTATTTTGGGCGATTTCGGGATCGAGAGAGGCAATCGGCAGGTGGTGATGCGGCGCAAAGATCAAGTCGCCATGAATTTCATCCGAACAAATGGCAACCCGATGGCGCAGGCAGATTTCTGCTAAGCGCTCCAGTTCGGCGCGCTGAAAGACGCGCCCGCTCGGATTGTGCGGATTACATAAGATAAACAAGCGGGTGTCGGGCGCAATGGCTCGCTCAAACTGGTCAAAATCCATTTCGTAGTGAAGGGTTCTTTGATCTCGCAGCACCGGCACAAGAGGGGCATCAATGCGACGCATGCCCGCATTGGCGGCTGCCGCCAGAATCGGGGGGTAGATGGGCGGTTGAACGATCAGGCTGTTGCCTGCCCCGCCCAAGGCATGGGCAACGAGGTTAAAGCCGACCACCACACCGGGGATAAAAAGCAGCTCTTCGGGTTGGATCTGCCAGTGATAAAGCCGTGCCATCCTTTCCACGAGGATTTCTCGCAATTCTCGGCGTTGGTTGGGCTCACTGTGCAGACCGCTGGGATAGCCGAAGATGCCATGATCAACCGCCTGATGAAGGGCGTCAATCACTGCTTGCGGTGATTGAAAATCCATATCGGCTACCCACATGGGTAAGACATCTTCGGGATAGGTATCCCACTTCAAGCTATTTGTGCCGCGGCGGGGGATGATCTGATCGAAGTTATAAGCCAAGTTGTCCTCCAACGTTAGGCGATAGTAGAGCTCGTTTCGTCGATAGCCCATTGGAGATAATCGGGGTTGCCTGCCAAGATAGGCAGGGCAAGGATTTCAGGGACTTGATAGGGATGGTGAGCTTTGACAAAGGGGATGAAGCGCTCGTCAAAGCCCTCTTTGCGGGTTTTGACGAGCATAAGGGTTTCTGCGTCGCTTTGCAGCTCGCCTTGCCACCAATAGAGCGATTGCACTGCATCGACAAGGTTGACACAAGCCGCTAACCGTTCTTGCAGCAGTTGGCGTGCCAATTGCTCGGCAACCTCTTTGGAGGGAGCCGTGATCAGAACAAGCAAGAGGTTTTCAACTGCTTCGGTCATTTTGGGTCTCTCTAAATCAGAAGAAGGTCAAGATAGGTTGATTATAAACGGTTTAACGGGAAATGCGCCATTCTCCCATTTAGACTAGACTTGAGCCACCTCTGCCATAGCATCCCAAAAGCTCAATTCGTATTCGAGGAGCAGGCGGGCGGTCTCTTGCATTTGCGCCGCCGATTCGCCCCGCTCTAGGGCAGCCTGAATGTAGGGGCTGACGCGCTCGTCGGCTTCTTGGTAGTTCTGATAAATCTTGAAAAACTCGGCTTGTTCGGCGGTCAAGCCATACTGGGAACGTAACGCCCGATAAACGCGCAAGCTGTTTTGAATCCAAACCTCCGAGTCGAAGCGAAAGGCAAGGATCAAATCGGCATCGCAACCAAGCAGACACACCGAGGAAATGAAGTAGCTGAACATCATCGCCTTGGCTAGTCTTGGGGTTTGAGGGAGTTGTTCCCGAAACAAGCCCACCGCTTCGGCAAAGGCCGGGATGCGCTCCCGCACCACAAGTTCGGCTTGCAAGAAATCGTTGAGGATCGTGCGGCTAGGCAGGTGACCATAGCGGGAAACCAATAAAGCGATATTGCGGATGCCGCTGGTCACGATGTGATATTGTTGCGCAGCTAAGGTTTGTAAAGCCGCAAGGGGGACTTGTTTGGCTGCCAACGCATCCAAAAAACGGTGGTTTGTGATCTGTGCCATCAAAGGTTCGACCTGAAGGCGGGTTTGCTGGATGAGCTCCAGAGCGGACGGTTGGTTGGTAGAGCTGTTGTTCATTTGAGTACCTCCAAACTAAAATGTGGTAAAACAAAACACCCTCTGCCGGAGAGGGTGTGAGTACCAAACGCACTGAGTGCAACTTCCCTACGCCGGCATTATCCGGATCAGGTTCTTCGGGTCGAGGACAACGGTCCTCCTCTCAGCCTGGCTTACCCAAGCTCCCCGTTCGGTTGTTAGTTCAATTATACCCGAATCTTATGTTGATGTGGGATAAGAATTGGAACTCGATCGCCTCTCATTTTGCCACCAGCGCCTAACCCTCCTAAGGTGGGCTAGGGCTCTTTTCGCAACAGCAAGCTCCGCTGAGGATCAACTCTTGTGCCCTCACCCTTCGACAGGCTCAGGACAACGCCCTTCGACAGGCACTTCAACCAGCTCAGTGCGGCGCTCAGGGCAGCGCCTGGTCCCTCCCAGTAGACGAGGGGAGCAGCGCTTGGGTCTCGGTACGGGCTGGCGCCCTACTCGACCTGCGCAACCCGGCGGGTTGAGTAGCGGAACGCAGTGAAGCGTATCGAAACCCGCTGGATTGAGCTTGTCGAAACCCGCCCTCACCCTTCGACAGGCTCAGGACAACGCCCTTCGACAGGCTCAGGACAACGCCCCAGCCCTTCGTCCAAAGGGCGAAGGGAGGGTCTCCCCTCTCCCC
>CALFWB010000057.1 GCA_937928795.1 uncultured Anaerolineales bacterium
TATGACCTCGGCTGGCGAATCAAAAACGGCGCAGAGATTGCCCCCGACGGCGCCGCCGCTGAACGGGTGGATTTCTCCGCCGTGGCACTGGAGCGCCGCCTGCGCGATGCACTGGCCTTGCTTAACCCGGGCCTGCCCGCCGAAGCCTTAGAAGATGCCTTCCGCCGTCTGACCTACCCCGAAGGCGCGGATCTGCTCTCGCGTAATCGTGCCTTCCACAAAATGCTAGTTGAAGGCGTCAATGTGGAATACCGCGCTATAGATGGCAGCATCCGCGGCGGGCAGGTGCGTGTGGTGGATTTCGACAACCCAACCAACAACGACTTTCTGGCCGTCAATCAATTTGCCGTGGTGGAAAACCGCCATTCGCGCCGCCCGGATATCATCCTTTTCATCAACGGCTTGCCGCTAACGATTATCGAACTCAAAAATCCCACCGATGAGCAAGCCACCATCTGGACTGCCTATCAGCAACTGCAAACCTACCGCTCTGAGCTGCCCACCCTGTTTACGTTCAACGAATTGCTGGTCATCTCAGATGGTTTAGAAGCCCGCCTTGGAGTGCTGGATGCCGGGCGGGAATGGTTCAAACCTTGGCGCACCATCACTGGTGAAGATTTTTACCCACCCGTCGGCGATTCAAATGCTCAGGGAGGCGTGCCGCCTATCCCCGAATTGCAAGTGCTGCTGGAGGGAGTTTTCGACCCAGTGCGTTTGCTGGCTCTGTTACGCGATTTCATCGTTTTCGAGAGCGATCGTTCGCGGCTGGTCAAAAAAGTAGCCGGATATCACCAATTTCATGCCGTGCAAATTGCCGTGCAGGAAACCCTGCGCGCCTCGGCGATGCAACAGAGTATCCGTGAACAGGCCTCCGGCTACCTCACGCGCCGTCAGCCGGGCGGTCAACCGGGCGACCGGCGGGTTGGGGTCGTGTGGCATACGCAGGGCAGCGGCAAAAGCCTGACCATGGCGTTTTACTCCGGGCGCATCATCTGCGAACCCCTCATGCAGAACCCCACCATCGTTGTGATTACCGACCGCAACGACTTAGACGATCAACTGTTTGGCACCTTCTCCCGTTGCCAAGATTTGCTCCGTCAACCCCCTGTGCAGGCTGAAAGCCGTGCCCACCTGCGGCAATTGCTCGCAGTGCAATCGGGCGGGGTGATCTTCACCACTATTCAAAAATTTTTACCTGAAGAAAAAGGCGACCGCAATCCTATCCTCTCCGAACGGCAAAATATCGTGGTGATCGCCGATGAAGCCCACCGCAGCCAATATGATTTTATTGATGGTTACGCCCGTCACATGCGCGATACACTGCCCAACGCCTCCTTCATTGCCTTTACCGGCACGCCGCTTGAAAAGGAAGATCGCAACACCCGCGCCGTATTTGGCGATTACATCAGCATTTATGACATTCAGCGCGCCGTCGAGGATGGTGCCACTGTTCCGATTTACTACGAGAGCCGCTTGGCAAAGCTCAGCCTGCCCGAAGAACTCAAACCAAAAATTGATCAGGAGTTCGAGGAAGTCACCGAAGGCGAAGAGATTGAGCGCAAGGAACAACTCAAGACCAAATGGGCGCAATTGGAAGCAATTGTCGGCGCGCCGCGCCGATTGGAGCTGCTAGCGCAGGATATTGTTCAACACTTTGAACAACGCCTTGCTGCGCTGGAGGGCAAGGGGATGATCGTTTGCATGAGCCGCCGTATCGCAGTTGAACTCTACCGCACGATCGTCCGCCTGCGCCCACAATGGGAGGACCATGACGACCAGCGCGGGCAGATTAAGGTGGTGATGACCGGTTCAGCCGCCGATCCACCCGACTGGCAGCCGCACATCCGCGATAAAAGCCGCCGCGAAGCGCTGGCAAATCGCTTTCGCAACCCCAACGACCCTTTCAGACTGGTCCTTGTGCGCGACATGTGGCTGACCGGCTTTGATGCCCCCAGCCTGCATACCCTCTATCTGGATAAGCCCATGCGCGGCCATGGTCTGATGCAAGCCATTGCGCGGGTCAACCGCGTGTTCCGCGATAAACCCGGCGGGCTGGTGGTAGATTACCTTGGTCTGGCGCAGGAACTCAAGGAAGCCCTAGCCGTTTATATCGAAAGTGGCGGTCAGGGCAAAACGGCAGTTCCGAAGGAAGAAGCTGTGCGCGTGATGCTCGAAAAGTACGAAATTTGTCGCGATCTGTTTTACGGGTTCAACTACCAGCCCTGGTTGGTGGGCGATCCCCAAGAGCGGTTAGCTCTGCTTCCCTTGGCGCTGGAACACATTTTGAAGTTGAAGGACGGCAAAGAACGATTAGTCCAGGTGGTGCGCGAGCTCTCCAAAGCCTTTGCCTTGGCAGTTCCGCATGAAGAAGCGCTGCGTATTCGCGAGGAGGTCGCTTTCTTCCAGAGCGTTCAGGCGGCCTTAATCAAACGCACTCCTGCTGAGGGCCGTCCGTCCGCCGTATTAGATCACGCCGTGCGCCAGATCCTAGCCCAAGCCATTACGCCTGAAGGAGTTATCGATATCTTTGCGGCTGCCGGCCTGAGCAAAGCGGATATTTCGATCCTTTCGGAAGAGTTCCTCGCCGAAGTTCGCGATCTGCCGCATAAAAATCTCGCCGTTGAACTACTCCAGCGATTGCTCAAAGGGGAAGTCAACCGCCTGCGCCGCCGTAATCTCGTTCAAGGACGTGCTTTCTCAGAGATGCTTGAACAAACCCTGCTCCGTTACCAGAATCGTGCCATCGAGGCTGCTCAAGTGATTGAAGAATTGATTGCCTTGGCGCAGGACATGCGGGCAGCCCAGGCACGGGGTGAGTCGTTGGGACTCAGCGAAGAGGAGCTGGCTTTTTACGATGCTCTCGAAACTAATGACAGTGCTGTTGCCGTACTCGGAGATGAAACTCTGCGTACAATTGCCCGTGAACTGGTGCGCACTGTGCGAAACAACCTCAGTATCGATTGGACCATGCGCGAAAATGTGCGCGCTGAGTTGCGGGTAAAAGTCAAACGCATTTTACGAAGGTATGGCTACCCGCCCGACAAGCAAGAAAAAGCCACCCAAACGGTGCTAGATCAAGCTGCCCTGCTGACCGAAGTCCGTGTGGAAGAGGGAAAGATAGATAGCGAGTAGTTTGAGAAAGAGGCAACCATGACTTCATCCTCCATCCTAGAGCGATTCCGGCTGGATAACCGTGTAGCAATTGTCACTGGCGGCGCAGGCTTGTTGGGTAAGGAGTTTTGTCGCACCCTTGCCGAAGCTGGCGCCAAGGTGGTTGTGGCAGACTTGAACGAAGATGCTGCCCAGCTCGTTGCAGCAGATGTGAGTCGAGAGGGGTGGCAAGCCTTGCCGCTTGGGGTGGATGTCACTTCCCCTGAAGCAGTGCGCCGAATGATCGCCCAAACCCTTGAAGCCTTTGGACGGCTGGATATTTTGGTCAATAGCGCTGCTCTAGACCCAAAATTTGACCCCCAGCACGGCGGACATACCAATGACTTTGAGAATTACCCTTTAGACCTCTGGAATCAAGCCCTAGCGGTCAATCTCAGCGGGGTTTTCTTGTGCTGTCAGGCGGCGATCCCGCCCATGCTTCAAGGAGGCAAGGGAGTGATTATCAACCTCGCCTCGATCTATGGGATCACCGCTCCCGATCAGCGTCTTTACCAAAGGGAGGGTCAACCGCCGCAATACAAGCCTGCCTATTATTCGGTGACCAAAGCCGGTGTTTTGGGCTTGACCGCTTATCTGGCAGCTTACTATGGCGCAAAAAACATCCGCGTCAATGCCCTTACCCCTGGCGGGGTGTATCATGGGCATGATGAGGAATTTGTCCGTTCCTATTCTGCCCGTACCATGTTGGGGCGTATGGCGCACAAGGACGACCTTAATGGTGCCCTGCTCTTTTTAGCTTCCGATGCCTCGGACTATATGACCGGAGCGAATTTGGTCGTTGATGGCGGTTGGAGTGCTTGGTAGGAGGTAAAAATTCATCAATGGAAGGTCAAACTGAAGTCTTAGCCTTGATCCCGGCGCGGGGCGGATCGAAAAGCATCCCGCGCAAGAACATTCGCCCTTTTTACGGGCATCCACTCATTGCCTATAGCATTGCTGCGGGTCTGGCTGCCGAGACGGTCACGCGCGTCATCGTCTCGACCGACAATGAGGAGATCGCCGCCATCGCCCGCCAATACGGCGCTGAGGTGCCTTTTCTGCGTCCGCCCGAGTTTGCCCAAGATGACACGCCGGATTTGCCGGTCTTCCTCCATGCTTTGCAATGGTTAGCGGAACACGAGCAATATCATCCCCAAATCGTGGTGCAATTGCGCCCCACTTCCCCCTTGCGCCGCGTGCAGCATATCGATCAAGCGGTTTACAAGCTTTTACTACAGCCCGAAGCCGACTCGGTACGGGCCGTAATTGAACCGTTTCAAAATCCGTATAAAATGTGGCGCATCGACTCGGCTGGGTTTTTATCTCCTCTATTGCAAACCGACTTGCCCGAAGCCTACAACTTACCTCGTCAGGCGCTCCCTACCGTTTATTGGCAGACCGGTTACGTGGATGTGGCTTGGAGCGATACGATCTTGGAAAAACATTCAATGACCGGCGAACGCATTTTGCCTTTCGTCATGCCTTCCTCTGAATGGATCGACATCGACACCGAAGAGGATTGGCACCGCGCCGAACGCTTGTTGGAAAGCGGCGAAATCACGTGGGACGATTTGGGCTTTGAACCCGACCGCTATTTGCACCTAAATTGGTAAAGGTGAATTGCAAGAGTTAATCTGTTTTTGCTCACTTTAAGAAACCCTAACCCAGTAATGTTGAGATTAAATGTACAATCAACCCAAGAGAGGTGCTATTCAGCTAAAGACTCGTTTGCATTCCTTGATCCACAGATTTTGCTAATTTTTTTGAGTTTTTTCGGAATCTGCGTCATCTGTGGATTTTTGGCAAGCTGAACAGTTACCGAAAATGTTTTAGGAGTACCCTATGCCTGTTATCAAAATTGGCGATCGTTTGATCGGAGACGGTCAACCCACCTACATTATTGCTGAAATCGGTGTGAATCACAATGGCATATTGGCGCTGGCGTTGAAACTGATCGACATCGCTGCCGATGCCGGCGCCGATGCGGTCAAGTTCCAGAAGCGCAAACTGGATCAGCTCTATGCCAAAAAATACCTCGAAAACGCCAACGCTGGCGAAAAGACCTTGCGCTATCTGCTGCCCATCTTGCAGCAAGTCGAGTTGCCAGAGCATGATTTTTACACGATTGTGGAACACTGCCAAAAGCGCAACATCACGTTCCTGTGCTCTGCCTTTGACCCCGAAAGCGCAGACTTTCTTGAAACCCTCGGCGTCCCCGCTTACAAGGTGGCTTCCGCAGACTTGACCAATTTGCCTTTACTGGATCACCTTGCCTCCAAAGGCAAGCCATTGATACTCTCGACAGGCATGTCGCGCATGGAAGAGGTGGAGTTCACGGTCAACTTCCTCAAGCAACGCCAGGTGGAATTTGCCCTTTTGCACTGTAACAGCACCTACCCGGCCGCTTTTGAGGATATCAACTTGCGCTTTATGGAGCAATTGCGTCGCTTTGGCGTGCCGGTGGGCTACTCGGGGCATGAGCGCGGCATCGCCGTTTCGACCGTTGCTTCTGCCCTCGGCGCCTCGATTATCGAGCGTCACCTCACCCTCGACCGCACCATGGAAGGTCCCGACCATGCTGCCAGCCTAGAGCCACAAGGCTTCAAAAAAATGGTGCGCGATATTCGTCAGGTTGCGCTTGCCCTCGGCACCGGCGAGGAGAAATTCTTCTCGCGCGGCGAAATCTTAAACCGCGAGGTTTTAGGCAAGAGTCTGGTGGCTGCCAAAAGAATTGAAGTGGGCGAGGTGATCACCCGTGAAAAAATCGCTGTTAAGGGTCCAGCGCTGGGATTATCGCCACAACATTACGAGCAACTGCTCGGCCGGGTAGCCGAGCGGGTGATCGAAGAGGATGAGCCCTTCCTGGAGCGCGATCTGGGTATCAAGATCGAATTAGATGCCACCCATACCCTGCCGATGGACTATGGCTTCACCGTGCGCTTTCGCGATTCCCATGAACTTCTGGCTTATCATCCGCGCATGTTAGAGTATCACTTCACCGATCAAGACCTTGACGAACATTATCCCGGCGGAGATTACGACTTGAAGTTGGTCGTTCATGCGCCTGAGTTTTGGGACCGAACCTTGGTGGATTTGTGTTCGCGCGACGAGTGGCAGCGCAAGGGTTCGGTTGAGTTGGTGCAAAAGACCATCCACTTGACGCGCGAAATGGCGTCTCATTTCGTTGGAACACCCAAGGTGGTCGTCCATCCGGGTGCCATGAGCCTCGATCATCCTATCCGCGAGAAAAAGGCCCTTTATGACAATTTGCGTCGCTCGCTTGAGGAAATTGATGCTACTGGTGTGGAGCTTTTACTGGAAAATCTCCCTCCGCATCCGTGGTACTTTGGCGGGCAGTGGTTAACCAACGCTTTTATGGATGCCTATGAAATCCGTGATTTCATTGAGCCACTAGGCTTAAGGATGTGCTTCGACACTTCGCACTCGAAGCTCTATTGCAACTGGGCTCACGTGGATTTCTTCGATCAGGTTCGGGTTTTGCTGCCCTATATTGGCCATCTACACCTTTCGGATGCCTCTGGGTTGGATGGAGAGGGCTTGCAAATTGGCGAAGGCACCATTGACTGGGTGCACTTTTTCCAAGTGATTGGTGATTATCGTGGCACGATGATTCCGGAGATTTGGCGCGGTCACCAACGCCAAGGCGAGGGTTTCTTGATTGCCATTCAGCGGCTTTCGGAGGCTTATTTCAAAGCCCGGCAGGCAGAAACAGTTAGGTAACTGACTGCTGGTCACATTAGCTTAGGCGTGTGTTTGGTTTATCACGGGCTGAAGCCCATGTTACGGGGTTTCTGTTGAGGAAGTACGCTGAACAAGAATCTTTATGCGCCTGTGTCTCATCCCCCTTAGAACCGAGCCGCGTAACCCTGCGATTAACCTCGAACGGTTGCAAGAGAGGTTAGGGCAGGCTAACGTCTTCCAACCAGACCTGGTTTGTCTGCCCGAATGCACCCTGACGGGTTATCTGTGGGAGGAAGCAGACTTGCGCACCTTTGCCGAACCTATCCCAGGCAAAACAGTTCAGGCAATGGCTGAATTGGCGCTCTCTTATGGGGTTTATTTGTGCTTTGGCTTGGTCGAAGCTGCTTCTGAAGGCTTTTATAACACAGCTTTGTTGTTTAGCCCGCAGGGAGAAGTTTTGCTCAAGCACCGCAAGATGAGCGAACAACCTCCTTACCTCAATGGAAACGAGGCTGCCTGCGTTGAGACCGATCTTGGGCGGATCGCTATTCTGACCTGCGGTGATTTGTTCCATCAAGATGCTGTGACCCAACTTGACCCCGAACTCCAATTACTGCTTGTGCCTATGTCGCGCGGTTTTGACGGTGCTTCTCCTGACCTGCGACGCTGGTTGAACGAAGAACAAGCAGCTTATTTAGAGGCGGTCAAGAGGGTTGGCAAAACCACCGCAATTGTCAACGCCTTGGAAAATCTGCCCGAAGAAGGCGCTTTTGGCGGTGCGATGGTGGTGAGCCCAAACGGTGAACTCTTGGCTGAATCACCGCATGGCACGGATCAGTTATTGATGTATGAGTGGTTGGTTTGAGCTTTGCAAAAAACCTAACCTCTCCAGGCAACTTTCGGTTTCGTGCCTGTGAAATCTTGATGGCATAAGCTCCAACAATGTATGATCTAGATGAAACTGACTGACTTGATCCCCCTCTATTTGCAAGAAGTGATCAGCAAAAACGACCCTTGCCGTTATGAGGCAGCCTTGCCGCCATTGTTTGAGCATTACTATACGTACTATGCTTCATCACAACCCTATTCCTTTCAAAACGAAGAAGAAATTCTGCGTCGCCGTGTGCAGGCGTTGCAACGCCTCCCCCTGCTGTTGCAAAAATTTGAAGGTCATGGACTTAGGGTCAAAGCGATTCAGATAGTGCTTTTTGTGGGACACGGCACTTCCAACGGTCATGCTTTTCCAACGAAGGACTTATGGGTGGTCTGGTTACCGATTGAAACCTACCCGACTGCTCTCGCAATGGATGTCTTTTTTATTCATGAGATTGCTCATGCTCTACATTACCAGAGACAACCCGAATTCTTTTTCACGGACGAAGTGGAACGCACCCAAATCTTTCGCCAACTGGTCACCGAAGGGATTGCTACTCTAGCCTCAAAGGAACTTCTCGGGATTAGAAATGAACAAGCCCTGTGGGCAGACTATTTGCCTCCTCAAGAGGTCCGACAATGGTATGAACAGTGCCAGCAACGCGAGGGAGAATTATTTCAGATGGTGGCTGGAAAGCTCAATATGAGCGATCCCCAAAATCGTTTATTTTCCTTTTCAAATAGCGCAGACGTTGTAGAGAATCGAGCAGGGTACTATCTTGGGCTAAGACTTGTTGAACATTTCATGGAAACCCAAGGGCTTCGCCTACAAGATATTCTTGAAGTAGGGAAAACAGAGTTCCTAAGGGTGATTCAAGGTTTCTTGGAAAGAGAGGAGTATCGCTTCTTCTCACAACGATCGGGATTTTAGCGGAGATTTGCTCCTCAACTCGCCCCCCTTTTGTGGGTCGAGTAGGGCGCTAGCCCGTATCGAGACCCCAATTCGTTGTGTGTTATTCCTTGCTGGTTGCGGGTTTCGATACGCTGCGCTCCTCAACTCACCCTCCTTCGAACTCCAAGATGCTTATTAGAAGAAACGGCTTTGTGCCATAGCTGGACAACAAAATGGCAAGATTTCTCCTCGCTGCGCTCGTCGCAATGACAAGCTTGTCTTATCCCTTCGAGTGAGGAGAGCAACGTGTCACTGGATAAGAAAAAGTTCTTACCTAGCATCCTGCTTTGGGTTTTCCTACTGGGTTGCAGCGCGCCTTTCTGGTTTATGCGCTCGCTTCCTACCCTCCCAGCCTCTCCAAGACTCAAGCCACGGTTAATCGAGGTGCGTGCTGATCAAGCATGGCATAACACCGGGGTCGTCCTTCAGCCGGGCGACCTGCTGGTCATTCGTTATGTTTCAGGCTTGTGGTCACCTTGGCCGGGTGGGACGTATGATGCCATTGGCTTTGGGGGTGACCCCAAGTGTGATTGCAATGTGTTGAAGGGAGTTTCGCACGCTGCCTTGATCGGCAAATTGAACGATGGGTTACCGTTTTTTGTCGGCGATAACTTCCGACAGCGGGTCGGAGAAAGTGGAATTTTGTATTTGGGCATCAACGATCTCCGCATAAGCGATAATTCGGGTGTCCTTTTGGTTCAGGTGGAGGTCTGGCGGTGAAGAGATCCTTATGGAAACAACTCCAAATCCGTTGGGCTGGCTGGCAAAACCGCCAGCGGTTAAGGCATTTGGCTCATCAGGTGCAAGCTCACTCGCCGAAAGATAAAAACCTCCCTACCATCGTGATCTTCAATACCTCTTCTCGCCTTTTCGCTTTGAGCCAGAATGCTGCCTTCACTTTGTTGGCTGGTTTGGGGTTAAAGTTGAGCGGTTATCGGATCGTTCAATTTGTCTGCCAGGCAGGGATGTTGCCCTGTGTCCTCGGCACTAACCGTCAAGATTATCATCAACCCCCTCCTTGTGAGGCTTGTATTGCTCAAACTAAACGGCTGACGCAAGCCTTTGAGACGCATTGGTTTCGCTTCCAACCAGACCCTGCCTTGGCTCATTCGCTCCAGGGCTTAGGGATTGAGGAATTGAGTGAGTTTCAATTCTCTTCCGACTTCTTTGACGAACCGGTTCCGCTAGGAAACTTGGTTTTGCCCTCTCTCCGCTGGGCATTGCGGTGTCATCACTTGCCAGACGATGAACCGACCCGCTATCTATTGCGTCAATATCTTCTCTCGGCTTATAGCGTCGCTCTGCAATTTAATCGGCTATTAGAGCAGCACAAACCCGAGGCTTGTTTGATTTTCAACGGGATCCTGTATCCTGAAGCCACAGCGCGATGGGTTGCTTTGCAGAAAGGCATCCGTGTTGTAACTCAGGAAGTGGGCTTTCAACCCTTCTCGGCCTTTTTTACGGACGGAGAAGCCACGGCTTATCCGATCCCCATTCCTTCCTCGTTTGAGCTAAACGAACGCCAGAATCGGCGCTTGGATGCTTATTTAGAACACCGCTTTCAGGGACAGTTTACTATGGCTGGCATTCGCTTTTGGCCCGAAATGAAAGGATTAGATGAAGCCTTTTTGCAAAAAGCTGCTCAATTTCGCCAAATTGTCGCAGTCTTTACGAATGTTGTGTATGACACGAGTCAAGTCCATGCCAACCTCGTCTTTCGACACATGTTCCATTGGCTGGATCACGTGCTGAAAATGATTCAGGCCCATCCGGAAACCTTGTTTGTCATCCGTGCCCATCCCGATGAAATGCGCCCAGGCACAGCTAAGCAAGCCCGTGAAAGCGTGCGCGGTTGGGTGGAAGCCAACGCAGTGAACAAGCTGTCCAATGTGATCTTTATCGACTCGCAGGAATACCTCAATTCCTATGAGTTGATCCAACGCTCGAAATTCCTGATGGTGTATAACTCTTCGATTGGGCTAGAGGCGGCTTTGCTTTCTGTGCCGGTTTTGTGTGCCGGTAAAGCACGCTATACCCAATATCCAACGGTGTTTTTTGCCCAGTCGATTGATGAGTTTGAACGTTTGGCAGAAGGGATGTTAATCCTTGACAAGATCGAATTTCCACCCCAATTTCAACGCAACGCCCGACGTTTTCTGTACTATCAACTTTACCGGGCTTCCTTACCCTTTGGCAAATACTTAGAAGCAGCCCATCGACCGGGCTTTGTCCGCTTGTGCGATTTTGCTTGGCAAGAACTTCTGCCCGAACGCTCACCAACCATTCAAACCATCCTACGCGGATTTCGGGAAGGGGGCGATTTTCTGCTGCCCGAAGAGGTAGAATGGATTGCCTATGGACAAGATTGAAATCCTCTCGGTCGATCTTTTGGATCGCTATCGCCCGCTGGTCGAAGAGCTGAAGGATATTGCCCGGCAGTTGCAATTAGAATTCGGCTGGCATTACTTGCTGGACTTAGCCTGGATCCTCTCCCATTTGGGGGACGTGAAAGGCAAGGTGATTATGGATGCCGGCGCTGGTACAGGCGTTTTGCAGTGGGTTTTGGCAGCCCATGGGGCAACGGTGCTCAGCGTTGACCGTTCCAGCCGCGCCGACTTGCCGTGGCGCTTTCGGCGCTGGACAAAGGTGAAAGGCTTGCGAACCTCAGACTTAAATTCCCCTCTGAAAGCTCTGTGGAACTCAGTCCACAAGGGACGTTCGTTGAAATCCCGTCTTGGGTTCGTGAAGCAGGTAATGGGTGGCTTTTGGAGAACCGCTCGTGTGACTCCTCTTCCTCGAAGTGAATTGCATGAATCACACACCCTCTCACATAGGGAAAGGGTAAAGGGTGAGGGAGGCGTCTGGATTTACAACCAAGACCTTAGCCAACTTCTTGATATTCCTGATAACTCCCTTGATGCTGTGGCTGCCCTCTCTGCCCTAGAACATAATCCCCCTGAACGCTTGCCCGAGGTTGTCCGAGAATTAATGCGCGTCCTCAAACCGGGTGGCATTCTATTGGCTACGCTTGGTGCCGCTTCTGATCGAGATTGGTTCCACGAACCCTCGCAGGGATGGTGTTATACCGAAACCACCTTGCGGCGCGCTTTTGAGCTTGCCCATGCTGCTCCTTCTAACTACGACCGCTACGATGAGCTGATGCAAGCCTTGCGGAATTGTGCTGAATTGCGTGATAATCTCGCCGCCTTTTACTTCCGTTCTGGCGATAACGGGATGCCGTGGGGAAAGTGGGACCCGCAATACCAGAGCGTTGGAGTCCTAAAGGTGAAGGCAGGCAGCGAATGAGGTTAGCGGAATTTATCCGCTCTTTTGCGTTATACTCCTTAAGCCGTATCTCTACTTTTGCTAATGCCGGGCTTGATTTGTCATGCGTTATTTGGAGGAAACAGGAAGCCGTATGGACAAAACTTTTGAACCCTCTATCGAGCAAATCAAAGAGCGTTTGCGCCAAGAACGCGAGACGTTTGATCAGCACAAAGCCCATGAAAATCGCTGGTTTCAATTACGGCTGATCATGGGATATTCATCGGTGGTACTTCTGACTGCGATCATTGTCATCTCATCCATCATCCTGTTCAATCACCAAGCCTATTCGAGCAGTGTGGTTACTGCGGCCGGCGCTGCTTTGTTTGTAGATGTATTGGGATTGGTGATTAGCATCTGGAAAATTGTTTTCAATCCGGATTTCATGACCAAGTTAGCGCCGATTACCCAAGTGGACAAGACGGGAGCCAAGTTCTTTGAAGCCCCCGATCGCTCATTAGCTAGTGAGGATAAACCGGTCATCATCTCTGCAAAGTATGGAGCAAAAGATGACTGGGTGGATGTTGCCCCTCTCTTAAGGGCAAAGGTGGAGCAGGGAAAACTTGAGGTTTTGGCTAGTAGTGAAGAGTTTGGAGCTGACCCCCTGCCCGGAGAACCCAAAAGGTTGGATGTCACCTACTTTCATCAGGGGAAAACCTATTCTAAGAGTGTCCCCGAAATGCGTAAATTATCCATTCCCTAAATTCTGCATTGTGGAGTTTTTATGAGCGAAAATGTTTCTTTGAACCCTCTGACCAGGCGGATTCGTGAGGCTTTATCGTTAGCGTTGCAAGTGCCCATTGAGATGATCTCTGAAGATTTAGCTTTCGGTGATTTGCCCCAGTGGGACTCGATGGGGCATATGGAAGTGATGATGCGCCTGGAAGAGTTTTTCGGTGTTGAGATCAACGCCGATACCATCGCCACACTGACCAACTTTACGGCAATCCGCCAATATCTTGAAGACAATCACCTCGGAGTTAACTCATGAACCTCTCAACGCTGAATTTTGCCCCGGCGGTGCCGATTCCAGATCATCTGGTTGGTGAGGTGCAGTCTAAGCTTGCTTACGTCGATGAACGGATTGCCTCTGCCCAAATTTCACCCGCTGGCGAACAAATCTCGATAGATCTCAAACAACCCGTTGCCGAGAGCGAGCGCTCAGCCATCGAAGAGAAGGTGCAGCGAGTGGTGGTTTCGATGGCAAAAGGTGCAATCCGTCCGAAGGTTCAAGTGCTTGAGGATTACCTTGATCGCTCGACGCCTTTTGTTGGCGATCCCATGCCTGAACTGATGCAACGCGGGGAAATCCATCGAGAAGCAGATGGGATTTACACCCTCGGACCGCTGCTCACTCGGCTGATCGACTGGTTTGAGAGACGTTTTCTTGACTTAGCGGACTCTTTCTCCGCCAAGCCCTACCGCTTCCCGACGCTGATTCCAGCCCGCTATTTGGAGCGCGTTGGCTATTTCCGTGCTTTCCCTCATTCACTCTCTTTCGCAACCCATCTGCGCTCTGATCTTGACCAAATTGATGCCTTCGCCGAAGGAGCAGCCTGTGATAATCATGATAACTTGAATGTGCCCCCAGAGCGCTTTGCCCCCATTCAAACGCTGCTCTCCCCGGCTGTTTGCTATCACTTGTATTTCACTTTAGCCGATCAGCTTTTGCCGCCACAAGGGGTAGTCGCTACAGCAGTCGGAAATTGCTTTCGCTATGAATCGCTCAACCTAAACTCACTGGAGCGGCTGTGGAATTTCACCATGCGCGAGGTCATCTTTGTCGGCGCAAAGGAGTTTGTGCTGGAAAACCGCGAGCTGGCTCGGCAGCGGATGCAGCGCGTCTTTGAGGAGATCGGTTTTGCCTACCGCGTGGAAAGCGCCAATGATCCCTTTTTCATCGGTGAATTCCGCAAACAGGCTGCCTTCCAAAGTGCTTTCCAATTGAAATACGAGATTCGCGCTCGCTTACCCTTTAAGGATGGCACGTTGGCAGTTGGATCTTATAACTACCACCAAGATTTTTTTGGAAGACATTTGAATATCCAATTGCCTGATGGCTCGGCGGCTCATACGGGCTGTGTTGCCTTTGGTTTAGAGCGGATCGCCTTTGCCTTTTTAGCCCAATTTGGCTTTGATGCTAACCAATGGCCACTTTCGATGCAGGAGATCCTTCAATGAACGAAACCCCTCAACCGCTGGTTCACTATCGTTTAGCAACCGAGGCTGATTTTCCAATCCTGATGGAGTTTTATACCAAGCTCAATCAGTTTTTCTATCAAGTGGGTTATCGTTTGCCTCACCCGCAGAATGTGGGCGAGGTGTGGCTGGATTCCTTCCGCCGCACGTTGGGACGTTTTAGTCGCGTGGATGTAGCCGAGATCGATGGGCGCGTGGTCGGGTTTATGCTCTGTCGCATTAAGCGTGTGCCGGCTTATATGGGCGGTGTCTTAGTTGGCGAATTGAGCGACATGTGGATTGAACCCGAAGCGCGGCGCTTGGGCATTGGTGATAAACTCTCTCGCTTAGCGTTGAATTGGCTGCGCCAGCAAGGCGTGCATTCGGTCGAAATTCAAGTGCTGCGCGACAACGAAGCTAGTTGGAAGCTCTACGAGCGCATGGGCTTCAAGCTCGAATTCCGCGTTGGGCGCTTGTTGTGGGAGGAGTATGTGGAAAGCTAGTTTATAAGCTCAAAAGCGTCATGTTTTTGCAAAGTTCAGATTCTGTCTCAGTATTCCCAATCAGCTTGATTGTTTTTTCTTCGTTAAAAGCTTCTATAGGGGCGTATTAT
>CALFWB010000058.1 GCA_937928795.1 uncultured Anaerolineales bacterium
ATAAAAAGCGGTTGTCTTCTACCCGACTCTGATGTACAATCTTCTCAATGAGCCTGAGTATTGGGATTATCGGTTTGCCAAATGTGGGGAAAAGCAGCCTTTTCAACGCGCTGTGCAAAGAACAACAAGCCCAAGTTGCCAGCTATCCCTTTTGTACCATCCAGCCCAACCGCGCCATCGTCCCTATCCCTGACACGCGTCTTGATCAACTCTTCGCACTGCTCAAAGTGCCCCGCAAGGTGCCGGCGACGATCGAATTTGTGGATATCGCCGGTTTGGTTAAGGGCGCCAGCCATGGCGAAGGCTTGGGCAATCAGTTCCTTGCTAATATCCGCGACACCCATGCCATCCTCCATGTGGTGCGCTGTTTTGAAGACCCCAATGTGTCCCATGTTGCTGCTGAGATCAACCCGCGCGCCGACATCGAAATTGTCCAGCTCGAACTCATCCTTGCCGATCTCCAAATGGTTGAGCGCAAAATTGAGCGTCTGAGCGGCGCGTTGAAAGGCGACAAGAAACTGCTGCCCACACTGGAACTCACCCAAGCCCTCAGAGAACACCTCGCTCAAGGAAAGCCTGCCAGCACGTTTCCGCAGCGCGAGAGCGAAAGCTTCCACACCTTGAACCGTGAACTCCGTCTGCTAACCGCTAAACCGATGATCTTTGTCGCCAACGTGGATGAGGAAAGCCTATCCCAAGGCTCACCTTACCTTGATCAAGTGCGCCAAATCGGAAAAGAACAAGGCATTGAAGTGATTTACATCTGCGCCAAGCTAGAACAGGAACTGGCCGGCTTGAGCGAGGAAGAACGAAAAGAATATCTGGAGCTTGCCGGGGTGGAGCAGAGCAGTTTGGAACAGGTGATTCGTAAAAGCCATCAATTGCTCGGCTTGATCAGCTTTTTCACCATGAACGAAGAAGAGGTGCGTCAGTGGACAATCCCAGCCGGTTGGACGGCCCCCAAAGCCGCCGGTGTCATCCATAGTGACTTCGAGCGTGGCTTTATCCGCGCCGAGGTGATTCCCTATAACGTCTTTATCGCCCACGGCAGCACGGCGGCGGTGCGCGCCGCTGGGTTGATGCGCATTGAGGGCAAGGAGTACGTTGTCCAAGACGGCGATATCCTTTATATCCGCTTCAGTGTTTAATGGTTGACAGCTTCAAATTCCTGCCTCGCCTGATCGCTGCGTTTTATCAAAACCAGCAGCCGCTGGTTGAAGGGGAAATCCCCTGGACGCCGCTCCCGAAACCGCTTGCCGAGTGTCGCCTAAGCCTGATCACCACAGCCGGGTTGTATTGTAAAGATTTTCAACCCCCCTTTGATAGCGAGCGTGAACAAGCTGAGCCAACTTGGGGCGATCCCTCTTATCGTGCTATTCCGACTGACAGCCTTCCCGAACAGATTGGCATCAGCCATTTACACATTAACCCCCAACCCATCCAGCAAGACCTCAACGTCGTCTTTCCCTTGCAACGGATGCGAGAACTGGCAGATGAAGGGGTAATCGGTAGCTTGGCAGCCCAAGCGTTCTCCCTAATGGGCTACCAGGGCTTTCCTCCCAATCCTCGCGCTTGGTTGGAGAGCGCAGCACCGCAAGTTGCAGCCGCCCTCAGAGCGGAATCGGTTGACGCGCTCGTCCTGACTCCGGTCTGACCGGATTGCGCCATCAATGCGCCCGTGTTGGCGCGCTACTTTGAGTCCCATGGTTTTGCCACCGTGTTTATCACCAACATGCCCTATTGGGCAGAAAAGATCGGTGTGCCGCGCACCTTTGCCGTCGAGCATCCTTTCGGACAGCCTCTAGGAAAACCCGGCGACCGTCAAAGACAACGGCAGGTCTTGTCGCAAGCTCTTTCGATGTTGGAGCAAGCCGAGCAAGCGGGACAAATTTGGCAGGACGAAACCCCTTGGGAGGAGGATATAGAAGAGACCATTCGGCAGTGGCAGCCTCTGCAACCTTCCCCCATCATCCGCTACCTGCAGCCGCGCATTCGCCACCTGATCCGCCAAAAAGGACAGTTCAGGGTATAGAGGTGCAAGTCAACTGCGCGACCTCACCTCCAGTAACCCACTCTGTGTGCTGCTGGACTCACGAACGAGGTGCATCCAAACCTGCCCAGATGCAGCCTGCCATGATCAACACGACAAGCAGAATAGGGATAAGGATAACCGGATCGAACATTCTTCTATCTCACTTCAATTAACCGAACACTCATCTTGTATTAATCTTAACCCCACTATAGCAAAAAAAGTTCCCTAAATCAATAACAATTTTGTTGGGAACTTGAGACAACCAGCCTACTGGCTTTCAACTTTGTAAAATCGTGGCGGTGCAAGACCGCCCGATAAAGGTTGAGGCACACCTGAACTAGGGCTGTGGAGTTTCCTTAACCCTCTGCTAACCGCAGGGCAAGGCGTTTGACGTGGGCTAAAATGGCCGTCAGACCTTTCAGGCGCTGCGGAGTAAGGAGTTCTTGCAAGTCCATCTGAAGGTAAAAATCTGCCGGAATGCGCAGGATTTCCTCAGGGGTTGTGTCCCATAATCCCTGTTGCATGATGGCAGCATAGCCACGGATCAAGGGAGCATCCTGCGGCACGTCGAAATAAAAGCGCAGGCGGCCATCTCGTTCGAGGACGCGCAGCCCTACGGGGGTCATGCACTCCGGCACGCTTTCGGGCGCCTCGCCATCGGCAAGGGCTTCGGGGGGAGGCGGCAGGAGCTGATTAGAATAATCGACCAAAAGGGCGAGCTTCTCCTGCCGCTCGCACTGGCTAAAGTCGGCTACGATTTCGGCTAGGGCGGGCGGTAAACCTTCGCTCATCGGCTCACTTTTCAATCGGAGCGTTGACCAGATTGCCCCATTCCGTCCAAGAGCCGTCATAGTTCTTGACGTTAGGATAGCCGAGCAGGTAGCGCAGCACAAACCAAGTGAGCGAACTGCGCTCACCAATGCGACAATAGGCAATGACCTCTTTGTCCGGGGTGATGCCGTACTGCTCGTAGAGTTGGCGCAGTTCCGCAGGCGGCTTGAAGGTGCTGGTTTCGGGGTTCACTGCTTGCGCCCAGGGGATGTTCACCGCACCGGGGATATGGCCGCCGCGTTGAGCGCCCTCTTGCGGGTAATTGGGCATGTGGATCAGTTCGCCCGAATATTCCTGTGGCGAACGCACATCCACCAAAGGCAATCCCTGTTCCATCTGGCGGAAGACGTCTTCGCGGAAGGCGCGGATGGAAGGGTCTGGCTCTTTGGCGGTGTAGTCGGTCGGCGGGTAAGTGGGCACCTCTTGAGTCAAGGGGCGTCCTTCGGCAACCCATTTCGCCCGCCCGCCGTTCATAATCTTAAGGTTCTGGTGACCATAGTAGGCAAACAGCCAAAAGGCATAGCAGGCAAACCAGTTGTTTTTGTCGCCGTAAAAGACGACTGTAGTATCGTTGCGGATACCAAGGCGACGGCACAGGTCTTCAAATTGATCTTTCTCGAGAAAGTCGCGCCGCAGCGGGTGCTGCAGGGTGGTGAACCAGTCCACTTTTACCGCGCCCGGAATGTGACCCGTATCGTAGAGCAGCGGGTCTTCATTGGACTCCACAAGGCGCACGTCAGGGTCGTTCAGATGCTCTGCGACCCATTGGGTTTCGACCAATGCTTCGGGGTGGGCATATTCATCGTTCATGGTTCTTTCTCCGTAGTTTGGCGATAATTATTATGATAATTGTCATAATAATACACGCTATTTAAGGTCTCGTCAAGGGTCAGTTTCATCATCGGGTATAATCATCTTAGGTAAATTGAGTCCACTGCAAAAACGCAAAGCCCTAACGCCAAGACGCTAAGGCGCAAAGAATTCACGGTTTATGTAAAAACCTGCTCCTGCCTTGCACAAAACCGTTTCAAATTCTTATTCGCAAAGTCCAAAGGATACCCATCCAATATGGATCTCATCTTACAAAGCTTCTCCTTTGCACCATGACGAGTTCGCCTGCTGCTGAATGCTCACTGCCGTATGATGTGTTGGTGGTTGGCAATTACACCCTAGACCTGATTTTTACCGGTCTGCCAAGCCTGCCGGCTTTAGGGCGCGAGGTGGTGGGAAAAGGCTTTGCCATGATCCCCGGCGAAGCTTACAACAGCGCCGTGGCGATGCACCGTTTGGGGCTGCGCGTGGCTTGGGCGGGTGATTTTGGGAATGACGAATTTAGCCGCTTTGCTCTCAAGGCGGCTGAGGAAGAGGGAATTGATCCAGCTTTTTTTGTCCATCATCCGCGCCTGCTGCGCCGTCTCACGGTGGCTGCTTCTTTTCCTGAGGATCGGGCTTTCATCACTTACTATGATCCCGATCCTTTGATCCCGGCTGGGTTGCGCGCCCTGCGCAAAGTCCGCGCCCGCTTGCTTTTTGTGCCCGGTCTATATGCTGGCCCGTTGCTTCCGCTTGGCTCGCGCTGGGTGCGGGCAAAGGGGATGAAGCTCGTTATGGATGGCAATTCCCATCCCAATTCGCACCTAAAGCGAGCAGCCGTGCGCAATGCCATTCGCGCCCTAGATGCTTTTCTCCCGAACGCTGCGGAAGCCCTGCACCTGACCGGTGAGACCGATCTGAGGCGGGCGATGCAGCGTTTGGGCGAACTTTGCCCGTTAGTAGTGGTCAAAGCTGGACCAGAGGGGGCGTATGCTTATCAGAATGGGCAAATCATCCACGCCCCCGCCCTGCAACTCAAGCCGCTGGATACAACCGGCGCAGGGGATTGCTTCAACGCCGGCTTTTTGCGCGCTTGGCTGGATGGACGGCCGCTGGAAGAGTGTTTGCGCTGGGGCAACATTGTTGGCGGATTATCCACGCTCGGATACGGCGCCACCGGCCGCAAAGTCACCGTGGAAGACATCCAAGCCTATTTATAACCAGCGGCTGAAACAAGCTGAAGCCGTAGCCGTACCTCAGCGCTCCAAATTGGCTTGCTGTCGTGCTTTCGCGTGACTGTTTCAAGAGGGGTAAATCGTCATCCACCAGACGCTTGAGTAGGCAGCATGTGCGCTTCTCCTTGAGCTTACGCCACCAGATTGGATCAATCCAAGCCTTGAACCCAGTGATTGCCACAATTAGCGATCTAGCGGCTGACGTTCGGTGCAGACTGTGAGCGTTTGTAACCCTGCTCTCAGTTCCTACCAGCATTCTACGATATTGAGGTGAGCGAACTGTTTCGCCGTTACGTGGCGATTCGGCTAGAGTCTGTTCTTCAAACAGAGCAGTCTTCTCCAGAGCGAGAACAACTAGACATCGAAGCAAGACAAATCCAGCGTCAGCTGTGGCAAATTGCGAATGAAGCTGCAGAGTCGGACCCGAGATCTGTGCCATTAGGTTTGTACACTCAAGCGCTGAACCAGATGATCGATATCAAGACGCAGCGTGATATCGCCGTCGCCAATCACGTTCCAGAGAGCGTGTTACTGTTTCTATTGGGTTTTGCAGTTCTGGCTGCAGTAGCCCTTGGGTACGGAAACGGATTAGCAGGTGCTCGAATCACGAGCCCGACAGTAGCCTACTTTGTCATCGTTGTATTGGTCATTTTGCTCATCATAGACCTTGATCATCCACAGCAAGGTCTCGCCCTTACGAGTCAAACAAGCATGATCGCGCTGCAAGAGATATTACATGCCGTCGAGCGATGACATGACATTCCCTTTTGGGGCGATGCATTCGGGAAGACAAGGAAACAATTACCCGTTGTCGCCCAACACCGTTTGCAGCGGACAGCGGCTTCGCCGCTGCGGGTATGCGCCGCGAGCCTGCAAAGTTGAGTGTAGGCGAAGGAGTCTCGCCTGCGCCGCCGCTGCTGCTAAAACCAACCCTTAGGGGGCCTTTTGTTTATTGCCCTGGGCAAATTGAAGTAGAACGTTTGAGCGGTGGTAAAATAAAAGGGACATACTTCTAAGAGTACTACAATATGCCAGGCAAAGGAACTGCTCCAAAAAGCGGCGATGAATTGAAGCAACGAGTCGTTGCTCTTGCTCAACGTCTTGGATTGCGCGCACAAACGGAAGTAAGGGCAGCAAGAAGGTTATGGGGACAACAACGATACATTGACGTGGTTATCACTGATGAGAAGAGTGGTAAACGGCTGGGCATTGAATGTAAATTTCAAGCGACGCCTGGGACGGCAGAAGAGAAAATCCCCGCTACGATCCAAGACATCGCCCATTGGCCAATCTCAGGAATAGTAGTCATTGATGGCGAAGGCTTTTCTGCGAACATGCGTGGTTATTTGATGTCCACAGGCAAGGTGGTCTGGTTTGACGAACTAGAAGATTGGTTGCGCCTGTATTTTGGACTGTAACATGAGCGATTTGCCTGTTCCGCGACCTTTTCTGAAGTGGGCTGGAGGTAAGACCCAATTGGCAGATGCATTGTTAGAACGTATGCCAGTCTGCTTCAACACATATCATGAACCATTTGTTGGCAGTGGGGCACTCTTCTTTCGCCTGTATCGAGAAAATCGTATTCGACGCGCAATTCTCTCAGACATCAATGCTGAACTCATAGACACTTATTTGGCTATTCGCGACCACGTAGCCGAAGTGATCGATATTCTTGCGGAATTTCCCCACAACAAAGAGTTTTACTACGAGATTCGCAGAAAAGACCCTTGGAAATTGGGGCTGCCGGAACGAGCCGCGAGGCTGATCTACCTGAACAAAACAGGGTATAACGGTTTGTATCGTGTCAATCGGCAAGGACAATTCAATGTGCCATTCGGGCGATATAAATCACCAAAGTATCTGGATCGAGATAACCTATTGGCAGTCTCTCAAGCATTACAAAACGTCGAAATCCTCTGCGCTTCATTTGATACAGTCACAGATAGAGCAGAGCC